>NZ_JAAKZW010000379.1 GCF_011044995.1 Streptomyces mesophilus | reverse complement strand
TAAATTGTGTATAAGAGACAGGAACAGGTACATGTACGGGGACGGGTTGGTGGCCCGCAGCACCCGGTAGACGTCCAACGCGCTTGCCGTACAAGCCGTTTCGAAGCGTTGCGAGGGCACGACCTGGAAGGCCTCGCCCGCGCGGATGCGCTCCTTGATGTCCTCGACGGCTTCCTGGTACTGCTCGCCGCCCCACAACGGCGCGTCGAACTCCGGGAGTTCGGACGGCGGCAGTACGGCGGGCGCCTGTACGACAGCGCGCGACAGGTCGGCCTCCATGGCGTCCAGGCGGGCCACGGCGTCCGCATAGGACTCGTCGACGCCGGTGTCGAGGTCGTTGTGGTTGATGGCGTTGGCGATCAGGACGACGCTGCCGTCCCAGTGGTCGAGGACCGCGAGATCGCTGGTGAGCATCATGGTCAGCTCGGGCAGCTTCAGGTCGTCGCGCTCGCCGGGGCCGATCTTCTCGAGCCGGCGCACGATGTCGTAGCCGAGATAGCCGACCATGCCGCCGGACAGATGCGGCAGTCCTTCGGCCTCGGCGACGTCGTGCGGGGTGTGCAGCGCCTCGACCGTGGCGCGCAGCGCCTGCAGCGGGTCGCCGTCCACCGGCACACCGACGGGCGGCGTGCCGAGCCAGTGCGCCTGGCCGCCGCGCTCGGTGAGGGTGGCGGCGCTGCGGACGCCGATGAACGAGTACCGCGACCAGGAGCGGCCGTTCTCGGCGGACTCGAGCAGGAACGTGCCGGGGCGCTCGGCCGCGAGCTTGCGGTAGAGCCCGACCGGGGTGTCGCCGTCCGCGAGGAGGCGGCGGCCGACCGGGATGACGCGGCGGTCGGTGGCGAGCTTGCGGAACGTCTCGAGGTCCATGGTGTCTTCGATGACCTTCGGTGGGAGCGTCAGGGCTGTGTGGCCGGCGTCAGGGTGCGGGGCGGCGTCAGGGCTGGGCGAGCGGGAGCACGTCGGCGTCGAAGCAGGTGCGGGCGCCGGTGTGGCAGGCGGCTCCGACCTGGTCGACCTTGACCAGGACCGTATCGGCGTCGCAGTCGAGCGCGACCGACTTCACGTGCTGGAAGTGGCCGGAGGTGTCGCCCTTGACCCAGTACTCCTGGCGGCTGCGCGACCAGTAGGTGCAGCGCCCGGTGGTCAGCGTGCGGTGCAGCGCCTCGTCGTCCATCCAGCCCAGCATCAGCACCTCGCCGGTGTCGTACTGCTGGGCGATCGCCGGGACGAGCCCGTCGGGGCCGCGCTTGAGGCGGGCGGCGATCTGAGGATCCAAGGCGCTTGGCGTGCCGGGCGTGCTGGTCATGGGGCCCATTGTGCGCGATCGGAGGGTGCTCGTGGGGCGCTGTCCGGGTCCCGGACGCGGTGGGCCGGACAGACCCCTCCCTCCCGGGGGCCGAGCCCTTCAAAGGCTATCGGCCCCCACTGACAACGCCCGCGTCCCATGGCCGTACTGCCGGGCCGGACGTACCCTGGCCACCATGTCGACCCATGCCAAGCGTGAACGGCTGCTCCTCGCCGATCTGTTGGAGGCCGCGGGCCCCGAGGCGTCCACTCTGTGCGAGGGCTGGCAGACCCGGGATCTCGCCGCCCATGTCGTGGTGCGCGAGCGCCGCCCCGACGCGGCGGGCGGCGCGTTCGTCAAGCAGCTCGCGGGGCGCCTCGACCGGGTGATGCAGGAGTACACGGACAAGCCGTACGAGGAGCTGATCCAGCTCATCCGTACGGGTCCGCCGCGTTTCTCGCCGTGGTCCCTGAAGCAGTTCGACGAGCTGACCAACACGGTCGAGTTCTATGTGCACGCCGAGGATGTGCGCCGCGCCCAGGAGGACTGGTCGCCGCGCCCGCTCGACCAGGTCTTCTCGGACGTGCTGTGGTCCCGTCTGGAGAAGGGCGCCAAGTTGGCCGGCCGCAAGTCGCCGGTCGGCCTCGTCCTGCGCCGCCCCGACGGCCGCACCGCGGTCGCCCACAAGGGCGTCCCGGTCGTCACGGTCACGGGTGAGCCCGGTGAGCTGACGATGTTCCTGCTCGGCCGGCAGGAGTCGGCGAAGGTCGAGGTCGAGGGCGACAAGGAAGCGATCGAGCGGCTGCAGGGCTCGAAACAGCTCGGGATCTGAGCCGTACGGAGCGTCAGCGACGTGCAGGGCCTTACGAGGCGCATGCGCCGGGCAGGGCCCTACGGGGCGCATGCGACGTGCAGGGCCTTACGAGGCGCATGCGACGTGCAGGGCCTTACGGGGCGCATGCGCCGTGCGGGGCGGGTCCGCCGCACGTCGCGGACGCCGCCCCCGAGCCGTCAGGGAGCGGTCTTGGTGAGGCTGCACACGCCGTCCTCGCACCGGCGCTCCAGCCTGCCCCGCGAGACGGTCTGTACGAGGCCGATCGCCCAGCAGGTGGGACAGCCGCGGAAAGCGATCAGGGCCAAGGGGGCCGCGAGCAGGGCGGCCGGTCCGACGACGGGCACCAGGGCGATCGCGCCGATGATCAGCCCGAAGCCGAGGGCCCCTCGCGCCAGGTGGCGGGGTACGGACCTGCTGGCGAAGTCCGGCTGCACGGTGTTCATGGTCGTAGTTCTCCTTCCGCAGGCGGCTGCTCCAGCGCGTCCCGCAGGGCCGCGCGTGCCCGGTGCAGCCGGGACTTCATGGCCGCGGTGCTCAGACCGAGCGCCTGGGCGACCGCCTTGCCGGGCAGCCCCTGGACGTCCCGCATGATCAGCACCTGCCGCTGGTCACGCGGCAGGGCGCCGACCGCGGCCGCGATCCGCTCCGCCTCGAGGCGGTGCAGCACCGCGTCCTCGGCTGACGACTCCGGTGCCTGAGGTGCCGCCCGCACCGGCGAGGCGAGCGTCCGCAGCTGCCGCAGGCATTCGTTGCGGACGATCCGGAACATCCACGAGGCGAGCGCGCCCGTGGCCCGCAGGGTGCCGATCTTCCGGTAGAGGATGATCAGCGCCTCCTGCGCGGCGTCCTCTGCGTCCTGCGGCGAGGCGCACAGGGAGCGGGCGAACTTGCGCACGTGCGGCTGCGATTCCATGACGACGGTGGTGAGCGAGGTGAGGTCGCCGTCCTGCGCGGCCCGGATGAGCCGCGCGTCCGGCCAGGTGAAGCGTCGGTTCAACTCCGGCTCCTGTAACGCCGCATGAGATGCCAACTGCACGCGCCCACGAGCAGGGCTCCGATCACGATGAGGGCAGTGATCATCCTTTACGTCTCCTCCTGGTTCCGCCCGGCCCGTTCGGCCGGTACACGGATGAGAGACGGGGAGGTGCGGAAAGGATTCACGTCCGGGCGAGGTTTCTCGGTCACGCGTCCGCCGTGGCGCCGTCGGCCCGCGCCACGGCGCGGGAGAGCTCCACGCGGGAGCGTACGCCCAGCGTCGCGAAGACATTGCGCAGGTGATGGTCGACGGTGCGCGGACTGACGGACAGATGCCGGGCCACCTCGCGGTTGGTGGCTCCCTCGGCCACGAGACGGGCGATCCTCAGCTGCTGCGGCGTCAACCCGTCCAGGCGGTCGGGGAGTTGGGATGCCGAGGCCTCGCCGGTCGCCCTGAGTTCTGCCGCGGCCTGGGCGGCCCAGGCACCGGCGCCGCACCGTTCGAAGGCGATGAGCGCGTCGCGCAGCGTGTCCCGCGCTTTGGCGGGCTGGCGCGCGCGGCGCAGCCACTTGCCGTGCAGGAGCGCCGTGCGGGCCCGCTCGAAGTCGCCGTCCGCCGTCTCGTGCCGGGCCAGGGCCTCGGTGTAGAGGTCCGCCGTCTCGGCCGGGTGCGCTTCGGCGGCCAGCAGGGCCCGGCAGCGCAGGAGTTGGGCCGGGGCCTGCGGGTCATGGCCGAAGCCCGCCCACACCGCGAACTCCTCCACCGCGGCCCGTGCGCCCTCGGCCCGGCCGGCAAGGACGGACGCCTCGACGAAGCAGGGCACCACGAGCATCCGTATCGCGAAGTGGCCACGGCCGCGTCCGGGCGAGATCAGCGGATGCAGCCGGGCCGCCGCTTCCTGCGGCCGGCCCCGGGCCAGGTCCGCGCGGCCGAGCGCCCACTGGGCGAGCGTCGAGGTCTGTACGAGCCCGTGCCGCGCGGCGGTCCCTTCGGCGGCCGCGGCGTGCTCGGCGACGGTGCGGGCGTCCTGGTCGAGGGAGGCGACCAGGGCGAGGATCGCCTGATGGTGCGCGAGGTCGTTGCGGCGTCCGGCACTGCGGGCGGCACGCGACCCTTCCTCAGCATGGGCGCGGGCCCGGGCGTGCCGGCCGGCGCGCAACTCCGCGTAGGCGAGCTGCTCCAGGGCTCTGGGCACCACGGTGACCTGCCCGCGTGCCCGTGCCGCGGCCAGCGCGCGGCTGCCGAGACGGCAGGCGGCGGCGAGGTCGCCCACGACGAGGGCGGCGGCTCCGGCGCACAGCAGCAGCTCGGCCTCGTCCGCCTCTCCTGCGGCGTCGACCACTTGGCGCAGGGTGCCGCGGCCTGCCTCGAACCCCCGCGCGTCGCCACTGAGTACGGCGCCCATCCCCCGCAAATACGTCCCGAGCGCGCCGTCGAGCACAAAGG
>NZ_JAAKZW010000378.1 GCF_011044995.1 Streptomyces mesophilus | reverse complement strand
CCCAACTCCCCACCCCCGAAGCCGACATCGACTACCTCTTCGGCCCGCTCGCGGACTTCGCCCCCCAGGCGGTCCTGGCGCAGGCCCCCGCCCAGGCACAGGGCGCCCTCGCAGCGGCCGACCCGGTCGTCGCCGAGACCACCGCCTCCGTGCTCCCGCCCCTCGCCGCAACCGCCGTCGACTCGGTGCTCCCGGTCGTCGGCCAGGCACTCTTCGACGCCGGGACGCTGGTGCAGGGCGTGGGCGGGGACGTCACGCCGTTCGCGCAGGGGGTCACCGACGAGGTGCAGCCCTTCGCCGGCGGCGTGGTCGAGGACGTACGGCCGGTGGCCGACGTCGTCGTCTCCGAGGTGCAGCCGCTCGTCCAGGACGTCGGCACCGCCGCGACCGGACTCGCCACCGGCGTCGGCGGCGACGTGGACGGCCTGGCCCGCGGCGTCACGACCGAGGTGGCCCCGCTGGCCCAGGGCCTCACGGACACCGTCCGCACCGACGCCGGACCGCTGCTCCAGAACGCCGCCTCCGGCGCCCAGGGCACGGCCTCCGCGGTGACCCCGGGCTTCACGGCCGGCATCTGATGCGGACCGGCCGCCCCGGCCGCTTCTGACGGGCGGGGGCCGCCGGTCCTGACGGACGGGCGGCCGGCCCGCCAGGCCGGCGCCTGCGTGGCCGCGGGCCGGGCTGCTGTTCTTCGTGCGCTCGGCGGGGACCCCCGCGCCCGAAGGTGCCCGGCCCGCGGCCGGCTCTCCCGGTCCCGCCGCAGCTGTCCGCTGAAGCTGCCCCCACAGTCTGTGACTGTTATCACCGCCACAGTGTGATCTGCGATTTAGGGACCAACGTCCCTCGGCGATAACCTGCGAGACGGACATGCCGCGTCCACGGCCACCGTGTACGCCTCCCTCAGTGACAGCGCCGTCACGTTGCCCTTCGCGGCACGCCCATGCAGACGCAGACATGCAGACGCAGCCCGCAGACAACGAACGCGACAGACGCGATCGCGATCAAACGCGACCGACGCGACACGGAAAAGGGACGGACGCGCGTGGACCTGTTCGAGTACCAGGCGAGGGACCTCTTCGCCAAGCACGGTGTACCGGTGCTGGCCGGTGAAGTCATTGACACGCCTGAGGCCGCGCGCGCCGCGACCGAGCGCCTCGGCGGCAAGTCCGTCGTCAAGGCCCAGGTGAAGGTCGGCGGCCGCGGCAAGGCCGGCGGCGTGAAGCTGGCCGACAACGGCGACGACGCGGTCGAGAAGGCCGGTCAGATCCTCGGCATGGACATCAAGGGCCACACGGTCCACAAGGTGATGATCGCCGAGCTGGCCCCCGAGATCGCCGAGGAGTACTACGTCTCGTACCTCCTCGACCGCACCAACCGCACCTTCCTCTGCATCGCCTCCGTCGAGGGCGGCATGGACATCGAGGAAGTCGCGGCCAACCGCCCCGAGGCGGTTGCCAAGATCGCCATCGACGCCAACGACGGTGTGAACCCGGAGAAGGCGCGCGAGATCGTCACGGCCGCGAAGTTCCCGGCCGAGGTGGCCGAGAAGGTCGCCGACGTCCTCCAGGTCCTGTGGAAGACCTTCGTCGCCGAGGACGCCCTCCTCGTCGAGGTCAACCCGCTCGCCAAGGTCGCCTCCGGCGACATCCTGGCCCTGGACGGCAAGGTGTCCCTGGACGCCAACGCCGACTTCCGCCAGCCCGAGCACGAGGCGCTCGAGGACAAGGACGCAGCCAACCCGCTCGAGGCTGCGGCCAAGGCCAAGGGCCTCAACTACGTCAAGCTCGACGGCGAGGTCGGCATCATCGGCAACGGCGCGGGTCTCGTCATGAGCACCCTCGACGTCGTCGCGTACGCCGGTGAGAACCACGGCGGCGTGAAGCCGGCCAACTTCCTCGACATCGGCGGCGGCGCCTCTGCCGAGGTGATGGCCAACGGTCTCGAGATCATCCTCGGCGACCCGGACGTCAAGTCCGTGTTCGTCAACGTCTTCGGCGGCATCACCGCCTGTGACGAGGTCGCCAACGGCATCGTCCAGGCCCTGGAGCTCCTCAAGACCAAGGGCGAGGACGTCACCAAGCCCCTCGTCGTCCGTCTGGACGGCAACAACGCCGAGCTGGGTCGCAAGATCCTCAGCGACGCCAACCACCCGCTGGTGCAGCGTGTGGACACGATGGACGGCGCGGCCGACAAGGCCGCCGAGCTCGCGGCCGCGAAGTAAGGGACGAGGTCAGACACCACCATGGCTATCTTCCTCAACAAGGACAGCAAGGTCATCGTCCAGGGCATGACCGGTGCCACGGGCATGAAGCACACCAAGCTCATGCTCGCGGACGGCACCAACATCGTCGGTGGCGTGAACCCGCGTAAGGCGGGCACGTCGGTCGACATCGACGGCACCGAGATCCCGGTCTTCGGCACCGTCGCCGAGGCGATCGAGAAGACGGGCGCCAACGTCTCCGTCCTCTTCGTCCCGCCGGCCTTCGCCAAGGCCGCCGTGGTCGAGGCGATCGACGCCGAGATCCCGCTCGCCGTGGTCATCACCGAGGGCATCGCCGTCCACGACTCCGCCGCGTTCTACGCGTACGCGAAGTCGCAGGGCGACAAGACCCGCATCATCGGCCCGAACTGCCCCGGTCTCATCACCCCGGGCCAGTCCAACGCCGGCATCATCCCGGGCGACATCACGAAGCCGGGCCGCATCGGCCTGGTCTCGAAGTCCGGCACGCTGACGTACCAGATGATGTACGAGCTCCGTGACATCGGCTTCTCGTCCGCCGTCGGCATCGGTGGCGACCCGGTCATCGGTACGACGCACATCGACGCGCTCGCCGCGTTCGAGGCCGACCCCGACACCGACCTGATCGTCATGATCGGCGAGATCGGCGGCGACGCCGAGGAGCGTGCGGCCGACTTCATCAAGGCCAACGTGACGAAGCCGGTCGTCGGCTACGTCGCCGGCTTCACCGCGCCCGAGGGCAAGACCATGGGCCACGCCGGCGCCATCGTCTCCGGCTCCTCCGGCACGGCCGCCGCGAAGAAGGAGGCCCTCGAGGCCGCGGGCGTCAAGGTCGGCAAGACCCCGACCGAGACGGCCAAGCTGGCGCGCGCGATCCTGGCCGGCTGAGGTTCGTAGCTCGTAGCTCGTATTTGTAGTTCGTAGTTCGTAGTTCGTACGAAGGCCCGTGCCCCTCCTGCTAGGGGTACGGGCCTTCGTCGTGCGTGGACCGGGCGTTGTCAGTGGGCGCCGATAGCCTTGATAGGGCTCGGCCCCCGGGAGGGAGGGGTCTGTCCGGGCAACGGGGCGATGCGGCTACTCGGCCAGCGGATGGACCCGCTCCGGCCCCGCACCCGGCTCGCCGCGCAGCTTCTCGCGGAGCTGCTTGTCCCGGTGGTCGAGGATCTGCGGCCCGGGCCGCGCCGGCACACCGGTGATCTTCTGGCCGGGGGCCTGCTTCGGCTCGTAGTCCTTCGCCGACGTGATCCACGTGATCGCCGACGCCCCGATGATCAGCGTCGTGAACGCGATCGCCGCCCGCGTCCAGAACCGCACCCGCCGCTCGCCCTCGCCCCGTACGGCCGTCGCCTTGCCCGTTCCGAGCTTCTCGGCGCACGCCAACTCGTCCAGCCTGCGCTGCAGTTCGGCCGGGTCGGACAGCTCGGGCAGCTTCTCGGCGATCGCCTCGCGTGCGTGCACCAGACGGTTCGCCGCCGCCGGGGTGCTCGCCTCGGTCTCCGCCGCGGTCTCGGGCAGATCGAGCCCGACACCGTCGTACAGGACGAGCGTGCGCCGGTACGAGGGCGGCAGGCTCAGGAGCGTGTCGAGCAGCTTGCGGTCCTCGGGCTCCGCGGGCGGGGCGTCGGGGTGGCGGTGGCCGCGCCGGAAGCGGTGCCAGGGCGAGAGCGCGTACTCGTACGCGACCGCCCGCACCCAGCCCACGGGGTCCCGGTCCTTGGCGACCTCGGGCCACTGCTCCCACGCCTTGTGGAACGCGCGCTCCACGGCCTCCTTCGCCAGCGCGCGCCGTCCGGTCAGCAGATACGTCTGCCGTACGAGACCGGGGGCGGTGAACGCGTACAGCGCGTCGAAGGCCTGCGCCGGCGTCAGGCCCGTGTGCTCCTCCGCGCCGTCGCTGTTCCCCGGCCCGGGCGGCCCGTCTCCGGCGAGCCCTCCGTCGGGGGTCTCGTCGACGAGCGCGGTGGCCTGGGCGGCCGAGGGCTTCGCCGCCGCGTCGCCGGGGCGGGCGCTTCGGCCGTCCGTGCGCTGCGCCGCATTGCCGTGGTGCTCACCGTGGTGGTCGCCGCGAGGCGGCACACCGCTGTGCTCATCGCGCGAGGGGCCGGTGCCGGCCGGTTTGGCGGCCCGCTTGGCCGCGGCCTTGGGCCGGGTCCGGGAGCCCTTACGGCCCTTGCGCCCCTGCTCCTTGGAGAGGTCGACGAGCTGGGTGCTGACGGGGGCGGCGGCCTCGGCGGCCCCCGCGGACTGACTGAGCTCGGCACGCGCGGCGAGCTCGACGGGCTTCACAGGCATGAGGTGCTCGACGGCCTTTGCAGATTCGGAGGGCTGGGGGGAGGAGG
>NZ_JAAKZW010000377.1 GCF_011044995.1 Streptomyces mesophilus | reverse complement strand
ACAGGCTGGGGTGGCTGGGTGGGCTGAGTTCGACCACCACCTCGCCGTCCTCCTCCGCTCCCGTGGGCGTGAATCCGAGCGAGGTGTACAAGTGGGCCGCGGCGATGTTCTCCGGGGCGTACGACAGACGGGTCGTGAAGTGGCCGGGCTGGGCAGCGAGCCACGGGAGCAGGGTGCGCATCGTCGTGCGGGCCAGGCCCTTGCCCTGTTCCCGGGCGTCGATGAGCAGACCGCCGATCCAGTGGGAGCCGTCCTCGTCGCGGGCCCACATGACGTGGCCGACCACCCGGTCATCGGCGTGGATCGCCAGCGAGTGCCAGACGTCCTCGAGGAGGGAGAGGAGCAGATAGCGGGCCGCCAGGCCAGGGGCGAAGGCGCGTTGGGAGTCCAGCGGGGCGATGTCGGCGACGGTCCGCCAGTTGTCGGCCGTCACCTCGTGCAGGGTGACGGTGCGGCCGGTGGTGTCGCGGAGGCGTTCGGTTATGGGGCTCACCGCGGCAGCGTACGCAGGGCCGGGGCCGCGACCAAGGGAATTACGCGAGGGGGCGGCGGTCGGCCAGGGCCAGGGTGCGGCGGGCGCCCGCCACCACGGCCGCGTCCACGAAACGGCCGTCCGGCAGAGCCAGCGCGCCCGCATCGGTGGCCGCCGCCTTGGTGACCTCCTGCGCGGCCGCGATCTCCTCCGCGGTGGGCAGATACGCCCGCTCGATCACCGGGAGCTGGCTGGGGTGGATGGCCGCGCGGCCCAGAAAGCCCAGGGCCCGGCCGCGGGCACAGGAGGCCGCGAGGTCGTTCAGGTCGTACAGGTCGGTGTGGACGGACTGGGGCGGTGGCGCGAGGCCCGCCGCACGGGCGGCGCACACCACGCGAGAACGGGCCCAGTCCAGGCCCGTGTCCGCGGCGATTCCCAGATCCGCCCGCAGATCGCTCTCGCCGAGGGAGAGACCGGTCAGGGACGGGTGGGCCGTCGCGATCGCGTACGCCGACTCGATGCCCAGGGCCGATTCGAGGAGCGCGAACAGCGGGAGAGAGTCGGCGAGTTCGGCGACCCGGGTGATCTGGGACGGGGCGGTCACCTTCGGCAGGCGCAGGCAGGCCAGGCCCGGGCGGTCCGCGAGCGCCTCGATGTCGAGCCGGGCCAGCGGGCCGTCGAGGGCGTTGACCCGCACATGGACCGGGACGTGGTGGCGGTCCGAGAGCAGTTCCGAGGTCGCCGCCCGCGCATAGCTCTTGCGGTCCGCCGCGACCGCGTCCTCCAGGTCCACGATCACCACGTCCGCTCCGGCCACGAGGGCCTTCGCGACGCGTTCGGGCCGGTCCCCGGGCACGTACAGCCACGTCAGCGGGATCTTCCCGGTCTTCCCGGTCTTCGCGGTCATACGGCGCCCTCCGTGCGCAGCTCGTCGATCTCGCCTGCGGACAGGCCGAGTTCACCGAGCACCTCGTCCGTGTCCGCGCCGTGCGGGCGGCCCGCCCAGTGGATGGAGCCCGGGGTCTCCGAGAGGCGGAACAGGACGTTCTGCATGCGCAGCGGGCCGAGTTCGGGGTCGTCGACGGTGGTGACGGTGTCGAGGGCCGCGTACTGCGGGTCCGTCATGACGTCCCGTACATCCTGAATGGGGGCCACTGCCGCCTGCGCCTGCTCGAAGGCCGCGATCACCTCTGCGCGGGTGCGCGTGGCGATCCAGGAGCCCACCGCCTCGTCGAGCACATCGGCGTGGGCGGCGCGGTCCGCGCCCGACGCGAACCACGGTTCGGCGATCAGCTCCGGACGGCCGACCAGGTGCATCACGCGTTCCGCGATGGACTGCGCGGAGGTCGACACCGCGACCCAACTGCCGTCCGCCGTGCGGTAGGTGTTGCGCGGGGCGTTGTTCGTGGAGCGGTTGCCGGTACGCGGCTGGACGAAGCCCAACTGGTCGTACCAGAGCGGCTGCGGGCCCAGGACCGTCAGGATCGGCTCGATGATCGCCATGTCCACCACCTGCCCGCGGCCCGTGCGCTGCCGCCCGGCCAGCGCCGTCATCACCGCGTACGCCGTCGCGAGGCCCGCGATGGAGTCCGCGAGGCCGAACGGCGGGAGCGTCGGCGGCCCTTCGGGCTCCCCGGTGATCGCCGCGAAACCGCTCATCGCCTCGGCGAGCGTCCCGAAGCCGGGACGGTGCGCATACGGTCCGAACTGGCCGAAGCCCGTGACGCGGGCCAGCACGAGACGAGGGTTCGCGCCGCTCAACTCCTCGTAACCGAGGCCCCACTTCTCCAGCGTGCCCGGGCGGAAGTTCTCGATGACCACGTCGGCCGTCGCGGCGAGCCTGAGCAGGGTCTCGCGGCCGCCCTTCGTCGAGAGGTCGAGGGTGATCGTCCGCTTGTTGCGGCCCAGCAGCTTCCACCACAGGCCGACACCCTCCTTCGCGGGCCCGTGCCCGCGCGACGGGTCGGGCTTGCGGGGGTGCTCCACCTTGATCACTTCGGCGCCGAAGTCACCGAGCATCGTGGCGGCGAGGGGTCCCGCGAACAGGGTGGCCAGGTCCAGGACGCGCAGACCGGCGAGCGGGGGAGGGGGTGCCATGGGGTCCTTGGGGTTCTTTCGCAGGGGTGGGTGCTACGGACGTACCGGGTCGGTGCTACGGACGTACGGCGGCGTCGATCTCCGCGCGGGCCGGCATCGAGGCCGAGGCGCCCGGGCGCTGGACCGACAGCGCGGCGGCCGCCGAGGCCCAGGCCAGCGCGTCCGGCATCGCGCGCCCCTCGCCGAGCGCCACCGCCAGCGCCCCCACGAAGGTGTCACCGGCGGCCGTCGTGTCCACGGCCTTGACCTGCGGCGCGGGCACGGTGAGCCGGGTGCCGGAGCGGTCCGCGTACAGGCTGCCCGCCGAGCCGAGCGTGATGATCAGCTCAGGGACCTGTTCCAGGAGGGACTCGGCGGCCTCGTACGGGTCGGTGCGGCCGGTGAGCGTCGCGGCCTCGTGCTCGTTGGGCACCAACAGGTCGGTGGCGGCGAGCAGTTCGGCAGGCAGCGGCTGCGCGGGCGCCGGGGTCAGGATGGTGCGTACGCCCCGGGCGCGGGCGGTCCGCGCGCCGGTGAGCACGCCGTCGAGGGGGATCTCCAGCTGGAGCAGGAGCGTGCCCGTGGCCTCGATGGCCTCCGCGTCGCCGGGGGCGAGGCCGGTGACGGTGGCGTTGGCGCCGGGGACGACCACGATCGCGTTGCCGCCCTCGTCGTCGACCACGATGTGCGCGGTGCCGCTCGCGCCCTCGACCGTACGCAGCCGGCCGGTGTCCACGCCGGACTCGCCGAGCGCACCGCGCAGCCGCACCCCGAAGTCGTCGGCGCCGACCGCCCCGATCATCGTGACGTCGCCGCCCGCGCGGGCCGCGGCGATCGCCTGGTTGGCGCCCTTGCCGCCGGGGATCGTGCGGAACTCCCGTCCGGTGACGGTCTCTCCGCGGTCCGGTGCCTTCGCCACGTAGGCGACGAGATCCATGTTCGTGGAGCCGAGTACGGCGATACGGGGAGTCGGTCTCATGAGCGTTCAGCCTCCCGGAAGGTGAGCTGGGCGAGGGTGTCGAAGCCGATGCCGTCGAAGTCGGCGACGGTGGTGGAGAGATGGTTGCGCAACGGGTCCGTCCATTGCGCGGGGAGCCGGTCGGGGTGCCCGGCGACGAGTCCCGCGATCGAACCGGCCGTGGCGCCGTTGGAGTCGGTGTCCCAGCCGGCCGACACGGCGCGGGTGATGGAGTGCGTGAAGTCGCCGTCGGCGTGCGTGAGGGCGGCGGTGATCGCGGCCGCGTTGGGGAGGACATGGACCCAGTGGTGGGCCGCGTGGGTGCGGTGGAGTTCGTCGACCACCGCGTCGAAGTCCATTGTCGTGCGGGCCAGTTGGCGGGCGTGGGTGACCGCCCGGTGCAGCTGCGACTGCGGCGGTACGACGGTGAGGCCGGCCTCGATGGCGCGGTGGACGTCGGCGCCGGTGGCGGCTTCGGCGATGACCGCCGCGATGAACTCGGCGCCGTGCACGCCGTTGCCGGTGTGCGTGAGCTCGGCGTCGCGGCGGGCCTGTTCGGCGGCCGCTTCGGGCCTGCCCGGGTTGGTCCAGCCGTGGACGTCGGCGCGGATCAGGGCGCCGATCCACTCGCGGAACGGGTTGCGGTGCCGGGCGGTGCCCGGGGGTTCGATGCCGTCGAGGAGGTTGCGGTAGGCGACGCGTTCGGCGGTGAAGGTGCGGCCGGCGGGGAGTTCGTCGAGCCAGAGCTTGGCCACGTCGGTGGTGGTGAAGTGGCGGCCGTGGCGCTGGAGCAGGAGGAGGCCCAGGAGGGGGTAGTTGAGGTCGTCGTCCTCCGGCATGCCGTCGATGTTCTCGGCGAGGCTGGTGGGCGCGCTTCTCCTGTTCCAGGGGTACGTGGCTCTCAAGTCCGCGGGGACTCCGCGCTCCGTGAACCAGGTGCGGAGCGGCCAGTTGTCCGCCGCCTGGGCCAGGGCCCGGATCCCTTGCAGGGGCAGCTTCTCGACGGGTTTGCCGAGGAGGCAGCCGGCTGCTCGGCCGAGCCAGGCGGCGTGCACGGCGTGCAGGTGGGTGGGTGGGCAGG
>NZ_JAAKZW010000376.1 GCF_011044995.1 Streptomyces mesophilus | reverse complement strand
GCCCCCGCATCCGAACTCCGTTCGGATCTGCTCAAACGCCGCAGGGGCTGAAAGATGTCCTCAAACGCCGGACGGGCTGGATTGGCCTCAGCCGACGAACCGCACAGGTGTACCCGGCGCCGCCTGTGCCGCGGCCGGTAGGTCGGTGGTGCGGACTACCGCCACCACCGGGTAGCCCCCCGTCGTCGGATGGTCGGCCAGGAAGATGACCGGGTGGCCGTTCGGGGGGACCTGGACCGCGCCCAGGACCAGGCCCTCGCTGGGGAGTTCGCGCATGATGGCGCGTTCCAAGGGTGGGCCCTCCGTGCGCAGGCCGATGCGGTTGCTCGTGGCGGAGACACGGTAGGTGCGGGTGGTGAGTGTGGTGCGGGCGTTGTCCGTGAGCCAGTCGGCGCGGGGTCCGGGCGCGATGCGCAGCACCAGCTCCGCGGGCGGCGCGGGCTGCGGGCCGAGGTCCACCGGAGCGTAGGAGGAGACGGCGGCGCCGAGCGGGAGGACCGTGCCGTTCGTGAGCGGGGCCGGGCCCAGGCCCGAGAGCAGGTCCGTCGAGCGGCTGCCGAGCACCGGGTCGACGTCCAGGCCGCCGGAGACGGCGACGTAGGACCGTACGCCTGAAGTGACCGTACCCACGCCGAGCAGTGCGCCCGCGGGGACCCGGACCCGGGCGCCCCAGGCGGCGGGCCGGCCGTCCACCGTCACCGGGCAGGGCGCGCCCGTGACCGCGACCGTCACCGTGCAACGCGGGCGCAGCGCAACGCCGTTGACGGTGGTCTCCAGGAGAGCCGCCTCGGGCGCATTGCCGACGAGGCGGTTCGCGAGGAGGCCGGCGGGGGCGTCGAGCATGCCGGAGGGCGGTACGCCGAGATGGGCGTGGCCGGGGCGGCCGCGGTCCTGGACCGTGGTCAGCGCGCCGGCCCGTACGACGACGAGGGCGCGGTCGGTCATGTGGACACCCCATGGCGGCGGTGGCCTCGGGAGTATCCAGGCGGGGGCGTGGGAAATGCCGGCCCCGCGGGCGCGCTCACGAGGCGTCCCCGTGGATCCGGAACCGTACGGGCGTGCCCGGCGCGAGGAGCGCGGCCGGAGTGCGGGTGTGATCCCACAGGACGGCGTCCGTGCTGCCGATGATCTGCCAGCCGCCGGGCGAGGAGCGTGGATAGACGCCCGTGTACGGGCCGGCCAGGGCCACCGCGCCCGCCGGGACCGAGGGGCGTGGGGTGGGGCGGCGCGGTACCGCGTACCGCTCGGGCAGACCGGTCAGATAGCCGAAACCGGGCGCGAACCCGCAGAAGGCGACGCGGAATGCGAGAGCCGAGTGGATCCGGCCGACCTCGCTGACGGGCACGTCCCAGGCGGCGGCGACGTCGGCCAGGTCGGGGCCGTCGTAGCGGACGGGGATGTCGATCACGTCGCCGGTCGGTGCCGGCGCGGGCGGAATCACGAGTGCGGCCAGGCGGGCCGCGACCTGACGTGGAGGTTCGCCCAGACCGTCGAGGAGCACGGTGCGGGCGGCGGGGATGAGCTCCCGTACCGGCGGAAAGGCGCCTGCCGCGCGGAGCCGTGTCAACTCCGCGTGCAGGGCCTGGGCTTCGGTGCCGCTGTCGAGTTCGACGAGCAGGGCGTCGTCGCCGACGGGGAGGATGCGCCGGGGCGGGGAGGCGTTCACGTGAGGGCTGCCGAAGGTGTTCACGCGAAGACTGCCAAAGGTGTTCATGCGATGACTGCCGAAGGTGTTCACGCGAAGGCCGCCACTTCGATGCCG
The DNA here is from genome assembly GCF_011044995.1 of Streptomyces mesophilus. Classification (GTDB taxonomy): domain Bacteria; phylum Actinomycetota; class Actinomycetes; order Streptomycetales; family Streptomycetaceae; genus Streptomyces; species Streptomyces mesophilus. The sequence goes on along the minus strand of NZ_JAAKZW010000376.1, from coordinate 2,914 downwards.
CTGTCCAAGAGCCGTGCCCGTACGCGGCGGGCGAGGTCCACCGCCCCTGGCGTATCGCCGTGCAGACACAGCGAACGCGCCCTGACCGTGATCCGCCGCCCGTCGAGCGAGGTCACCTGGGAGTCACGGGCCAGACCGAGCGAACGCTCCACGACCGCCGACGGATCGGTGACGACCGCGCCCTCGCGCGTACGGGGCACGAGCGTGCCCTCGTCCGTGTAGGCGCGGTCCGCGAACGCCTCGGGGACCACCGGCAGCCCGGCCTTCGCGGCGACCTCGAGGAAACGCGACCCCGGCAGCCCGAGCACGGGCAGCGGGCCGGCGAGCAGCACACCGTCGACCACCGCGGCGGCCTGCTCCTCGTCGTGCACGATGCGGTTGTACAGCGCGCCGTGCGGCTTCACATACGCGACGCCCGCACCGGCCGCCCGGGCGAACACCTCCAACGCGCCGATCTGGTACGCCACTTCGGCGGCCAGCTCGTCCGCCGGCACATCCATCGCACGGCGCCCGAAGCCGGCCAGATCGCGGTACGAGACCTGCGCGCCGATCCGCACCCCGCGCTCGGCCGCCAGCGCGCAGACCCGGCGCATCGTCGTCGCGTCACCCGCGTGGAAGCCGCAGGCGACGTTGGCGCTGGTGACGATCGAGAGCAGTTGCTCGTCCTCGGTCAGCCGCCAGCGCCCGAAGCCTTCACCGAGGTCGGCGTTGAGATCGATCACAGGACTCACAGGACTCACGGGACTCACAGGACTCACAGGACTCACAGGACTCACAGGGTTCATGTGCCGGGTACGTGCCTTCGGTGTGGAGTGATGGGCGAGCTGCGCTTCAGATGACGCGGTACGTGTCGTCGCGTACGTCCGTGATGAGCATCCGGCCCGGCGCGTGGGTGAGCGCGAACGGCGGCCGTGACTCCATGACCGCGGCCTGCGGAGTCACCCCGCAGCCCCAGAACACCGGGATCTCGTCGGGCCGTATGTCCACGGGATCCCCGAAGTCCGGGCGGTCGAGGTCCTCGATCCCGAGCACCGACGGGTCCCCGCAGTGCACCGGACTGCCGTGCACGGCGGGCAGCAGGGCCGATTCGCGGATCGCCGTGGACAGCTTTTCCGGCGGGACCGGCCGCATGGAGACCACCATGCGGCCGTGCAGCCGTCCCGCGCTGCGGCACGGGCGGTCGGTGAGGTACATCGGCACGTTCCGGTCCTGCTCCAGGTGGCGCATCGGGACGCCCGCGGCGCTGAGCGCGGCCTCGAAGGTGAAGCTGCACCCGATCAGGAACGCCACCAGGTCGTCCCGCCACCACCCGGTCGCCTCGGCGGGCTCGTCGGTCAACTCGCCGTTCTGCCACACCCGGTAGCGCGGCAGATCGGTGCGCAGATCCGCACCGGGCGCCAGGCGGGTGCGCCAGGAGCCGGCCTCGGTGACGTCGAGCACCGGGCAGGGCTTGGGGTTGCGCTGGCAGAACAGGAGCATGTCGTACGCCCAGTCCGCGGGCACCGCGATCAGGTTGGCCTGGGTGTGGCCGGGCGCCCAGCCCGCCGTCGGTTCGTCGGCGCCCACGCGGAAGTGGGCACGGGCTGCCTTCGGGATGCGCCGGTGGATCGGCAACTGCCGCTCGGCGTAAGGCGATACGGGTCGTGTCATGTCAGCTCCCGGCCGCGCGTCTCGGGCAGGCCGAACAGGGCGATCACCGCGATGCCGTACGCCATCGCGCCGAAGATCAGCGCGCCGCCGACGCCCCAGCTGTCCGACAGGAAGCCGACCAGGGTCGGGAAGATGGCGCCCACCCCGCGTCCGGCGTTGTACGTGAAGCCCTGGCCGGTGCCGCGTACGGCCGTCGGGTAGAGCTCGGCGAGGAAGGAACCGAAGCCGCTGAAGATCGCCGACATGCAGAAGCCGAGGGGGAAACTCACCAGGAGCAGCAGCCCGTTGGAGCCCTCGGGGATGGAGCCGAAGGCGAGGATGCACAGCGCGGAAAGGACGGCGAACAGGGCGATGTTGCGTTTGCGGCCGAGTACGTCGGTGAGATAGCCGCCGGTCAGATAGCCGATGAAGGCGCCCGAGATCAGGACGGCCAGATAGCCGCCCGTGCCGACGACGGTCAGGCCGCGCTCGGTCTTGAGGAAGGTCGGCACCCAAGTGGCCAGGGTGTAGTAGCCGCCCTGGACGCCCGTGGAGAGCAGACCGGCGAAGAGCGTGGTGCGCAGCAGGCCCGGCTTGAAGATGGCGGTGAAGCTTCCCTTGTCGGGACTCCTCTTGCGGGCTTCGGCGGCCTCGGGGGCGTCCTGGACGTTACGGCGCACATAGAGCACGAGCAGCGCGGGCAGCGCGCCCGTCCAGAACATGACGCGCCAGGCGAGGTCGTCGCCGAGGAACTGGAAGACCAGCGTGTAGACGATCACGGCCAGACCCCAGCCCGCCGCCCAGGCGCTCTGGATGGCGCCCAGGGTGCGGCCGCGGTGCTTGGCGCTCGCGTACTCGGCGACGAGGATCGCGCCGACCGCCCACTCACCGCCGAAGCCCAGGCCTTGCAGGGCGCGGAAGACCATCAATGTCTCGTAGTTGGGCGCGAAACCGCAGGCCACGGTGAAGACGGCGTACGTCACGACCGTCACGATCAGCGCCTGCACGCGGCCTATGCGGTCGGCCAGCACGCCGGCGAGTGCTCCGCCCACGGCGGAGACGACCAGGGTGACGGTGGTGAAGAGTCCGGTCTGTCCGTTGTTCAGACCGAAGTAGGCCGCGATCGCGACCATGCTCAGCGGCAGCGTGAAGTAGTCGTAACTGTCCAGCGCATAGCCGCCGAACGCACCGCCGAAGGCGCGGCGGCCGCGCGGTCCGAGTGCCCTGAACCAAGCCAACGGGCCCTGGTCGTCGGCGAGTTCGGGGGTGGGGTGCGGGGGAGCGG
>NZ_JAAKZW010000375.1 GCF_011044995.1 Streptomyces mesophilus | reverse complement strand
CACCCGGGACACTGGACCCGTGACCCGCACCGCCGCCGCCCTCGCCCAGCTCCCCGTCAGCAGCGCGCTGCCCAACCTCCGGGCAGCCCTGGAAGAGCACGGCACCGCAGTCCTCTGCGCCCCGCCGGGCACCGGCAAGACCACCCTCGTACCGCTGGCCCTCGCGGGCCTCCTGGACGAGGGCGCACCCCGCCGCGTCCTCGTTGCCGAGCCCCGCCGGATCGCCGCCCGCGCCGCGGCCAGGCGCATGGCCTGGCTCCTGGACGAAAGCGTGGGCGACAGCGTCGGATTCACGGTGCGCGGCGAACGGAACGTCGGCCGCGGCACCCGCGTCGAGGTGGTCACCACCGGCGTCCTGCTCCAACGCCTGCAACGCGACCAGGAGTTGAGCGGCGTGGACCTGGTCGTCCTCGACGAGTGCCACGAGCGGCACCTCGACGCCGATACGGTCGCGGCCTTCCTCCTCGACGTACGGGAGACCCTTCGCCCCGACCTCCAGCTGATCGCCGCCTCCGCCACCACCGACGCCGAGGGCTGGGCCCGCCTCCTCGGCGACCCGGCGGACACGGACGCGCTCGCCCCGGTCGTCGAGGCGCAGGGCACAGCCCACCCCGTCGAGACGGTCTGGGCGCCGCCGCCCCGCCCCGTGCGCCCGCCGCACGGCATGCGCGTCGATCCCGCGCTGCTCACCCATGTCGCGGGCACGGTCCGCCGCGCCCTCGCCGAGCGGGAGGGCGATGTGCTGTGCTTCCTGCCCGGCGTCGGTGAAATCGCCCGGGTCGCGGGGCAGTTGGGCGAGCTCGGCGGTGTGGACGTGCTCCAGGTGCACGGCCGCGCGCCCGCCGCCGTGCAGGACGCCGTCCTCGCCCCGGGCGAGCGGCGCCGGGTCGTGCTCGCGACCTCCGTGGCCGAGTCGTCCCTGACCGTCCCCGGCGTACGGACCGTCGTCGACTCCGGGCTCGCGCGCGAGCCGCGTACCGACCACGCGCGGGGGCTGAGCGCGCTGACGACCGTACGGGCTTCGCAGGCCGCGGGACGCCAGCGTGCCGGACGGGCCGGACGCGAGGCCCCCGGCGCGGTGTACCGCTGCTGGGACCAGGCCGAGGACGGGCGCCTGACCCGCTTCCCCGCGCCCGAGATCAAGGTCGCGGATCTGACCGCGTTCGCGCTGCAGGCCGCCTGCTGGGGCGACCCGGACGCCTCCGGGCTCGCTCTGCTCGATCCGCCTCCGGCCGGCGCGATGGCCGCGGCGCGCCGCTCGCTGACGGCGATCGGGGCCCTGGACGCGCAGGGCCAGGTGTCCGAACGGGGCCTGCGGATGGCCCGGTTGGGCCTGCATCCGCGGCTTGGCCGTGCGCTGCTCGACGGTGCGCGCGAGCTCGGTGCGCGGACGGCCGCCGAGGTGGTGGCGCTGCTCAGCGAGGAGCCGCCGCGGGAGTACGGGAACGACCTGGCGGCGGCTTTGCGCACGGCCCGCCGCGGCGGCGACGCGTACGGCGCCCGCTGGCGCACGGAGACCCGCAGGCTCAGCTCGGCGCTGGAGAGGTCGGACACCCGGCAGCCTGCGCACAGACCGGCCCCCGCAAAGGAGCCCGCCTCCCCGGCGAAGGGCTCCTCCGGGAAGGGCCCCTCCGCCGAGGACCGCGCCCCCGCCCTCATCACCGCCCTGGCCTTCCCGGAGCGCGTCGCCCGCTCCAAGGGCGCGGGCAGCTACCTCATGGCCTCCGGCACCGCGGCCGAACTCCCCGACGGCTCCCCGCTGTTCGGCTCCGAGTGGATCGCCGTCGCCGTGGCCGACCGGCCCGTCGGCTCGGCGCACGCCCGCGTACGCCTTGCGGCCGTGCTCGACGAGGACGCGGCACGCGCCGCCGCCGCGCCGCTCCACAGCAGCGGCGCCGAGGTCGGCTGGGCGGACGGTGATGTGGTCGCCCGGCGGGTGGAGCGGCTCGGCGCGATCGAGCTGCGGGTGCGCCCGCTCGGCGACCCGGACCCCGCCCTCGTACGGGAGGCGCTGCTGCAAGGGCTGGCCGAGGAGGGGACCGTACTTCTGAAGTGGTCGCAGAAGGCAGGGGAGTTGAGACGGCGGCTGGCCTTTGTGCACCGGCGCCTTGGCGCGCCGTGGCCCGGCATGGACGAGGCGGCGCTGCTGGCGCGCGCGGACGAGTGGCTTGAGCCCGAGCTGTCCAAGGCGCGGCGGCGCGCTGACCTCGCGCGGATCGACGCCGGGCAGGCGCTCAACCGGCTGCTGCCATGGGCCACGGGCGACGCCGCCCGGCTCGACGAGCTGGCGCCCGAGCGGCTGACGGTGCCGAGCGGGTCATCCGTACGGATCGACTACACGGATCCCGGACAGCCCGTGCTGGCGGTGAAGGTGCAGGAGATGTTCGGTCTTGCCGCGACCCCGGAGATCGCGGGCGTGCCGGTGCTCGTGCATCTCCTGTCACCCGCGGGACGGCCCGCCGCCGTGACGGCCGATCTGGCCTCATTCTGGCGGACGGGCTATCAGGCGGTGCGGACCGAGCTGCGCGGGCGTTACCCCAAGCATCCGTGGCCCGAGGACCCGGCGGGCGCGGAACCGACCCGGTTCACCAACGCCCGCCTGCGCAGGGAGCGTTGATCAGACCCCGGCGGGTTCCGGCTCGGGTGCGCGGTCGTCGGTCGCTTCCGGATCGTCGCCGGGGCGGCGGCTGCGGGCCTCCAGCCACAGGGACAGGGAGAGCAGCACGAGGGCGAGGAAGCCGAAGCCCCAGGGGATGTACGTGGTCATCGCGAGCACGAGCTGACGCTGGGACTTGACCAGTTCGACGGTGTCCTTGATGAAGTCCTCGCGCATCTTGACGTGTCCGTCGAAGACGGTGAGCCGGTCCTTGCCGGGGGCGAGGCCCTCCACGAGCGAGCCGCCCCGCATCTCCTCCTTGTGGATCTCCTCGCCGTACACCGGAGCGCCACTGGTGGGGTCGACCCAGAACTTGCGGACCGTGGTGTACCACATCTCGGTACCGGTCCCCTTCATCTGCTCCGGCGGGATACCGCCGGGCATCGTGCTGGGGAAGTCCACCTTCTGCCACGGGATGGTCTGCTCGAAGTAGTAGACGTCGACGCCGCGGAAATTCTGCTCACCCTTGTAATGGATGGGGTTGGTCGTGCGGCTGCGCGCGTCGAAGTACTCGTAGTCCCGCTTCTCCGTCAGGAACGGCCACTTGAACTCGATGCCCTCGCGCTTGACCGGCTTCTTGTCGGCCATCTCGCCCGTCGCGTGGATCGGTTCCGAGGAGTGCGCGTCGAAGATGTAGCGCTCGGGGATCACCGTGACCATCTTGCCGTCGGAATCCTGCGCGTAGGACAGACCGTCCCACACCACGACATCACGGCCGGCCGTCTCCTCGATCTTCTCGGACTCCTCCACATTGCCCTTGAGCGTCTGCACGATCGAGAGATCGGTCTTCTTCACCCCTTTCCCCATGTCGAAGATCGTCGCGCCCTTCGCCTCCAGAACCATGATCTGGTACTGGTTCGCCGGCACCTTCGCCAGCCGGGGGAACGCGTAGAACCGGATCAGCGGCGAGAGGGCCGCGAAGAAGACGGCGAAGCCGAGAAGTATGAGGCTGGCCTTGCGGCGCATCGCGGCAGCCCTCCCTACGGGTGTTTGGGGACGGTGGTGAGCAGAGGCTTCGGCGAGGTCTTGCCCGGCGGCGCCTCCATCGAGGAAATGGTGAGAACCAGCGCGAGCGCTACGGCGAGACCGATCCCCGCTGCTATCAGAGCGCGCATATCCGGCCCCCTCCCAGGAATCTGATACGGCGTCAGGGTCGGGGCACCGTAGCAACGCGGGGGCGAGATGAGAACACGTCACACCGCCCCTGATCCGGGTTTCGGTTCAGGGGCGGTGCGGTGACAGGTGTGAAGTTGCGTGGCGCCGCTACGAGTTGTCCGCGGGGCTCACGGAGAGGGGCTCACGGAGAGGGGCTCGGCGAGGGCGACTCGGCGACCGCGACCTTCAGCTCGACGTCGAGCTTGCCGCCGCCGGGCGCGAGGAGCCGCAGCGTGTACGTACCGGCCGTGTCGTCCGCGTAGATCGCCGGCAGCTTCAGCGTGCCGTCGGCTCCCGTGGTGAGTGTCAGGGTGCGGACGGCCTTGCCGTCGGCGTCCTTGAAGTAGGGGCCGGCGTCGTTGAGGTCGCCCTCCGGGTTCTTGATCATCTTGGCGGTGACCTCGACGCCCGCCGCGGCGGCGCCGTCCAGCGTGGCCTTCACCTCGACGGTCTCGGCGAACTGGGCGCCCGGCGCACCGGTCAGCGCGGCGGTGGCGCTGGTGAGCGCGTCGGCCTGGCGTGCCGTGACGGTCGCGGTGAAGTCGGCGGTGAGGACGCGCAGGCCCACCTTGGCGCTGGCACGGATGCTGAACTCGCCGGTCTTCTCGCCCGCTTGGATCGCGGGGGCGCTCGCCTGGCCGTTGACGCCCGTCCTGACCTCGGCGACCTTGCTGCCGCCGAACGACGCATCGGTGTCACCGACGATCTCGAACCGCACGAGAACCTTGCCGACCCCCGTACCGGACGCCGTGGCCGCCTTGACGGTCGGAGTGTCCGCGAAGGTGGTGCCCTCGGTGGCGGTGAAGGTGGTGCTGCCCGACTCGTCGAGCTGCGCCACCGGCTCGGGGGTGGGCGTGGGGTCAGGGTCGGGAGAGGG
>NZ_JAAKZW010000374.1 GCF_011044995.1 Streptomyces mesophilus | reverse complement strand
GGCTACCGCAAACACTTCATCGAACACGCCGCCACCCTCGGCATCGACCTCGAAATCGTCCAACGCACAGCCGGGACCAGGGGTTTCACCCCGGTCCCGAAACGCTGGGCGGTCGAGCGGACCTACGTCTGGCTGACGCTGCACCGGCGCCTCGCCCGCGACTACGAAACCCACCCGCACCGCTCCGAAGCCATGATCCACTTCGCCATGACCGACCTCATGGCCCGGCCTCACTGGCGAGAACACCATCTCCTGGCGCGACCCGGCATCACCAAATCAAAGCCGTATCACGGGATGAAACACCGGGAGAAAACGACCTCTTAGTGAGATCGATCGAGCCGCTGCCCAGGTCGAGGCCCTGGCCGACCAGGTCGCTCCTGAGGCGATGGCACCCTTCCGCAAACACGGGCGGGTGGCCCCGTGAGGAGATTCAGCCCTCTGCCTCTTCGGCGTGGATCCCGCGCATAGTCTCGAGAGTTGTCGTGGAGAGCTCTTGGTCTGCCTTCTTGATGTCCTCTTCGAGCTTGGCTCTAGCTACAGGGTCAGCGGTCTTGTGCAAGATCTTCTCCAGGCTGTTCCTCAGCGACTTCCACTGCCAGTACTTGAGCGCGTCGTCGATCACGTTCAATGCGGCTGCGACCAAGGGTGGTAGGAGGAGCACGATGAAGATGGAGGACCAGATGAGGAGTTTGCCGGGCCATGTGTTGGCCCCGAGGTTGAACCCGGCCGTGACAACGAGACTGGCGATGCCGGCACTGCTGATGTCCTCCGCTTGAATCTTGCGGGAGCGGACCTTCTTAGCGGGCATCGGGCCCCCGTACGCCGGGGAGGTCCTCAACTTGGTCTTCGATGGCCGTGATTTGGCGCTTCCGCCAGAGGTAGCGGAGCACGAGTTTGTAGGCCGCCGGCACAAAAGTACCGATAACTGAAGCGATCGTAACGAGCAGGTACGCCGACTCGGGGCCCATAACCGCAGAATACGCGTAAGGGGTGCAGGTGACTGCCCCTGGTGGGCAATCAACGCGACGCTGTGACGCGGGAGTTCAATGCCGTAGACGCCTGGCTCGACTCGATCCGTAGGGTGCCGCCAAGGGCGGCACCCCGCATCCCGTAACTTAGACGGGTGCGGATCCTTTGAAGTGGCCGGTGGGATCATGGCAGCTTTGATGGGGTAGGGGGCCTGGCCCGACTTGGTGGCGGAGGGCTACGTTCGGGTGATGCGGATCTTGCATCTCTCTGACACGCATCTCGACGCGGCGGGTGCCCCGGACGTTGACGGGGCCGACGGTACTGCCGCGCTCCGTCTCCTGCTGGATGAACTCCAGTACCTGGACGACCTCGATGCGGTGATCATCACCGGTGACGTTGCCGACGACGGTTCCCGCGAGGCATACACGCGGGCCGGCGAGCTCGTGTCCGCCTACGCCGGCCGACGGGGGGCGGAGGTCTTTTACACGACGGGGAACCACGATGACCGCGGCGCGTTTCGTGAGGTGCTTGGCAGTGGGCACCGACAGCCCGAGGCCGTGTATGAGGGGGCGGCAGGTGAGCGGGCAGCGGTCAGCATTGTCGGCGGATGGCGGTTGATCACGCTGGACACGCTCGTGCCGGGCAAGGGATACGGGCACTTGGACAGCGGTCAACTCGAGTGGTTGCGGGAGCGGTTGGCCGCACCGGCCCCGTTAGGCACCGTGTTGGCTTTTCATCATCCGCCGGTCGCTCTGGATGTGCCGGTCCAACAGGCGCTTGGCCTCGAGAATGCTGGCGAGTTGGCCGAGATCATCCGCGGGACGGACGTTCAGCTCGTCTTGTGCGGGCACTTCCATCTGCAGATTCTGGCGCGTCTGGAGCAGGCGACGGTCTGGGTCACCCCAGGGGTCGTGAGCCGCATCGACCTGACCAGCCGGCCGGGTACCGTGCGTGCAGTTCACGGCCCGTCGGCTTCGCTGGTCCGCCTGGGGACACCGTCTGGACCGTTGATCCATACGCTCCACGCCCGGGGTCCGCGCATGGGTGAGACAGTGTACGAGGCCGACGAGGCGCGGGTGCGCAGGGCCATCAGTAGGCTCGGCAATGCCTAACTAGCCTGAATGTACGGGCTGTTGCGGGAAGATGCTGCCTGCTTGTTCTGTGGTGGCGCCGTCGCTCTCCTTCTGTTGGGGGGTGGGGTCAGGCAGGTCGTGCCGCGGCTCGGTCTTCCGACGGCGACTGGGGGGATCGAGGGGCCTGGGACAGGCTGAGGTAGTTGATGGAGCGGTGATGGTGCTTCTTCAATCTCCCCAGGTAGTGCTCATGGAGTGGCCAAACCTGCTCAGTTGATCTCCCCACCCGCCGGGTGGTGCCCAGGGGTGCCTGGATGGCCCGTTCCGGGCCCGGGGCCGCTGGCCGCAACCCGGTCAGATGCCTGCTGCAGCTGACTCGTCGGCGACAATCACCGGCCGTACGTGAGCCAGCATCAGCTCGAGGAACCGCTCCGGCCGGCGGAACGCCGCGAAGTGGCTGCAGTCATCGATCAGTGCGAAGTCCTTGACCGGGGCCTGGACATCGTCGAAGAAGCGGCGGGCGAGGTCGGGCGACGTAAGGACGTCTTTCTCGCCCTGGAAGAGGAAGAACGGGATCTTGAATTCGGTACCGTCCGCCCAGTCGTCGAAGCCTGACGTGCCTGCGGTGACCTGTTCCGAGAAGCTCATGCCCTTGGCGAAGTGCCCCAGCTCGCGCAGCGAGTGCAGCGGCGAGAGCCACAGGGATCCCATGACGACCTTCTTCATCGTGTCCAGGGTCAGCGGATCGGTGGTGGCCAGCAGCTTGGCGTGCATCGCGCGCTCGCGGGTGGTCCAGCGGTGCTTGTCGGTGTCCAGGGCCTCTACCGCCGCGAGTTCCTTGTGCTTTTTGGTCGCCCGCAGTCGTGCAAGGAGTGCCTCGTGTACGGAGTTGTCGCGGCCGGAGTCGTGGATGTTCTGGTCGGTGCCGACGTACGCGGAGTAGTGCTCGGGGAATGCGCGGGCGAGCCGCAGGCCGAAGGCGCTGCCGTAGGAGAGGCCGAGCAGGACGACCTTGTCGACGCCGAGGCGGGTGCGGATGTGGTCGGTGACCTCGATCGCATCCGCGTAGATCCGGTCGAAGGTCATCTCTCCCTGGCCGTCGGCGCCGTTGTGGCCAAGGGTCTTGAGGGTGCCGCGCATGTCCCAGCGGACGATCGTGAAGTGTTTCTCCCAGGATCTGGTGCGCGGCCCGAAGATCGCGGTCGAGGCGCCGGGCCCGCCGTGCAGCTCAAGGACGACCGGGTTGGCCAGGTCCTCGCCGCGGACCGAAATCCACTGGTCGATGCCGCCGATGCGGACGAAGCTGCGCTCGTCGATGCCGTTCGGGCTGTCGATCTTCATGAGGGAGGCGTTGCGGGAGCGCTTCAGGGCGCGGTGGCCGAGGATTCCGGCCGTCGGTGCGGCGAGGAGCGCGGCTGCGGAGGTGGCGACGATGGCGGCGAGCATAAGGACTCCCTGGGGATCCGTTCCAACGAAACTGTATATGCCGTAAGCAGTTGGCTATACGCTATAAACAGTTAGGGCGGGGTGTCAACGGAGAACGGCGGAGGAGGTGCGGTGGCTGCGAAGAAGGTGGGGAAGCAGGCCGGCGTGGAGGGGAGCTTCGCGCTGCTCTGGGGTGAGCAGGGGCAGCCGAGCCGCGGCCCGAAGCCCTCGCTGACCGCAGGCCGGATCGCCGAGGTGGCGATCGGGATCGCCGACAAGGAGGGCCTGGATGCGGTCTCGCTGGCGCGGGTCGCCAGGGGAATCGACGTCACTGCGATGGCGCTCTACCGGTACGTCCCCGGCAAGGCGGAACTCGTCGACCTGATGGTCGACCTCGCGATCGGCCCACCGGTCTCCGTCACCTACATCCCCGGCGGCTGGCGCCCGCAGCTGACCGAGTGGGCGCGCCAGTGCTCAGCCGTGTACCGCCGCCACCCGTGGATCCTGACGGCCACCGGCATGCGTCGCCAGATCATGGGCCCCCATCAACTCGGCTGGCTGGACACCGCGCTGGCCGTGCTGGCCACAACCGGCCTGTCGGCCCCGCAGCGGCATGACACGTTCCTGCTACTCGTGGGACACATCCGCAACATCGCCCAGCAGACCGTCGACCACGACGAGGCGGCGAACGAGGAGTGGGCCCACCTCACGGCCGACGTCCTAAAGCGCCACGCGGACCGCTTCCCCGCGCTCACGTCGGCGGTCGCAGAGGGTGCCTTCATGCCACAAGGCGGGGACGCGCTGGACTTCGGCCTCGAGCGGATCCTTGATGGGGTGGCAGCCCTGATCCCCTAGTGAGCTGGTCTGGAACTCGAGCACTCGCCGACCAAGCGATCGTGAGTCCTTCTTCCCTCTCCCATTACTCAGTTGGTTCCCTTCGAGAACCAACTGAGGCGAAGAGCGACACTGAGGAAAATTCGAGATCGGCATCAGCGGGGCTGGCTGGACGAGGAGCCGATGCTGTTGCAGCTGCCTCTGCGTCGATGAGGCAGAAGTCCAGCCGCTGCAGCGGCACGCGACCGTCGGTCCGAACAGCTCCCTAGAGGTTGTCCCGTATGGGGTCTGAGTTATCCCGTGAGGGCCATGTTGTGAAGGCGTGCGATGCCGAGTGCGGCCTGGTGAACGCCGTTGCCCTTCAGTCGGCAGTCCCGCAGGATCTTCCAGTTC
>NZ_JAAKZW010000373.1 GCF_011044995.1 Streptomyces mesophilus | reverse complement strand
CAGTTCCGTGCGATCGCAACCAGGTTCGACAAGCTCGCAGACCGCTACCGCGCGGGAGTTGTCCTGGCCTCCCTGATCCTCTGGCTCCGTGAAGCGGCCAGGTGATCATTTGTCAGACAGGCTCTAGGGCGAGGCGCGTCACGATGGCCCGGCAGGTGGTCTGGAGTTCTTCGTCGTAGGTCGTGCCGCGGAAGTGACCGCTTCGACGGGAGAGCGCCAGCTCCTCAAGGATCCCGGGGGAGGGCGTGTGCACCGGCCCGTCGATCCAGATCTGTCGCGGGCCGTTCTGGAAGGTCCCGGCTGCGGCCGTCGCGAACGACGCTGTCAGGCGCTTCCCGTTGGCCAACGGCGGGAAGGTGAAGGTCACCTCCGCAGCCTGGTGGAAGACCGCGTCGCCGCCCGCTACGTCGTCCTCGGCATGGTCGGCCTCACACCACGAGGGCAGGCCTTACCAGTTACGGAGGCTTTTCACTCGGCTGCATTCATGTCCTGCACTGTGGCAGGCAGGCCCTGGGTGTGCCGGTGTGCCCGGGCACCGGGACCGGGTTGTGGCAGGGGTGACAGGAGTCGAACCTGCGGCATCCGGGTTTGGAGACCGGCGCTCTGGCCAGCTGAGCTACACCCCTTTGGCGCGCTGCCAGCTTTGCACGCGCGCCACGGCGGTGCCACAGCATTTCGCCGCACCGCCTACGACTTGCATCCCGGGCGGGCTGGTTCCTGCCAGCACGGGGTGGTTCCGGGGAGGGCCGGCGTGATGCGACGGGTTCGGCGAGCGGCTGGCACGCACTCACGCGGTCACCGGAAGAAGCTGGACGAGCCCGACAGAAGCCAGATCTCTGTCCCATGCATGAGTCGCTCTCACTGCCCAACGACCCGCCGGCAACGGCACATGAGCTCGTGCGGGGAGTCCGCCGCCGTTGGGGTACTCAACGTTCAGGTCCGCTCCGGCTTCCGCAGAGTCCATGAGGACCGCAGGGCCACCGGTTTCCCAGACGCCGCAGTGCTCCCACTGAGTGGCGGGATCTGCCAGGGCCTCCTCGGCGGCAGAGAGAAGATCATCCTCTGAGTCCGCGGCCAGCCATCGCACGAACACCCGTGGCTCGGGCAAGAAACATGTCGTGGCGGGTTCGTCTGCGAGGAGCAGGGCCTGTGCGCCATGGGGCCCACCGGAATCAGCGCTGCCAGGTCCTCGACTTCACAGGCACGGTCATAGTCGTCCAGGACTGCCCCGGACCCTGCCTGGTTGCCCTGCATGGTGCTGCCACCCCAATGATTCAGCGACGAGAGCGGCACGACAATCAACGGCCCACCCATCGACTCCGCCCAGACCAAGGGCTGTCGGGTGGCACCCGGGTCATGCGACGAAGAGATCCTCATGGCGGAAGTGTGCCTCGCACCACCGACAATGCCGCCGGGTTGAGTTGACGCTCACGTGATTCCTCGGGTGCTGGTGGTGAAGACGTCTGGTGGAGTGCGGGTTAGTCCCACCAGAGCACCATGTGCAGGTGGCGCTTGGCTGCGTCGAGGTAGAAGTCGCGCAGGGCGTTGAAGTGTTCCAGCAGGTATGGCCTGAGACCTCCGGTGACGGCGCCTTTCTGGCCGATCAAGGATGCCGCGTCATGCTCGTCGGCCGGCAGGGCGGCGAGAAGGACGGGCATGTCGATCTGGCCCAGCAGCTTGGAGACGTGCGCCACCTGAAGGACCCCCAGTCCGGTGGGGGCGCCCCCGAAGGGGGCTATGGCGTGCGGGGGTGTGTCAAGAAAGCCGAGGTCCAGAGTTGTGTCGCCGTCGGTGGCGCGGCGCAGAGCATCGAGATGGGCTTCTTCGAGTCCGGTCACTTCGCCGACACGCTTGAGCAGGGCCGGTGCCCAGTCCAGGTCCAGCACATCGCACGCCGGTGGATCCCAGTGGCGATCACCGTCCGGTGACGTGGCGGCGGACTGACGGCAGGCAGCGAGATAGCCCTCGGGGATACGGGCGAGCTGTTGAGTCACGGCCATGACGGCAGTATCCCTGCCGCGTCTACCGGATTTCCGGTCCAGGCGTGGGCCGTTGCTGCGTCAACGGGGCCTTGGCATGATCGGCTCACCCAAGCCGAAAGAGTGTAGAGCGTTCGCCTCGACATTCTGGCCGGGTGAGAATCGATGGTGGTTGCATGCGCGGGGATGCGTCACTTGGACGAGGATCTGGGGATGCTCAGTCGGGGTACGGATCACATCACGGCTCAGGGGGACCGATGATGGTGGCGAGGGTGGCGCTGCGCTGGGTGTGGGGCGAGTTCGTGGGCCCGGAGGCCACGCGGGCGAACCATGTGCTGACGGCTCTGACGACGGTGGCCGGTGCGGTCGCGGCGCCGGCCGTGGCCAGGGCGCGCGGGGCCGGCCCAAAAAGCGCGGCCATCGCATGCCTGCTGGCGGTGGACCTCTCAGGCGGCGTATACGTCAACAACACGCGCGCGTGCGCCCGTTGGTACGAACGCCGGGGCCAGGGGAACGCCGCGCACTACGCATTCGCAGCGCTGCATGTCCACCCGGCGGTGGTGGCGCGGCTCGACGCGGGATTGCCGGGCGGGAGCGCGAGGCGCCGTGTCCACCCTGCCGTGTGGGCCGTAAGCCAGTACACGTATATGGCGGCCGCGACGGTCGCCATCCGCCGCGCCCCGGCACGGCGGCGAACCCTCGGCGTGGCCCTCACAGCAGGCGGGCTCGTGCTGGACGGCCTGCTGGGCCCGTCACGGACCGCACCATGGTTCGCCTGGACCTACTACCCCAAGCTGCTGTTGGGTCATGCCGGCGCATCCCTGTGGTCGGACGACGAGTTGGCGCCGCACTGAGATCAGGCGATCGGTTCTGTCGCTTCTGCGCTTCGATGATGCGCACGGCGGCGACGGCTCATCCGGTATCGGTGTTCCACGCGGCCTTGGGAATCGTCAGCACGCGCACTACGAGTGCCTGCGCCTTTGGAGTTGTACGCATGCCCGCGGTGAAGAGGGCGGGGTCCGTGTCGAGAGCGCAGCCGCCACGCTCGGTCGCTCAGGGCGATATTTCGGCCACCTCAAGTGTCAGGTGCGACGGGGGTTGGGCTTGGCGCTCCGTAACTCGCATGCTCCGAGGCGGTGTTGGCGGTGCGGGAGGTGAAGCAGGGAGCGAATCCAGCCATAACTCTCCGGCATATGCCGACGATCACGGGTTGTGAGGGAACAATAGCCCTACGCGATCGAGGTTCCGATCGGCGTGACCGTCACGCTCGCAGGCTCGACCAGTTCTGAGCGCCCAGGCGGCCCAACCTCGACGTGCACACGATGTGTCCTGCCGCAGCCAGGACACCAGCGAACCGGTTCCGCCCGCACCCTCGCGCGCGATCCTCGTCGCCGCGCCGACCTGTGCGGACGGACCGCGGATGGGGGCGACGTGCACGAGGAATTTCTCTGCGAAGTGACCGGATACGGCGTCTGCGCCGGGCAGTTGGTCGGCGTACCGCTTGGCACCTACCGGGCACCAAGCCTGCCGCTGGCGCTGTGGTGGCTACGCGAGCGCGCGACCTGGATCGCCGAACGACTCGACCCCATCCCGGACACGGCGGGCATCCCGGCGGGCGCCTTGATGCCGCTGCCGCGCGATGCCCCCGATGTGCCGGGGCAGTTGAGGGCCTGGCGGGACAACGCCGCAGAGCAGTCCCAAGCGGGGCTCCTCCTGGAGTACGGGCAGCTGTTCCGGTTCATCGCCCGCGACCCCACCACCGAGTTCGAGCTGCTTGCCGAGTCCGTCGACACCATCCGTATCCAGCGCGCCCTCGGTGCAGCGCCGCGCGCCGCGGATCACGCGCCCTGGGCGGTCAGAAGAAGCGTGCCCACATCCGCTGCGGCAGGCGCCGGAACGACTTCAGCAGCGGGGTTCACGAGGCCGGCACGCCCCATCAGGCTCAGCCACCGCCGTGGCGTGTACGCGTAGCGGTAGTGGAAGTGCGCACGTCCTTTGAAGCCGTCGCCGTACGTCCCCTGCGGCCCGTACGCGCCGGGGATCGCCGGGGCGTGTGCGGCAACGAACCGGCCGCCTGGGCTCAAGTGGCCGGCGATGAGCGGCAGCAGCGCCTCGGGGTCGGTGAACCAGACCGCGCCCCACGACGAATAGATCGCATCCCACCGCTTGGTGCTGGCTGACAAGTAGGTGATCACCTCGGCGCACACGAACCGCAGCTCCCTGGTAGCGGCCCAGCGTTTCGCCGCCGCCTCGACCATCACCGGCGACAGATCGATCCCGGTCACCTCCATGCCCCGCGCGGCAAGGTAGGCCGCTTCACGCCCGGGCCCGGACCCGAGATCGAGCACCGTCACCGGTGCGCCGAGCAGTTCGATGCCGGGCCCGTGGGCAGAGCCCCACTGCGTCCACTCGAACACCGGCTCTCGGTCGGCGCCGGTGTTGTTCTTCGGGGCCGCGGCATACCGGTTCCACATCTCACGTTCGGCCTCGACATCATGGCGCACCATGCAATCGCTCCCCCTTGCGGTCTCCGATCGTTGTGGCTGCGCCGCTGCGGGGCGGCCGGTTGTACGGCGGCCGCCCCCGTCGTTCAGTGGTCCCTACCTTGTTGATCGGGATGAGCGAGCCATTCGTAGGGTTGGCTCAACCGGGGGTGTCGGGTGTGGCTTTCAGTGGTCTGCCGTCCGTGGCTTCCAACGATTCGCCGCCCGACACCC
>NZ_JAAKZW010000372.1 GCF_011044995.1 Streptomyces mesophilus | reverse complement strand
CTCCCCCACAGGCCCGGCCTCCCGCTCCAGCGCCTGCTCCGCCTCCCGCGCCAGCGCCCCCACCAGACGCGCCGGCAAGGCGTACGAGCCCTGCGCGGCCCAATGCACGGCCAACTCCACTGCGGACGGCCGCAGTTCACGGTCCGGCTGCCGGCAGCGGTCGAGCAGCTCGCGGTCCGGTGCGCGCCCGGCGGCCGCGTCGTCGAGTACCGCGGCGAGTGCGGCCACGTCGTCCGCCGGGCTGCCCGACCCCCGGGGCCGTACGAGCCGCGCACCCGACGCACCGAGCAGCACCCCGTCGGGCGTCACCGCGCCATGTGCCGCGCCCAGCGCGTGCAGCCGCGCCAGCGCACCGGCCAGCGTCGCGCCGATGCCGCGTACGGCCGCCTCGGGCAGCCCGCCGTACAGGAGGCCGCGCACATCGGCGAGGGTCAGTGCGGGGACGTACCGGCAGACGAGCCAGGGCGGGTCCTCGTCGCACGCGGCGTCGACGTACGCGACCAGGCCGGGCCCTTCGGCGGCCCGCAGCAGCTCGGCGGAGTGCGCCAACGCGCTCTGGACCAGGGTGACTTCGACATGTCCCGGCACATCCGGCCCGTGCGCGAGATACCGGCGCTCCCCGCCCGCCTCCGTGAGCACGGCGAGCAGCCGGTACGGACCCAGGGCACGCGGATCGCCAAGGTGCAGGTCTTCCATGAACAGCTCCCCCGAGCGCACACCTCCCGCCCCCCGGCCAGGATCGGCGCGCACCCACGGCAGGGTAGCCGCGGAATGCCGGATTCGTGAGCCCCGGCCGCCTCGTACCTCCGAGGGGAAAGTCCCCTGCCCCTGAGGGGAAAGCCCCCTGCGACGCACACGCCACGCGAGCGACCTCTCACCACGTGGGCATCGCGCGCAGCTGGGTGCCGCGCGCCACGAACACCCGCCCCGCGGCCGCCGCAAGGCGCCAACCGGCCGCGGCGGAATCGTCGTTGAGCACCCACAGCTTGGCCCCCGAGGACGCGTCGAGGACGGCCACGCCCAGGTCGTGCTCGCGGTCCACATGGCCCCGCCGGTCGACGCCGAGCGGTACGTACAGGGCTTCGCCCTCGCGGACGACCGCCTGCACCGGCAGCAGATCGTCCTTGATGAACTCGCTCTCGGCGTACCCGACGTCCGTGGTCCACACCCGCGAGCCGTCGGCGACCTCCAGGCAGAGCAGCTCGCGCGAGACGAGCGCGGGACGCGGCGCGTACAGCTTGCCGTCCACCACCGCCGGGGCTCCCCAGGAGCGCTGCACCGCCAGGCTGTCGTGGTCCTGCGTCCAGCGCTGCCGGCCGTCCGCGGCGTCGACCACCACCATCCGGTCACCGCCCACGCAGAACGCGTCCTCGTGCACGGCCGGCACCAGACCGACGTCCGCGACGTACGGCTTCACGGGCCCGAAGTCCTCGCTCCACCGCACCTCGCCGCTCAGCACGTCGAAGGCCACGCCCTGCCCCTCACGCGTACAGACCAGGAGCCGGCCGTCCGCGACCGCGGCGCCGACGGGCCCGGTGGAGGCGAGGGGCGCCCGGGAACGCCAGCGCACCTTGCGGGTGCGCGGCGATACGGCCGCCACCCGCCGCCCGCGATCCAGGACATAGACGTGCACGGGGTCGACGGCGAGAGCCTGCTCCGCCCCGGCCTCCCGCGTGTCCCACTGCACCGCGCCGCTGCGGGCGTCGAGCGCGGTCAGCCATCCGCCGCGGGTCACGACGAACAGCGCCCGGTCCGCGGCGAGCAGCGGGCCATGGCGTACGGGCGCGCCGTTGCCGGGCCAGGACCACGCGCGCTCCCCCGTGTGCTGGCGCCACGCGGCGAGCCCGCCGCCGGACGCGGCGACGACGACCCGGTCCACGGCGACGGGGTCCGGGCCGTCCGGGTGGATGCCGTCCGCCTTCCACAACGCGTCGGGCACGGCGCCGGGTCGGGGGTTCGCGAGCGGCTCGGCGTAGGGGACACCGCTGTCGCTGATACGGGGGCCTTCGGGTTCGCCCCGTCGCAGCCACCAGGTGAGCCCGCCACCGGTGGCCACGACAGCTGTGGCCGCCGACAGGACCCGCCTGCGCGAAGGCCGGCCCGGCGGACGGTCCTGCGCACGGGCGAGCGCGAGGGCACGCTCGGCCTCGCGGGTGCGCCGCTCGATCTCGCCGTGCAGGGGTCCGCTCCGCCACGGCAGGTCGCCCGGCTTCCCGAGCACCGAGGCCAGCCGCTCGGGCGTGGGGCGGGCCGCCGAGTCCTTGGCAAGGCATGCGCCAAGCGGTCCGAGCAGCGCGGACGGCACCCCGGTGAGGTCCGGATTCTCGTGTACGACACGGAAGTTGACGGCAGCGGGATGGCCCGCGCCGAACGGGGCCCGGCCCGTGCAGGCGAACGCGAGCACCGCGCCGAGCGAGAACACGTCCGCCGCCGGGCCGGTGCGGCGTCCGGTCACCTGCTCGGGAGGCGCGTATCCGGGGGTCGCGGGCGCCGTGCCGGGGTCGGTGAGGGTGAGGCCGTACTCGGGCCGGGCGATGCCGAAGTCGATGATGCGGGGGCCGTCGCGGGTGAGCACGATGTTCGAGGGCTTCAGGTCCCGGTGCACCAGACCGGCACCGTGGATCACGGTCAGCGCGCGGGCCAGATGGACCCCGAGCGCCCGCGCACCCGCCTCGTCGAACGGACCGCAGAAGCCGACCGCTTCGTGCAGCGTCGGACCGGCCAGGAACTCGGCGGCGATCCAGGGCAACGGTCCGTCCAGGTCGTACCCGAGCAGCCGCGCCACACCCCGTCCCCGTACGGACGAAGCGGTGTCCGCCTCGCGCCGGAAACGGCGCACCATGCCCTGGTCACGGGCGAGTTCGGGCCGCAGCACCTTGACGGCGACGGCGCGCCCCCGGCCGCCTGCCTCCCGCGCCAGGTAGACCGCCCCCATACCTCCCTCACCGAGCGTGGCGACGAGGCGATACGGCCCGATGTGCTGCCCTTGCTCCCCCATGGAGCGCCATGGTGGCAGCGGAACTCCCGCCTCAGTAGCGGGAGTTCCACCGCTCTCACGTACTAGAGCTGGATGCCGGTGAAGACCATCACGCGCTCGTACGTGTAGTCGTCCATGGCGAAGCGGACGCCCTCGCGGCCGACGCCGGACTGCTTGGCGCCGCCGTACGGCATCTGGTCCGCGCGGTACGAGGGGACGTCGCCGACGATCACGCCGCCGACCTCGAGGGCGCGGTGCGCGCGGAACGCGGCCTGCACGTTGTGCGTGAACACGCCTGCCTGCAGGCCGTACTTGGACTCGTTGACCGCCGCGAAGGCCGCCTCCTCACCGCTCACCTTCTGCACGGTGAGGACCGGTCCGAAGACCTCCTCGCAGGAGATCGTCACGTCGGCCGGGACGTCGGTGAGAACGGTCGGCGCGTACGAGGCGCCGTCGCGCCGGCCGCCGGTGGCCAGCTGGGCGCCGGCCTTCACGGCCTCGTCGACCCAGGACTCGACGCGACGGGCGGCGTCCTCGCTGACCAGCGGGCCGACGTCGGTCTTGTCGTCGGACGGGTCGCCGGTGACCTGGGCCTCGACGGCCTTGACGATGCGGGGAAGCAGGCGGTCGTGCAGCGACTCGTCGACGATGACGCGCTGGACCGAGATGCAGGACTGGCCGCCCTGGTAGTTGGAGAAGGTGGCGATACGGGTCGCCGCCCAGTCCAGGTCCTCGTCGGACGCGAAGTCCGCGAGGACGACCGCCGCGCCGTTGCCGCCGAGCTCCAGGGTCAGGTGCTTGCGCGGGACCGAGTCCATGATCGCGTAACCGACCTTGTCGGAGCCCGTGAAGGAGATGACGGGCAGACGCTCGTCCTGCACCAGCTGCGGCATGTGGTCGTTGGCGACCGGCAGGACCGACCACGAACCGGCCGGCAGCTCGGTCTCGGCGAGCAGCTCACCGAGGAGCAGGCCGCTGAGCGGGGTGGCCGGGGCCGGCTTGAGGATGATCGGGGTGCCGACCGCGATGGCCGGGGCGATCTTGTGGGCGCACAGGTTCAGCGGGAAGTTGAACGGTGCGATGCCGAGCACGACGCCCTTGGGGAAACGGCGGGTCAGGGCGAGACGGCCCTGGCCGCCGGCGTCGGTGTCGAGGCGCTGGGCCTCGCCGCCGTTGAAGCGCCGGGCCTCCTCGGCGGCGAAACGGAACACGGAGACGGCACGGCCGACCTCGCCACGGGCCCACTTCATGGGCTTGCCGTTCTCGGCGGAGATCAGCCGGGCGATGTCCTCGGTGCGCTCCTTGAGACGGCGGCTGACGTGGTCGAGCGCCTCGGCCCGTACGTGGGCGGGCGTCGCGGCGAACTCGTCCTGTACGGCATACGCGGCGGCCACCGCCTCCTCGACCTGGGCATCGGTCGGCACGCTCACCACGGCGACGGTGCGGCCGTCCCAGGGAGAGGTGACATCGAGGGTGGTCTCGCCGGTGGCCTGGCGGCCGGCGAGCCAGAAGGCATGGGTTTCGGTCATGGCCGGGCCCTTCCGCGTGGTGAAGCAGTATGTGGGGTCGCTTCCCACCGTAGGGGCGTACATGCCGGTCGGCCTTTGTCCGGGGTGTACGAGTCGGGTGAACCATTTATCCCGAGGGGCAATCCCGGCCCGAGGGGCAATCCCGGCCCGAGGGGCAATCCCAGCCCCTGCGGCGTTTGAGCAGGATCCGAACGAAGTTCGGATGCGGGGTCCGGGGCGGAGCCCCGGTTTCGGGA
>NZ_JAAKZW010000371.1 GCF_011044995.1 Streptomyces mesophilus | reverse complement strand
GCGATCGGGGTGTGCTCTTCGTGGAGCGCCGCACGGCGCTCGTGCAGGCGGAGAGTGGGCTTCATGGCGTACGGCTCCTACGTGCTGCGGCGGCGCCAGGCGCGCTGCGCACGGGATCGGCAGGTCAGGGTCGCGCGGACGCATCCCGTGAACTCCCGTCTCGTCTACGGGAGTGGGATGCGGGGCGCGCCTACTGCCGCCAGACGCAGAGCGAGGACCGTTCGCCGCCACGGCCCGGCGGGCCCGCATGGTCCACCGCCGCAGGGGGCGGCGGCGCACACCCGGCGGCCGGGGTGAGGAGACCGAGGAGGGGCAGCGCCGGCGCGGAGAGCTCCTGCGTGCCCGGATCGCGTGGCCGGTCCACCGAGTGGTCGACGTGCTCGCCCGCGTCGTGATCGTGCGCGGGCCCCGGTACGAGTGCGGCCTGCTGCGGACCGGCCGCCGTGTGATGACCGGGCGGACAGGCGGCGACGATGCCGAGATGCGGACCATGCGCTCCGTGCGGCCCGGCGAACGGAGCGCTGTGCGCGGCACTCGCCAGATGCGCGGTGATCAGCACGGCGAGCAGCGGCACGAGCACGAGACGGCCCTGCCGCATCGCCCGCACCAAGGCCGTCCACCACGACTCGATCATGCACTGATCGTAATTCGGTGATTACGTGAGGTCACGTCCGCGAGCTGCGGTTCGCCCGTACGTGAGCCCGCCGGCCCCGCTCACACCGACGCCGGCCGCCGGCCGCCCGCCGCCCGCCGCCTCAGTAGGCCACCGTGTCGCACCACTTCTCCGCCCAGGCGGAGGGTCCGTGCGCGTTGGCCGCGCGGACCGTGACGCAGATTTCGTCCCCGGAGAAGGGGCCGTTGATCGTGTAGCTGGTGGCGCCGGTGGAATACGTGGTGTCGACGTTCTTCTCGGTGAAGTTGCTGCCCGTGTTGGTGTAGTGGATGTCGTACCGGGTCGCCCGGGGGATCGCGGACCAGCTCACCTTGATCGGCATATCGCAGGAGCCGACACAGCCGTGGACGTACTCGAGCTTGTAGGCCGTGAGGGCGGGCGGCGGGGACCCCTCGGACGAGCCGCCACCGGACGCACCGCCGTCGGACGCGCCACCGCCGTCGGCAGAACCCCCGGACCCGTCGCCCGTCGGGGCGCCGCCCCCGCTGTCCGGTTCCTGCGAACTGCCGTCGCTCTCCTGGTCGTCGGGCTGCGCGCTGCCCTTCGGGTCCTTCGCTCCGTCCTCGTCCTTCCCGTCGCCCCCGCCCTTCTCCTTCTGCTTCCCGGAGGGCGAACTGCTGGGCGTACGCGAGGAATCACTGTCTCCCGGTGTCGCACTCGCGCTGCTGCCCGGCGGCTGCGTACGGGTCTCGTCGCCGCCGTCGCCGAAGGGCTGGAGCAGCGCGACCGTTCCGCCGCCGACGGCGAGGACGGCGACGACGGGCAGGACGAGGAGCGTGCGCCGCCGGCGCGGCCGCTCCTCGCGGGTGGAGGTGTCGGCGGACGCGCCGGGCTGCCGCGGCCGCAGCCCGACGGTCGCCTGATCGACGGCACCGCCCGCCGCGGCCGGCTCCTCCCGCAGGGGCGTGGCCTCGGCATCGAGCAACCGCGCGGACTGCTGGGCGAGATGGGCGACGACGGGCGCGGGCAGCCAGGTGCCGCGCGCCGCGGTGGGCCGTGGCCGCCCGGTATCCGCGAGGAGCTCGTCGACACCGGGCCGCCGCTCGGCCTCCTTGGCCAGGCACCGCGTGATCAGCGACCGCAGCGCGGCGTCCTCGATCCCCGTCAGATCCGGCTCGCCCTCCACGATCTGGTACATCACGGCATGCTGATTGCTCGCCCCCTGCCCGAACGGCAGCTGCCCGGTCGCCGCGTACGTCAGAACACAGCCGAGCGTGAACACATCGCTCTTCGCCCCCGCGCGCCCGCCCTGTATCTGCTCCGGTGACATGAACCCGGGCGAGCCGACGGCCATCCCCGTACTGGTCAGCAGGGAGGAGACGGAGGCGTCGAGGGCCCGGGCGATCCCGAAGTCGATGACCTTGGTGCCGTCCACGGTCAGCATCACGTTGGACGGCTTGAGGTCGCGGTGCACGAGCCCGGCCGCGTGGATGTCCGCGAGCGCGTTCAGGAGGCCGTCGGCCAGGGTGTGCACGGACGAGGGCGGCAGCGGTCCGTGCATCCGTACGACCTGCTCCAGCGAGAGCCCGGCCACATACCCCGTGGCCACCCACGGCGGCTCGTCGTCCGGGCCGGCGTCGAGCACCGGCGCCGTGTACCGCTCGCCGACCCGCCCGGCCGCCTCGATCTCCTGGCGGAACCGCGCCCTGAACTGCGGGTCGGACACATGCTCTTCATGGACGACCTTCACGGCGACGGTACGCCCGCGCTCCGTCCGCGCCAGGAACACCCGCCCCATCCCGCCGGCACCCAGCCGGCCGAGCAGCAGATACGGCCCGATCCGCGGGGGATCGCTCACGGCGAGCGGCTTGATCCCGCCGTCGATGCCGTCCTGCCCGGTGTCCCGCTCGCCGCGCTCGTCCCCGTTCGCACCGCTCATGATGGTCTGGCTCCCCCGGTTTCGCGCGCCTGGTCCCGGCGCAACGCCGTTGAGGATAAACGGTGTTGAGGCGCGTGGTGAAGGAGCGTCCGGTGCTCCGCGCGATCGCCTCACCGGAGGCAGGGGCCCGCCCGGGCCCGCGGTCTCGGCGGCCGGCGTCGCGGACCCCGGCCGCCGTCTGGTCGGCCGGCGTCGCGGACCCCGGCCGCCGTCTCGCCGCTCGGCGCCGCGGACCCCGGCCGAGCAGGGCCCGTATGATCGTGGGGTTGGTCTGCTGCCGTCCCCCCTGCTTTCGCTGTACGGGGCCACTGAGCGCGCGACCGCCAGCCGTGCCGGGGCCGCCGTCGCTCCCGGCGAGAACCCCCGAGCACGACAGGTTCCGCCCTTGTCCCCCTCCGCACTGTCCCCTGCCGCCCGCCTGCGCCCCGACTGGCTGAAGGACCCCAAGGTCTGGCGTACGGAGGTCCTCGCCGGCCTGGTCGTCGCGCTGGCCCTGATCCCCGAGGCGATCTCCTTCTCGATCATCGCCGGGGTCGACCCCGCGATCGGTCTGTTCGCCTCCTTCACCATGGCCGTGGTGATCTCGGTCGTCGGCGGCCGCCGCGCGATGATCTCGGCCGCGACCGGCGCCGTCGCCCTGGTGATCGCCCCGCTCAACCGCGAGCACGGGCTCGGCTACCTGGTCGCCGCGGTGATCCTGGCCGGTGTCATCCAGATCGTCCTGGGCGTGCTCGGCGTCGCGAAGCTGATGCGGTTCGTGCCGCGCTCGGTGATGGTCGGCTTCGTCAACGCGCTGGCCATCCTGATCTTCATGGCCCAGGTCCCCGAGATGCGCGACGTGGCCTGGCCGGTCTACCCGCTGATCATCGGGGGCCTCGCGCTCATGGTCCTCTTCCCGAGGATCACCAAGACGGTCCCGGCGCCGCTGGTCTCCATCGTGATCCTGACCGTGATCACGCTCGCCGCGGGCATCGCGGTCCCGACCGTCGGCGACAAGGGCGACCTGCCGTCCTCGCTGCCCGTACCCGGCCTGCCCGACGTGCCGTTCACGCTCGACACCCTGACCACCATCGCCCCGTACGCGCTCGCGATGGCGCTGGTCGGTCTGATGGAGTCGCTGATGACGGCCAAGCTGGTCGACGACATCACCGACACCCACTCGTCCAAGACCCGTGAGTCCATCGGACAGGGCATCGCCAACATCGTCACCGGCTTCTTCGGCGGGATGGGCGGCTGCGCGATGATCGGCCAGACGATGATCAACGTACGGGTGTCCGGAGCCCGCACCCGCCTGTCGACCTTCCTCGCGGGCGCCTTCCTGATGGTCCTCTGCATCGTCTTCGGACCCGTGGTCTCCGACATCCCCATGGCAGCCCTCGTCGCCGTCATGGTGATGGTGTCCTTCGCGACCTTCGACTGGCACTCCATCGCGCCCAGGACTCTCCGGCGGATGCCGGCCGGGGAGATCGGCGTCATGGTGGTCACCGTCGCGGTCGTGGTCGCCACGCACAACCTCGCGATCGGTGTGGTCGCCGGCACCCTCACCGCCATGGCCGTCTTCGCCCGCCGCGTCGCCCACGTCGCGGACGTCACCGCGGTGACGGACCCGGACGGCGCCACGGTCGTCTACTCCGTGACCGGCGCCTTGTTCTTCGCCTCGTCCAACGACCTCGTCGGCCGGTTCGCCTACGCCACCGACCCCGACAGGATCGTCATCGACCTGACCGCCGCGCACATCTGGGACGCCTCCTCCGTCGCGGCCCTCGACGCGATCGGGGCGAAGTACGCGCAGCGCGGCAAGACCGTGGAGATCGTCGGCCTCGACGAGGCGAGCGCCCGGATGCACGAGAAACTCAGCGGCGAACTCACCGGGAGCCACTGACCAGCGAGCGTCGGTCCCGTCCGGGAGCCACTGACCAGCGAGGGTTGGTCCCGTCCGGGAGCCACTGGCTAGCGTGGATCGGTCCCGCCCGTACGGCGGCGGCGTACGGCCCACAGCATGGCGCCGGCGCCGGAGGCGACGCCGAGCCCGGCGAGCGCACCGATGCGGAGCGCGGACAACTCCGTCCCGGTATCGGCCAGTTCGGGCGCGTCGGGTCCGGGCGGCGTGGGGCTCGGCGTCGCCGGGCCAGGGGTCGGTGCCGGGGTGGTGGGTGCAGGGCTGGTGGGGGCCGGTGTGGTGGGCGCGGCTGTGGTCGGCGTAGGGG
>NZ_JAAKZW010000370.1 GCF_011044995.1 Streptomyces mesophilus | reverse complement strand
TGCTGTTCCAGGGTGACTTGGGCGGCGTCCTCGCCGGGCCGGTCATCCCCGGGCGTGCCGCGGTGCGCGCAAGGCCATGCCGCCCCCGTCTTCGAGCCGGCGCCGGCCGCCCCTCCGGCAGAGCACTTCGGTACGCATGCGACACGGCCACCCGCGAAACGCCGGTGAAAGCCCTCCCTGAGGGGAGGACGGAGACTGGCGCCCCCGGCAGGACTCGAACCTGCGGCCAAGCGCTTAGAAGGCGCCTGCTCTATCCACTGAGCTACGGGGGCCGGTGTGTGGCCGGTGGCTTGGACGGCGGACTGGGGGGAGATCCGTGACCTTGCCGGGGACAAGGATAGGGGTCGCCGCCCCCTGTCCCGGGCGCTTCTGCTCCGTGGCACGATGTGGAGTTTCAGTGAAGCGGTTTCCGATAATCGCAGGCAGGTACGAATCCTGCATCGCTTTTGGCGTCTCACGCCCCGGGTGTTGTGCACTCGTTATGCCTGCGCCCCAGTCGTCACGGTCGTCCCGGTTGCCTCGATGTCGCCTCGATTGCTCCACTCCTCCAGGCGTCCCTCCGTAGGTGAACGCGCGTGCCCTCCGTAGGCGAACGTGCGTGCCCTCCGTACGCGAACATGCGTCCCTCCGTACGCGAATCGTGTCGATCAGACGACCATCGGCGCGCAGAGAGGCCCATATCCTTCAGAAACCAAACAAAATTGGGCATTCTTCGCATGTGGTGACCTTGGACGTACGGCCTCAGCTGCTCGACGCACTCTCCGCCCTGCGCGACCGTGTCGCCGCCGCGCGCTTTCCGCTCCCGTTGGCGGGCGCGCCACGCGCGCGGGCCAATCGGGAGGAGCTGCTCGCGCAGCTCGACGACTATCTCGTGCCCCGTCTCAAGCAGCCCGAAGCGCCGCTGCTCGTCGTGATCGGCGGCTCGACCGGGGCCGGCAAGTCCACGCTGGTGAACTCGCTGGTCGGACGGCAGGTCAGCGAGGCGGGAGTGCTGCGGCCCACGACCCGGACGCCGGTGCTCGTCTGCCACCCGGACGATCACCACTGGTTCGCCGACCTGCGCGTCCTGCCCGAACTCACCCGCGTATGGGTGCCGCAGAGCAGCGAGAAGGGCGGGCGCGACGCGATCGCCAAGCCCGGCGAGCGGGCGCTGAGGGTCGAGACCGCGGCCACGCTGCCGCGCGGGCTCGCCCTGCTGGACGCGCCCGACATCGACTCGCTCGTCGCCGAGAACCGGGTCCTGGCCGCCGAGTTGATCTGCGCCGCCGACGTCTGGGTGATGGTCACGACCGCCGCGCGCTACGCCGACGCCGTGCCCTGGCATCTGCTGCGGACCGCCAAGGAGTACGACGCCACGCTGGTGACCGTGCTCGACCGGGTGCCGCACCAGGTCGTGGCCGAGGTGTCGCGGCAGTACGGCGCGCTGCTCGCGAAGGCCGGTCTGGGCGAGGTGCCCCGGTTCACCGTGCCCGAGCTGCCCGAGTCCACCGGCGGCGGCGGGCTGCTGCCGGCCACGGCCGTGGCGCCCCTGCGGGCCTGGCTCACGCATCGCGTACAGGATGAGCAGGCCAGGGGCTTCGCCCTCAGCCGTACGGCGACGGGGCTGCTCGATTCGCTGAACTCGCGTATGCCCGAACTCGCGAGCGCCGTGGCCGCCCAGCACGCCGCCTCGGTGCGTCTGACGACCGTGGTCGACGAGGCGTACGAGAGCGAGCAGGCGCGGGTGCGCGGGCGGCTGCAGGCCGGGGCGGTGCTGGCCGGCGGGGCGCTCGCGCGGTGGCGGGCGTATCCCCTCGACTGCACGGCGGGCGAGCTGCTCGACGCCGTGGTGGAGAGCCTCGCCACGGTCCTTGTGTGCGCCGTTTCGGCCGCTGACCGCCGTATCGACGAGGCATGGCAGCGGGACGCGGCGGCAGGGGAGTTGGCCGCGCGCGAGAGCGACGGCGAAGGGGCGGAGCACCGGATCGGGCTGAGCGTGCGGCGCTGGCGGCGGGTGCTCGAGGAGTACGTCGAGGACGAACTGCGCGGCCTCGACAACCCATCCTCGGGCTCGCGTTCGGGCAAGGCGGGCGCCGCAGACGCCGAGCCCGTGGCGGCGCTGCTCGCCACGGCGCTGCTCGGCGGACGCAGGGCGCGTTCCGCGGGGGAGTCGCTCGCCGAGCGGATCGGGGCGCAGGGTGCGCTGAAGCTGCGCGATCGCGGGGGCAAGCTGCTCGCTTCGTACGTGGAGAAGGCGCTGAAGGCCGAACGGGACCGTC
Source organism: Streptomyces mesophilus (assembly GCF_011044995.1). GTDB lineage: Bacteria > Actinomycetota > Actinomycetes > Streptomycetales > Streptomycetaceae > Streptomyces > Streptomyces mesophilus. The sequence continues at coordinate 2,552 of NZ_JAAKZW010000370.1, read as the reverse complement.
GACTCGCCCCCCTCGACACCCTCGACGTCCATCCGGAACCCCAGGCCGAGTTGATCGCCGCGCTGTCCGTACTGCAGAAGGAGAGGTGACCGCCATGACTGCCGTCACTGACCACACCGGCGGGCAGGAGCCCGCGGAGCCCGTAGCGGCCGCGGAGGCGGAACCTCCAGAGCACGCGGAGGTCGCCGAGGCGGAGGAGTCCGTCTGGGACGACGGTCTGATCGCGCGGCGGGTCGCGGCCGAGGAGGAGATCCGGGCGCGCGAGGAGGCGTACCACTCGCGGGGTCTGACATACGACGCGCCGCTGCGGGCCCGGCTCGACGCGATGCGTGAGCTCGTCGGCCTTTCGCGGACGCGCCTGGACGGCCGCACGCTCGCCGAGGCCGGGCAGGTGCTCGACCAGGCCGCGGCACGGCGGGGTCTGTCCGAGCGGCACACCGTGGTGGCCGTGGCGGGCGCGACGGGCAGCGGGAAGTCGACGCTGTTCAACGCCCTTGCCGGGGTGGCCATTTCGGATACGGGAGTGCGCCGGCCGACCACCGCGGCGCCGCTGGCCTGCAGCTGGTCCGACGGGGCGGCCTCGCTCCTGGACCGCCTCGAGATCCCCGGACGCCTGCGGCGCCGGCCGCTCCAGGGACCCGATCCCGACCCTCGCCTCGCCGGTCTCGTACTGATCGATCTGCCGGACCACGACTCGGCCGCGGTCGCACACCGTGAGCACGTGGACCGGATGCTGAAACTCGTCGACGCGGTGATCTGGGTGGTGGACCCGGAGAAGTACGGGGACGCCGTCCTGCACGAGCGCTATCTGCGGCCGCTCGCCGGTCATGCCGAGGTCACCTTCGTGGTCCTCAACCAGACGGACCGGCTGCCCGGGGACTCCGCCGACCTGGTGCTCGACGATCTGCGCCGGCTGCTCGACGAGGACGGGATCGCGCTCGGCGAGCACGGGGAGCCCGGTGCGACGGTGCTCGCGCTGTCCGCTCTGACCGGCGACGGCGTGGGCGAACTGCGTGATGCGCTCGGACAGTTCGTCGCCGAGCGGGGTGCTGCCGCACGGCGGATCTCGGCGGATCTGGACGCGGCGGCCCGGCAGCTCAAGCCGGTGTACGCGCCGGGCCGGCGGATCGGCCTGAGCGAGCGGGCGCGCGAGGAGTTCGCGGACCGGCTCTCCGAGGCGGTGGGCGCGGGGGCCGCGGGCGAGGCGGCCGAGCGGTCCTGGCGGCGCGGGGCGAGCAAGGCGTGCGGTACGCCGTGGCTCAGGCTCTGGCGCTGGTACGAGGCGCAGCGCACCGGTCCCGCCGCCGCACCGGACGACTCGGCGCCGGTGGACGAGGAGGCGACGGCGCGCCAGCGCGTCGAGCAGGCGGTACGTACGGTCGGCGACGAAGCGGCGGCCGGGCTTCCGGCGCCCTGGGCGCAGGCGGTACGGGACGCCGCGGCGCGGGGCGGTGAGGGGCTGCCGGAGGCGCTCGACGAGCTGGCGGTGAGCGCGGCGCTGCCCGCGCGCAAGCCGCCGCGGCCGGGCTGGTGGCCGATGGCCGTCCTGGTGCAGGCCCTGATGACGCTGCTCCAAGTGGTCGGCGGTCTCTGGCTGTTCGGGCAGGTCGTCGGGGTCGCCGAGCCGAATCTGACGGCTCCGGTGCTGCTGATGATGGCGGGCATCGTGGGCGGTCCCTGTGTGGAGTGGGCCTGCCGGATGGCCGCGCGCGGGCCTGCCCGACGGTACGGACAGGAGGCCGAGCGGAAGCTGCGGGAGGCGGCCGCGGCGTGCGGGCGGCAGCGGGTGCTCGATCCGGTCGCGTCGGAGCTGCTGCGGTACCGGGAGGTGCGGGAGCAGTACATGAAGGTGCTCGGGGTGGTGCCGTCGGTGATGGGCGGTTCGGGAGGCCTGGGAGGTTCGGGAGGCTTGGACGGCTCGGGAGTCGGTACCGGGGCGTTTTCGGTGGGTTCGGGCACGGTTGGATCCCTCGGGCGGGTGACGGAGTTGTCCACAACCAGCCGGTAGTCCACAGGCTGAAGCGGGCTCGTGCCGTTCGGTGCAGCCTGAGATCGCGGCGGAGCGCCGGAGGTCTCGGCCGCAGTCGTACGGGGCGGGCCCGTACGCATGCCGTGCGCGGATGCGCGCACAGGGGAGGGTGATCGGGATGAACGAGACCTTGGTGACGGTCGTGGGGAATGTCGCGACGGCGCCGGTGACGCGGGTGACGGCGAACGGGGCGATGGTCAGGTTCCGGCTCGCTTCGACGGCGCGGTACTACGACCGGGCGACGCAGGACTGGCGGGACGGACATACCAATTTCCTCACCGTGTTCGCCTGGCGGGGCCTCGCGGAGAACGTGGCGTCGTCGGTGTCCCTGGGCGATCCCGTGGTGATCCAGGGCCGGTTGAAGGTGAAGCAGGAGAGCGGGGTGGCGGGGACCCAGAGCGTGTTGGGCGTCGATATCGAGGCGCTGGCGCTCGGGCATGACCTGTCGCGGGGCACGGCCGCGTTCCGGCGGGTGTCGCGGGCCAATCCGGCGCTGACGGCCGGGGCGGGCGATGTCGGGGCG
>NZ_JAAKZW010000036.1 GCF_011044995.1 Streptomyces mesophilus | reverse complement strand
CACATCGCCCAGCGGCTCGGCAGGCGCCAGCCCGTTCTCATCCGTGTGACGGTCGGCGTCGAGGCCCACACGCACGAGTTCATCGCGACCGCGCACGAGGACCAGGCGCCCGGCTCGCGCTCGCCGAAGCCGCCGGGACGGTGCTCGCCGGTGGCCTGTCCCTGCTCGGCATCGACGCCCCCGAACACCTCTGAGAGAGACACAGAAGAGATGAGCCGTTCCGCCCACCCCGCCGGGCCCCGCCACGCCGACGTCATGCCCGAGGGCCACTACAGCGCCCCGCCCGCCGACCTCAACGTCCTCGACCCCAAGGTCTGGTCGCGCACGGTCACCCGGGACGAGCAGGGCGCCCTGACCGTCGGCGGCATCGAAGTGGCGCGCCTGGCCGAGGAGTTCGGCACGCCCGCGTACTTCATGGACGAGGCCGACTTCCGCGCCCGCTGCCGCGCCTGGCGCGAGGCCTTCGGCACGCAGGCCGATGTCTTCTACGCGGGCAAGGCCTTCCTCTCGCGCGCCGTCGTCAAGTGGCTGTACGAGGAGGGCCTCAACCTCGACGTCTGCTCCGGCGGCGAACTGACCACGGCCCTCAGCGCCGGGATGCCCGCCGAGCGCATCGCCTTCCACGGCAACAACAAGTCCGAGGCGGAGATCGAGCGCGCCGTCGAGGCGGGTGTCGGGCGGATCGTGCTCGACTCCTTCCAGGAGATCGCGCGCGTCGCCCACATCGCCCAGCGGCTCGGCAGGCGCCAGCCCGTTCTCATCCGTGTGACGGTCGGCGTCGAGGCCCACACGCACGAGTTCATCGCGACCGCGCACGAGGACCAGAAGTTCGGCATCGCGCTCGCCGGCGGCCAGGCGGCCGAGGCCGTACGCCGCGCGCTGAAGCTCGACGGACTCGAGCTCCTCGGCATCCACAGCCACATCGGCTCGCAGATCTTCGACATGGCCGGGTTCGAGGTCTCCGCCCGCCGCGTCGTCCACCTGCTCGGCCAGATCCGCGACGAGCACGGCGTCGAGCTCCCCGAGATCGACCTCGGCGGCGGCCTCGGCATCGCGTACACGAGCGAGGACGACCCCAGCGAGCCGCACGAGATCGCCAAGGCCCTCGCCGAGATCGTCACGCGCGAGTGCGAGACGGCGCGGCTCAGCACGCCCCGTATCTCCGTGGAGCCGGGCCGCGCCATCGTCGGCCCGACCGCGTTCACGCTCTACCGCGTCGGCACCATCAAGCACCTCGAGGGCCTGCGCACGTACGTGAGTGTGGACGGCGGCATGTCGGACAACATCCGCACCGCGCTCTACGACGCCGAGTACAGCGTCGCCCTCGTATCGCGCACCTCCACCGCCGAGCCGATGCTCTCGCGCGTCGTCGGCAAGCACTGCGAGAGCGGCGACATCGTGGTCAAGGACGCGTTCCTGCCGGCCGACCTGGCCCCGGGCGACCTGATCGCGGTGCCGGCGACGGGCGCGTACTGCCGCTCGATGGCGAGCAACTACAACCACGCGCTGCGGCCCCCGGTCGTGGCGGTGAACGACGGCGAGGCGCGGGTGATCATCCGCCGCGAGACGGAGGAGGACCTGCTCGCCCTGGACGTCGGCTGATCCACACACCGAGGCCACCCGACGTAAGACACACGGCAGCAAAGGGCTCGCGGACGCCGGATTTCCGGTCCGCGGTGCCCATCGAAATGAAATCGACGTCTCATTATCCGGACCCGGGGCGGAAACCCGGGTCCGGTGCGTGAGACTGGACCAACCGCAGAAGTTCAAGAATCGAGGTCGGATGATGCGTACGCGTCCGCTGAAGGTGGCGCTCCTTGGCTGTGGAGTCGTCGGCTCCGAAGTAGCCCGCATCATGACGACGCACGCGGACGACCTCACAGCCAGGATCGGCGCCCCCGTCGAGCTCGCCGGCGTGGCCGTGCGCCGTCCCGACCGGGTGCGCGCCGGCATCGACCCCGCGCTGGTCACCACCGACGCGACCGCCCTGGTCAAACGGGGCGACATCGACGTCGTGGTCGAGGTCATCGGCGGCATCGAGCCGGCCCGCACGCTGATCACCACCGCTTTCGAGCACGGCGCCTCGGTGGTCTCCGCGAACAAGGCGCTGCTCGCCCAGGACGGCGCCGCCCTGCACAAGGCGGCCGAGGACCATGGCGAGGACCTGTACTACGAGGCCGCCGTGGCCGGCGCGATCCCGCTGATCCGCCCGCTGCGCGAGTCCCTCGCGGGCGACAAGGTCAACCGTGTCCTCGGCATCGTGAACGGCACGACGAACTTCATCCTCGACAAGATGGATTCGTCGGGCGCCGGCTACCAGGAGGCCCTCGACGAGGCCACCGCCCTGGGCTACGCCGAGGCCGACCCGACCGCCGACGTCGAGGGCTTCGACGCCGCCGCCAAGGCCGCGATCCTGGCCGGTATCGCCTTCCACACCCGCGTACGCCTGGACGATGTGTACCGCGAGGGCATGACCGAGGTGACCGCCGCCGACTTCGCATCGGCGCGCCAGATGGGCTGCACCATCAAGCTGCTCGCGATCTGCGAGCGTGCCGAGGACGGCGAGTCCGTCACCGCCCGGGTCCACCCGGCCATGATCCCGCTCAGCCACCCTCTCGCCTCCGTGCGCGAGGCGTACAACGCGGTCTTCGTCGAGTCGGAGGCCGCCGGACAGCTGATGTTCTACGGGCCCGGCGCGGGCGGCGCCCCGACCGCGTCCGCGGTCCTCGGCGACCTCGTGGCCGTCTGCCGCAACAAGCTCGACGGGTCCACCGGACCCGGCGAATCCGCGTACACCCGCCTCCCGGTCAGCCCGATGGGCGAGGTCGTCACGCGCTACCACATCAGCCTCGACGTGGCCGACAAGCCGGGCGTCCTCGCCCAGGTCGCGACGGTCTTCGCCGAGCACGGCGTATCGATCGATACGGTCCGTCAGTCGGGGAAGGACGGCGAGGCCAGCCTCGTCGTCGTCACCCACCGCGCGTCCGACGCGTCCCTGTCCGGGGTCGTGGAGGCGCTGCGCAAGCTCGACACCGTGCGGGGTGTCGCCAGCATCATGCGTGTCGAAGGGGAGTAACCAGACATGACCGCCACCTCTACCGGCGCCCACCAGTGGCGCGGGATCATCGAGGAGTACCGCGACCGGCTGCCCGTCAGCGAGGCGACGCCCGTGGTCACGCTCGGCGAGGGCGGCACTCCGCTCGTCCGCGCGGAGGTGCTCTCCGAACTCACCGGCTGCGAGGTCCACCTCAAGGTCGAGGGCGCCAACCCGACCGGTTCCTTCAAGGACCGCGGCATGACGATGGCGATCTCCAAGGCCAAGGAGGAGGGCGCCCAGGCCGTCATCTGCGCCTCCACCGGCAACACCTCCGCCTCCGCCGCCGCTTACGGCGGCAAGGCCGGCATGGTCAGCGCCGTCCTCGTGCCGCAGGGCAAGATCGCGCTCGGCAAGATGGGCCAGGCCCTCGTGCACGGCGCGAAGATCCTCCAGGTCGACGGCAACTTCGACGACTGCCTCGTGCTGGCGCGAAACTTGTCCGAGAACTACCCGGTGGCGCTGGTCAATTCGGTCAACCCGGTGCGTATCGAGGGCCAGAAGACCGCCGCGTTCGAGATCGTGGACCGCCTCGGCGACGCCCCCGACATCCATGTCCTGCCGGTCGGCAACGCGGGCAACATCACCGCGTACTGGAAGGGCTATCAGGAGTACGCGGCCGACGGCATCGCCACCCACACGCCCGTCATGTGGGGCTTCCAGGCCTCCGGCGCCAACCCGATCGTGCGCAAGGAGATCGTGAAGGACCCCTCCACGATCGCCACCGCGATCCGGATCGGCAACCCGGCCTCCTGGCAGTACGCCGAGGCCGCGCGCGACGAGTCCGGCGGCCTGATCGACGATGTGACCGACCGTCAGATCCTGCGCGCCTACAAGCTGTTGGCCTCCCGCGAGGGTGTCTTCGTGGAGCCGGCCTCGGCCGCCTCCGTGGCCGGTCTGCTCAAGGCCGCCGAGGACGGCAGGCTCGCCAAGGGGCAGCGCATCGTCTGCACCGTCACGGGCAACGGCCTCAAGGACCCGGACTGGGCCGTCGCGGGCGCTCCGCAGCCGGTCACCGTCCCGGTCGACGCGGCCGCCGCCGCCGAACGGCTGGGCCTGGCCTAGCACTTGAGGACCTGGGGCAATACGCCTCAAGTCCGCGCAGGGGGTGCACAAGGGGCTTGCGACACGCATCGTGCGCCTCCTGTGCGCCCTATGTCGCCACAGAACCTTCCTTCGATAGGCTGTACCAAACCCGCCCGCCGCATATGCCAGTCGTGAGCGGCCGGTGCCGCCTGTTGTCGGCCTCCGGGTGCCGGAACCTCTCCCATACGTACCGCTCGTACGGCCGGAGAAGTCCCGGCGGACCCTCAGCACCACCGTGAACAATCCCGCAGCACAAGCAAGGAGAGTCAGCGAGCGATGGCCGGTCCCGCCTTCCGCGCCGCCGCCGTAAGGGTGCGCGTCCCCGCCACCAGCGCAAACCTCGGCCCGGGCTTCGACGCCCTGGGCCTCGCGCTGGGGCTCTACGACGATGTCGTCGTGCGCGTGGCCGACTCCGGGCTGCACGTGGACATCGCGGGCGAAGGCGCGGAGACCCTGCCGCGCGACGAGTCCCATTTGCTCGTACGTGCGCTGCGCACCGCGTTCGACCTGCTCGGCGGACAGCCGCGCGGCCTCGAGGTCGTCTGCGCCAACCGCATTCCGCACGGCCGCGGCCTCGGCTCCTCGTCGGCCGCCATCTGCGCCGGCATCATGGCCGCCCGCGCCGTGACCATAGGCGGCGACGCCAAGCTCGACGACACCGCGCTGCTCGAGCTCGCCACCGAGATCGAGGGCCACCCGGACAATGTCGCGCCCTGCCTGCTCGGCGGATTCACGCTCGCCTGGATGGACGCGGGTGCGGCCCGCGCGATCCGGTTGGACGTCGCGGACTCCGTCGTTCCGGTGGTGTTCGTCCCCGGCAAGCCGGTCCTCACCGAAACGGCACGCGGCCTGCTGCCGCGCAGCGTCCCGCACGTCGACGCCGCCGCCAACGCGGGCCGTGCGGCCCTGCTCGTCGAGGCCCTGACCAGGCGCCCCGAGCTGCTGCTGCCCGCCACCGAGGACCGACTGCACCAGGAGTACCGCGCCCCGGCCATGCCGGAGAGCGCCGCCCTGGTGGAGCGGCTGCGCGCCGACGGCGTGCCCGCAGTGATCTCCGGCGCGGGCCCCACGGTGCTCGCGCTGGTCGACGAAGCGACGGCCGACAAGGTCGCCCAGGTCGCCGGCGAGGGGTGGGCGGCCAACCGTCTGGCCCTTGATTCCGGCGGAGCGAGCGTGTTGCCGCTTGCGTCCTGACACACGTATGCCGGAGCAGGAGAGGGGGAATGTTTGTTGGATCCGGTAGTGTTAACCTCAAGTCTGCACCCGACGTACGAATGGCGTGGTGCTTCCTGTCCCGTCTCGGGACAACCCTTCTTCCGGGAGCTTCCCCAACTGCTCTGTGCATTGCACTGACCTTTGGCGAGCACGCTCCGGAACCGGTGTGACCCAGCCCAGTGACACAGCACGTACGGGTGGCACAGCTTCGGGAATCGCCGTCACCACAGACTCTTCCGCCGCTTGAGGCGGGACCACCGCCCCGGCAGGTCCGCACCTGAGGACCACCGCCGGACAGCACAACCGGTCGCCGAGCCAGACAGGCCGACGTCCGCTCCAGGGAAGGACCCTTCGTGAGCGACACCACCGATCTGATGGGCGTGAGTGACAGCGCCGCGCCCGCCACGGACGCCTCTGCCGCGCCCACCACGCGGCGGCGCCGCGGTACCGGCCTCGAGGGCATGGTGCTGGCCGAGCTGCAGCAGGTCGCATCGGGCCTCGGGATCAGGGGCACGGCGCGGATGCGCAAGAGCCAGCTGATCGAGGTCATCAAGGAAGCTCAGGCCGGCGGCTCCGCCCCGGCGAAGGCGTCGGGGGACACCAGCACCGAGTCCAAGCCGAAGCGCCGGGCGACCTCCAAGGCCCGCACGGACGCGGCCGCCGCCGACAAGCCGGCCGCCGCCGAGGAGAAGGCCGTCGAGGCCTCCGCTCCCAAGCAGATCGAGATTCCGGGTCAGCCGGCCTCCGACGACGCTCCCGTCGAGCGCCGCCGCCGTCGTGCCACCGCCGACGCTGGCAGCCCCGAGACCGTGACCGCCGAGGCCAAGGGCGAGACCAAGACCGAGGCGAAGTCCGAGCAGGCCGGCGAGAAGTCCGAGGCCAAGGGCGAGGACAACGCCGAGGGCCGTCGTGAGCGCGGCAACCGCCGTGACCGCGACCGCGGTCGCGACCGCAGCCGCGACGAGCAGGGCGGCAAGCAGCAGGGCCAGCGTCAGCAGGGCGGCGGACGTCAGGACCGACAGGACCGGCCGGACCGTCAGGACCGTCAGGACCGCAACAACGGCCCGCAGGACGACGACGACTTCGAGGGCGGACGCCGCGGTCGCCGGGGCCGCTACCGCGACCGCCGTGGGCGTCGCGGCCGTGACGAGATGGGCAGCCCCGACGTCCAGGTCTCCGAGGACGATGTCCTGATCCCCGTCGCGGGCATCCTCGACATCCTCGACAACTACGCCTTCATCCGTACGTCGGGCTACCTGCCGGGTCCCAACGACGTCTACGTCTCCCTCGCCCAGGTCCGTAAGAACGGTCTGCGCAAGGGTGATCACGTCACCGGTGCGGTGCGCCAGCCGAAGGAAGGCGAGCGCCGCGAGAAGTTCAACGCGCTCGTGCGTCTCGACTCCGTGAACGGCATGGCGCCCGAATCGGGCCGCGGCCGCCCGGAGTTCAACAAGCTCACCCCGCTGTACCCGCAGGACCGCCTCCGTCTGGAGACGGACCCGGGCGTTCTGACCACCCGCATCATCGACCTCGTGTCGCCGATCGGTAAGGGCCAGCGCGGTCTGATCGTGGCCCCCCCGAAGACCGGTAAGACCATGATCCTGCAGGCGGTCGCCAACGCGATCACCGTCAACAACCCCGAGTGCCACCTGATGGTCGTCCTGGTCGACGAGCGTCCGGAAGAGGTCACGGACATGCAGCGCTCGGTCAAGGGCGAGGTCATCTCCTCGACCTTCGACCGTCCGGCCGAGGACCACACCACGGTCGCGGAGCTCGCCATCGAGCGCGCCAAGCGCCTCGTCGAGCTGGGCCACGACGTCGTCGTGCTGCTCGACTCGATCACGCGTCTGGGCCGTGCGTACAACCTGGCGGCGCCGGCCTCCGGCCGCATCCTGTCCGGTGGTGTCGACTCGACCGCCCTGTACCCGCCGAAGCGCTTCTTCGGTGCGGCCCGCAACATCGAGGACGGCGGCTCGCTGACCATCCTCGCCACCGCTCTGGTGGACACCGGGTCCCGCATGGACGAGGTGATCTTCGAGGAGTTCAAGGGCACCGGCAACATGGAGCTCAAGCTCGACCGCAAGCTCGCGGACAAGCGCATCTTCCCGGCGGTGGACGTGGACGCGTCCGGTACCCGTAAGGAAGAAATCCTCATGAGCCCCGACGAGTTGGGTGTCGTCTGGAAGCTGCGCCGGGTGCTGCACGCGCTCGACCAGCAGCAGGCGATCGAGCTGCTCCTGGACAAGATGAAGCAGACGAAGTCCAACGCGGAGTTCCTGCTCCAGATCCAGAAGACGACCCCGGGCATGGGCAACGGCAACAACGACTGACGCCTTCTGACGTCAGAAGTCCCAACTGCCCCGGAAATCCGCCCCGTCACTCGAGTGACGGGGCGGATTTCTGCATGTAATATCGGTCAGCCGTTCCTATCCCCCCACGCGGCACTCTCTGAAATCCCTTGAATTGCAGGAGAATTGCGTGCGTATGTCGCGTCACGGCAGACCAGTGAAGAAGATGCGCAGACTCATATCCGCGGGTGTCGCGGCTCTGGCTCTGCTCGGGGGAGGTCTGGCCCTTACTGCTCAGGCCGAGGAAGGCGGGCCGAAGTTCCTGCCGCCCAAGGGCACGGAGGTGGTCAAGACCGCCACGGCGTCCACGAAGATCATCGGCGGTAGCCCGACTTCGTTCAGCAACGCGCCCTGGATGGTGCAGCTGCTCTTCGAGTGGGACAACGACGGGTACCTCTACTTCACCTGCGGTGGCACCCTCATCGCTCCGAACAAGGTGCTCACGGCCGCCCACTGCGTCACCGACGACAACGGCAGCCTCCTGGACTACGCGAACCGCGGCCTGGTCCTCGCCGGCACGGCGAAGCTCGTCGGTGGCCCGGACAACGCCGAAGGCACGGCGGTCAACGTCTCCCGTGTGTACCGCGCGGGCTCGTACAACCACTCCACGATCGACAACGACGTCGCGGTCCTGACGCTGTCGAAGCCGCTCCCGTACAAGCCGGCCCAGCCCGCCTCGTACGGCGACACGGCCCGCTATGCCGCCGGTACCTCCGCGACCACCTACGGGTGGGGGCTGACCTCATCGGACGCGGACACCGCGCAGCTCGCGGATGTCCTCCAGCAGGTGAACCAGCCCCTGCGGTCCGACGCGGAGTGCTCGCAGAACCTCGACACGGCGATCAACCAGCCGGGCGCGTACAAGGCCGGCCACATGATCTGCGCCGGTGAAGGCGGCACGAACGACGACGCGACGGGCAAGGCGACCTGCCCGGGCGATTCGGGCAGCCCCATGATCGTCAGCGGCCGCATCATCGGCATCACCTCCTGGGGTGTGGCCACCGCTACGGATCTGTGCAACTTCGGGGGCACGTACGACGCCTACACCAAGGTCTCCACGTACAGTCCGGCCATCCAGCCGCGCATCAACGACACCAACTTCAGCCGGGACACGAAGGCCGACCTCTTCGCCCGCACCACGGGCAGCACCGGCTACACCTACACCTCGCTCGGTGAGTCGCTCGCCGCGCGCAAGACCTTCCCGGGCTCGTACAGCGCGTACAACTTCATCGTGCAGACGGACCTGAACCGGGACGGCTACGAGGACCTGATCGCGCGTGAGGCGTCGACGGGCAACGTCTACTGGCTGCACCGCTCGGTCAGCAGCTCCACGTATGCGAAGACGAAGATCTTCAGCAGCTGGAAGACGGTGCGGGCCTTCGCCGCTCCTGGCGATGTGAACGGCGACGGCAAGGGCGACATCGTCGCCGTGACGTCCACCGGTGACCTGATGGTGTACCCGAGCTTCGGCAACGGCACGTTCGCCACGGCGACGAAGGCGGCCACGGGCTACCAGGTGTACAACCAGGTCCGCGGCAACGGTGATTACACCAACGACGGCAAGTCCGACCTGCTGGTCCGGCGCGGTGGCACCAACGACCTGTACCTGGTCAAGGGCACCGGCAAGTCCACCGCTCCGTTCGAGGCGCCCGTGAAGGTGCGCTCCAACTGGGCGGCGTACAACCTGCTCGTCACCCCCGGCGATGTGAACGGGGACGGCAAGGCCGACCTCGTCGCCCGCTCGACCAGCGGCACGATGTACCTCCTGAAGGGCACCGGAAAGGCCACCACGGAGATCTTCGCCCCGTCGGTGAAGCTCAACAGCGGCTGGGGCTCGATGTACACCGTCGCCTGACATTCAGGCCACGGAACGCACGGCACACGGCACGTCCACCGGCGCCCCCGTCACGACTTGTGGCGGGGGCGCCGGTGTGCGTGCGGGCGGGACTTCGGTCCTTCGCGGCGGTCACGGGGAGGTCACACCGCGAGACCTTCACCACAGAATTCGCCCCCGCTAGTCCTTTCGGCCGAGTGTGGGAAACTGGATGAAATAGCAGGTGAACGCGGGTTTTCCCGACGGGGATGTGGGAACTCGGTCCTGAGCCCTGGCACAGCCCGTTCACGGCTCGCTCTTAAGAACCTCTTATGACCCTGTGCAACCCTTTTTGCGGACACGACGTCTGACAAATGGCGGACCGAGGACTGAGGAGCACATGCCCGACGCGAGCGACACCACCCCCGAGAACGCCGGACCGGCCAGCGGCCGACGCGGCGCCAAGGGGCGTCGGCGCAAGCCCCGCAGTACCCGCCGCAAGACCATGGTGATCACGGCCTGGACCGCGGCGGGCGTCGTCGTGCTCGGCGGCGCCGGGCTCGGCTACCTCTACTACAAGTTCAACGGGAATCTGCACGGCGTCGACATCAATGCGGCGCTCGGCACCGACCGCCCCGAGGACGTCGACAACGGCTCGATGGACATCCTCGTCCTCGGCTCGGACTCCCGCGCCGGTGACAATGCGAAGTACGGCGGCGGCGACGGCGAGAGCGCCCGTTCGGACACGGCGATGATCCTGCACGTGTACGAGGGCCACAAAAAGGCGAGCATCGTCTCCATCCCCAGGGACACCCTCGTCACCCGGCCCGCGTGCACGACGGACAACGGCGGCACCGACCCCGGCGGCCGGCGCAAGATGTTCAACGAGTCGTACTCGGTCGGCGGCCCGGCCTGCGCCGTGAAGACCGTGGAGTCCATGTCGGGCATCCGCATGGACCACTACGTCGAGGTCGACTTCTCCGGCTTCAAGAAGCTGATCAACACCCTCGGCGGCGTGGACATCACCACGACCAAGGCGATATCCGACCCCGACAGCCATCTGAACCTCCCCGCCGGCGCGCACACGCTCAACGGCGAGCAGGCGCTCGGCCTGGTCCGCACCCGGCATGCCGTCGGCGACGGCGGAGACCTGGGCCGAATACAGCTGCAGCAGGCCTTCATCAAGGCCCTGATCAACCAGATCAAGGACGTCGGGGTGTTCTCCAGCCCCAAGAAGCTGTACGACCTCGCGGACACCGCCACCAAGTCCACCACCGTCGACTCCGACCTCGACTCGGTGAACCGTCTGATCGGCTTCGCCAACGGGCTGAAGACGATCGACGCCAAGGGCATGCACATGGTCACGATGCCGGTGATCTACGACCCGGCCGACCCGAACCGTGTGGTGCCGCTCGAGAAGCAGTCCCGGATGGTCTGGGACGCGCTCAAGGCCGACCAGCCCATCCCCGCCGCGGCCACCAAGGACTCGGCCGGCGACAAGGGCGATGCGGGCAGCTACGTGAACAGCAACTGACAGCCTGCTGACCAGCCAAAACGCTCCCGGGAATACCTGGGCCCCCGCCCCGGTTTTGGGAGATACGGCCAGTCCTGGCAAACTGGTACGTCGGCCCCGGTTCACGCACCCGCATCCCGCGTCTGCGACCCGGTGCCCTCCCGAAACTAGGAGACACCCTTGAAGCGCGACATCCACCCCGAGTACGTCGAGACCCAGGTCAGCTGCACCTGTGGCGCGTCGTTCACCACGCACAGCACGATCTCGTCGGGCACCATCCGTGCCGAGGTCTGCTCCGAGTGCCACCCGTTCTACACGGGCAAGCAGAAGATCCTCGACACCGGTGGCCGTGTGGCCCGCTTCGAGGCCCGCTTCGGCAAGGCTGCCGGCTCCGCCCAGAAGTAGCGAGCCCCAGCGCCGGTCCTCGGTCGCGCCCCTCGTGGGGGCGACCGGGGCCGGCGTTTTTCTCGCTCAGCCCACTTTCCGCACGAAAACAGGAGCCCGGAGATGTTCGAGGCGGTCGAGGACCTCATCGGCGAGCACGCCGATCTGGAGAAGAAGCTCGCCGACCCGTCGGTGCACGCGGACCAGGCCAACGCGCGCAAGCTCAACAAGCGCTACGCCGAACTGACGCCGATCGTCGCGACGTGCCGCTCCTGGAAGCAGCTGGGCGAGGACATCGAGACCGCGAAGGAGTACGCGGCCGACGACCCGGACTTCGTGGCCGAGGTCAAGGACCTGACGCACCAGCGCGAGGAGACCACCGAGAAGCTGCGCCTTCTCCTGGTCCCGCGCGACCCGTCCGACGACAAGGACGTACTCCTGGAGATCAAGGCCGGTGCGGGCGGCGACGAGTCCGCGCTGTTCGCCGGCGATCTCCTGCGCATGTATCTGCGGTACGCGGAGCGCGTGGGCTGGAAGACCGAGATCATCGACTCCACGGAGTCCGAGCTCGGCGGCTACAAGGACGTCCAGGTCGCGGTGAAGACCAAGGGCGGCAACGGGGCGACCGAGCCCGGCCAGGGCGTCTGGGCGCGGCTGAAGTACGAGGGCGGGGTGCATCGCGTGCAGCGCGTGCCCGCGACCGAGTCCCAGGGCCGTATCCACACCTCCGCGGCCGGTGTGCTCGTCACGCCCGAGGCCGAGGAGGTCGACGTCGAGATCAACATGAACGATCTGCGGATCGACGTGTACCGCTCGTCGGGCCCCGGCGGCCAGTCCGTCAACACCACCGACTCCGCCGTCCGCATCACGCACGTCCCCACCGGCGTGGTCGCTTCCTGCCAGAACGAGAAGAGCCAGCTCCAGAACAAGGAGCAGGCCATGCGTATCCTGCGCTCCAGGCTGCTCGCCGCCGCGCAGGAGGAGGCCGAGTCCAAGGCGGCGGACGCCCGCCGCAGCCAGGTCCGCACCGTGGACCGCTCCGAGAAGATCCGTACGTACAACTTCCCGGAGAACCGGATCTCCGACCATCGCGTGGGCTTCAAGGCGTACAACCTGGACCAGGTGCTCGACGGAGACCTCGACGCGATGATCCAGGCCTGTGTCGACGCGGACGCTGCGGCCAAGCTGGCCGACGCCTCGTAACGCGACGACGGACCAGGCAGACGGATCAGACCAGGCATACGGCTCATACGGCTTTCGCGATACGGCTGTGAATCCCAGGAAGGACGGCGCGTGAACCTTCTGCTCGCCGAGGTGGCCCAGGCCACCCAGCGGCTGGCCGACGCCGGTGTGCCCTCGCCGCGCTTCGACGCGGAAGAGCTCGCCGCGTATGTACACGGCGTCAAGCGCGGAGAGCTGCACAACGTCAAGGACGGCGACTTCGACGCGCGCTACTGGGAGGTCATCTCCCGGCGCGAGGCCCGCGAACCGCTGCAGCACATCACCGGCCGCGCCTTCTTCCGCTACCTCGAACTGCAGGTCGGGCCAGGGGTGTTCGTGCCGCGCCCCGAGACCGAGTCCGTGGTCGGCTGGGCCATAGACGCGGTGCGCGCGATGGATGTGGTCGAGCCGCTGATCGTGGACCTGTGCACCGGGTCGGGCGCCATCGCGCTCGCCCTCGCGCAGGAGGTGCCGCGCTCGCGCGTGCACGCGGTCGAACTGTCCGAGGACGCGCTCGTGTGGACCCGTAAGAACGTCGAGGGCTCCCGGGTCGACCTGCGCCAGGGCGACGCCCGTGACGCCTTCACGGACCTCGACGGCCAGGTCGATCTGGTGATCTCCAACCCGCCGTACATCCCGCTCACCGAATGGGAGTATGTGGCGCCCGAGGCACGGGACTACGATCCCGAACTCGCGCTCTTCTCCGGCGAGGACGGTCTCGACCTGATCCGCGGGATCGAGCGCACCGCACACCGGCTCCTGCGCCCGGGCGGTGTCGTCGTGATCGAGCACGCCGACACCCAGGGCGGCCAGGTGCCGTGGATCTTCACCGAGGAGCGGGGCTGGGCGGACGCGGCCGACCACCCCGACCTCAACAACCGGCCTCGCTTCGCCACCGCCCGCAAGGCGATGCCGTGATGACTGTTCCGCTGACATTCCTGCTGCGTATGTACGACGAAGGGGCTGGGGAGTAATGGCACGGCGATACGACACGAACGACGCGACCGACCGCGCCACCGGCCTGCGCGAGGCCGCCTCCGCCGTGCGCCGCGGCGAGCTCGTCGTGCTGCCCACCGACACCGTGTACGGCATCGGGGCGGACGCGTTCAGCTCGGAGGCCGTCGTCGATCTGCTCGCGGCCAAGGGGCGTGGCCGCAATATGCCCACGCCCGTTCTGATCGGCTCCCCGAACACCCTGCACGGCCTGGTCACCGACTTCTCGGAGAAGGCCTGGGAGCTCGTCGACGCGTTCTGGCCCGGCGCCCTGACCCTGGTCGCCAAGCACCAGCCGTCGCTGCAGTGGGACCTCGGCGACACCCGGGGCACCGTCGCGATCCGGATGCCGCTGCACCCGGTCGCCATCGAACTGCTCACCGAGGTCGGCCCGATGGCCGTCTCCTCCGCCAACCTCACCGGCCACCCCGCGCCCGAGGACTGCGACGCCGCGCAGGAGATGCTCGGCGACTCGGTCTCCGTGTACCTGGACGGCGGGCCGACGCCCGGCATCGTGCCCTCCTCGATCGTCGACGTGACCGGTAAGACACCGGTGCTGCTGCGGGCCGGCGCCCTGAGCGCCGAAGAGCTGCGCAAGGTGGTACCCGACCTCGAGGTGGCGAATTGACGGCCCCTGAGGGGCGTGGCATAGCGGCTTCTTCGAGCTTCACGGGCTTTTCGACCGTCGAAGGCCCTGCAGAAACCTTCCGCATCCTCCACGTCAGTACCGGCAACGTGTGCCGCTCGCCGATGACCGAGCGGCTGACGCGGCATGCCCTGACGCACCGGATCGGGCCCGAGGCCGCGGGCGGCCTGATCGTGGAGAGCGCGGGGACCTGGGGCCACGAAGGGGCCCCGATGGAGGCGAACGCGGCGACGGTGCTCGGCGAGTTCGGGGCGGACGCCTCGGGGTTCGTGGGGCGCGAGCTGCTCGACGAGCACGTCATCCGGGCCGACCTGGTGCTCACGGCCACGCGCGACCACCGCGCGCAGGTCATCTCGATGGGGCACTCCGCGGGCCTGCGGACCTTCACCCTGAAGGAGTTCACCCGTCTCGTACGGGCGATAGATCCGGCGACCCTGCCCGACCCGCTCGACGAAGGCGTGGTCGAACGCGCCCGTGCCCTGGTCCGCGCTGCCGCGGCTCTACGCGGGTGGCTTCTCGCCCCGTCCATCGAGGCGGACGAGGTGCACGACCCGTACGGGGCGCCGCTGACGTACTTCCGTTCGGTGGGCGACGAGATCAACCAGGCGCTCGAGCCCGTGGTGACGGCGCTCACGGGGCTGACGGCGCACGCCTGACGTACGCCGTGACGGCCCGCCCGACGTACGCCGTGGCGCACGCCTGATGCAGGCCGTGGCGCACTCCTGACACCGGCCCAGGCGCACACCGCCCGCGCGTCGACCGCATGTCCGCAGACACCGCGCGAGCACCCGCGCCCGCCCCTACATTGGAAGGGCCGCCACACCCCACCCTCGGGCCCGGAGCCGCACATGTCGGTCACCACTGCAGCCAGCATCAGCGGATCGTCCACGGGGATCGACGCCCTGCGTCGGCAGGACCCCGAGCTCGCCGAGATCCTGCTCGCCGAACTCGAGCGCCAGAGCAGCGGACTCCAGCTGATCGCCGCCGAGAACTTCACCTCGCCCGCCGTGCTCACCGCGCTCGGCTCGCCGCTCGCCAACAAGTACGCCGAGGGCTATCCCGGCAACCGTCACCACGGCGGCTGCGAGCTGGTGGACATCGCCGAACGGGTCGCCGTGGACCGGGCGAAGGCCCTGTTCGGCGCCGAGCACGCCAATGTGCAGCCCCACTCGGGCTCCTCGGCCGTCCTCGCCGCGTACGCCGCGCTCCTGCGCCCCGGCGACAAGGTGCTCGCCATGGGCCTGCCGCACGGCGGCCATCTGACCCACGGCTCGCCCGCCAACTTCTCCGGCCGCTGGTTCGACTTCATCGGATACGGAGTGGACGAGGAGAGCGGACTGCTCGACCACGAGCGGGTACGGGAACTCGCCGTCACCCACAAGCCCAAGGCGATCGTCTGCGGTTCCATCTCGTATCCGCGCCACTTCGACTACGCGGCCTTCCGCGAGATCGCCGACGAGGTGGGCGCCTATCTGATCGCCGACGCCGCGCATCCCATCGGGCTCGTCGCCGGGGGAGCGGCGCCCAACCCCGTTCCGTACGCGGATGTCGTCTGTGCCACCACCCACAAGGTCCTTCGCGGCCCCCGCGGCGGCATGCTCCTGTGCGGTGAGGAGCTCGCCGAGCGGGTGGACCGTGCGGTGTTCCCGTTCACCCAGGGCGGCGCCCAGATGCACACCATCGCCGCCAAGGCCGTCGCCTTCGGCGAGGCGGCGACACCGGCGTTCACCGCGTACGCCCATCAGGTGGTCGCCAACGCCCGGGTGCTCGCCGACTGCCTCGCCGCCGAGGGCTTCGCGATCACCACCGGCGGCACGGACACCCACCTCGTGATCGCCGATCCGACCCCGCTCGGCTTCGACGCCAAAGAGGCCCGGGGGCTGCTCGCCGGCGCGGGCGTCGTCCTCGACACATGTGCGCTGCCTCACGGCGAGGTACGCGGTCTGCGCCTGGGCACGGCGGCCGTCACCACGCAGGGCATGGGCGAGGTGGAGATGGCGCGGATCGCCGGGTTCTTCGGGGCCGCGCTGCGCGGAACGCAGGAGCCGCAGGGCCGGACCGTACGCGAAGAAGTGCGGGAATTGGTGCGGAGGTTTCCGCCCTACACCGGCTAGTACGGGGTAGACGCGGGGCCAGACACAGTCAAGCGTGCAACCATCGTCGCTACCCGAAAGTCCCCAACCGTATGCCACCGAAGCTAGGGTGTGGGGCTGAGATGGCCAGCGATACCTGTGGGGAAGCCCGTGCGTGAATATTTGCTGACGCTCTGCGTCACGGCCGCGGTGACCTATCTGCTGACCGGGCCGGTGCGGAAGTTCGCCATCGTCGCCGGGGCGATGCCCGAGATCCGTGCCCGCGACGTGCACCGCGAACCGACGCCGCGGCTCGGCGGTATCGCCATGTTCTTCGGCCTGTGCGCGGGCCTGCTGGTCGCCGACCATCTGGAGAACCTCAACGAGGTCTTCGAGAACTCCAACGAACCCAGGGCCCTGCTCTCCGGCGCGGCCCTGATCTGGCTGGTCGGTGTCCTCGACGACAAGTTCGAGATCGACGCCCTGATCAAGCTGGGCGCCCAGATGATCGCGGCGGGCGTGATGGTCATGCAGGGTCTGACGATCCTGTGGCTGCCCATCCCCGGCATCGGCTCGGTCTCGCTGACCCAGTGGCAGGGCACGCTGCTCACGGTCGCCCTGGTCGTGATCACCATCAACGCCGTCAACTTCGTGGACGGTCTCGACGGACTCGCGGCCGGCATGGTCTGCATCGCCGCCACCGCGTTCTTCATGTACGCGTATCGCATGTGGTACGGCTACGGCATCGAGGCCGCCGCACCCGCCACGCTCTTCGCCGCGATCCTCATGGGCATGTGCCTGGGCTTCCTGCCGCACAACATGCATCCCGCGCGGATCTTCATGGGCGACTCGGGCTCGATGCTCATCGGCCTCGTCCTCGCCGGCGGTGCCATCTCGATCACCGGCCAGGTCGACCCGGACATCCTCAAGGTGTTCGCGGGCTCCGAGCGCGCGGCCGTGCATCAGACCGTGCCGGTCTACATCCCGCTCCTGCTGCCGCTCACGATCATCGCGGTGCCGATGGCCGACCTCGTCCTGGCGATCGTCCGGCGCACCTGGAACGGCCAGTCGCCGTTCGCCGCCGACCGCGGGCATCTGCACCACCGGCTCCTGGAGATCGGGCATTCGCACAGCCGCGCGGTGCTGATCATGTACTTCTGGTCGGCCCTGATCGCCTTCGGTGCGGTTCTTTACTCCGTTCACTCGGCGTCCATGTGGATTGTCCTGGCGATCGTGGCACTGAGCGCGGTCGGTCTCGTGCTGCTCCTGCTGCCGCGCTTCACGCCGAGGACGCCCGCCTGGGCCGAGGCCTTCGTACCGCCGCGCTACCGCCGCCGCAGGGCCGGTTCCGTCGTGTACGAGAGTGAACGGCCGGCCGGCGAGGAGGAGCAGCCGACGCCCGTGGCCGCAGGTGTGGGCCGGGTCAACGGGGCGACGGCGGTGGGCAGCCGGAGCCGCTTCAAGGACCGCCTGCACACGTAGGGAATCCCACACAGCGGCCTCAGAAGTCACAGCAAAACGGTCATGGAAAACTGCGCAATAGCAGACATTGGACCCAAAGTCCCGCCCAGACGCGCGCGTTACCTCTCATGTGTGACGGCCAGCACACTTCGCAGGTAAAGACCTCATCAAATAGTTTGTGATACGGTTCACGAGATCCCGGGGTAGAGCCGAAAGACCGTAGTGCGACGGTCTGTTGGCCGGAAGCCCGATCGTTGCCCGGGTCTACGCTCGACCATGACGACACTCGTCCCCAGCAAGTAAGCGGAGCTGCCGCCATGCCGTCTCTCGACGCACGCATCCTCCTGCCCATCGCCCTTCCAACCGCCGCCGCCGGTGCAGTCACCGCGGTCGTCGGTGGAGTGATCGATGGGGGTACGGGGGTACTTGGCGGTGTCATCGGCGCGCTTGTGGTGATCGTCTTCATGGGCGCCGGAATTCTCGGCCTGCAGTACACGGCCAAACACTGGCCAAGTCTGTTCCAGGCGATGGGGCTTGCGCTCTATGTGACGCTGCTGCTTGTGCTGTTCGTCTTCGTGGCGGTCTTCAAGGACACCACGGCGTTCAACCCCAAGGTCTTTGCGGCCGCCATCATCGTCTGCACCCTCACCTGGGTCGTGGCGATGGCTTTCGCGCACAAGAAGGCCAAGATCTTCTACATCGACCCCGGGCATTCCGATGCCTCGAAGGGCGAGAAGACGGGCTCTTCCTCGTGAGGGGTAGGGCCGGGATAAGGACCCGTCGCAGACCCTGCTATCGTCCGGTGCCAACTGCGGCACTGCGGGCGCGGGCACTAGAGCTGACGCCTGTTCCATCGCGAGGCTCAACGCCTGATTGCCGCCCCCACATCCGAAACACCAGTCCGGTGCCGACTCGCGGCTGCGCGCCGCGCCGACACAACGAGGTTGCCGTACCTATGCGTCACGCCGAAGGAGCCCGCGGTGAGTGCTGATCAGACCCAGCTCGCCTTCGACTGGAGCTGTCGGATCATGGCCGACAACGGCTGTGGCTTCCCGGCGCCGGGCCTCCACTCGTTCCTCTTCAAGCCGATCTTCACGATCGGCGGGTTCGAGTTCAACAAGATCATGCTGCTGGCGCTGCTCAGCACGCTCGTGGTCGTCACGTTCTTCACCCTTGCCTTCGGCAAGGCGAAGGTCGTGCCCGGCAAGCTTCAGCTGCTCGGTGAGATGGGTTACGACTTCGTCCGCCGCGGCATCGTGTACGAGACCCTCGGTAAAAAGGAGGGCGAGCGCTTCGTCCCCCTGATGGTCTCGCTGTTCTTCTTCATCTGGATCATGAACATCTGGTCGGTGATCCCGCTGGCCCAGTTCCCGGTCGCGGCGAGCATCGCCTACCCGGCGGTCCTCGCGGCCATCGTGTATCTGGTGTGGGTCCCGCTGACGTTCAAGCGCCACGGCTTCGTGGGCGGTTGGAAGAACGTCACCGGTTACGACCCGTCGCTCGGCCCGATCAAGTGGCTGGTCTCGTTCATCGAGTTCTTCTCGAACCTGCTTGTGCGCCCGTTCACGCACGCGGTCCGACTCTTCGCCAACATGTTCGCCGGCCACCTGATGCTGGTGATGTTCACCGTCGCCTCCTGGTACCTCCTGAACAGCTGGCTCATCCCCGCCGCCGGTGTCTCGTTCATCATGACCATGGGGATGATCGTTTTCGAGCTTTTCGTGCAGGCCGTCCAGGCGTACGTCTTCGTGCTCCTCGCCTGCTCGTACATCCAGGGCGCCGTCTCCGAACACCACTGAGCCAGCCCCGCCACAACCCCCTAAGCGCCCGGTGGCCAACCCCCACCGGTCCATGAAAGAGAAGGAAGTAACGGCATGTCCGCGACTCTCGAGCTCGCCGCCCTCACCGGTGACATCAAGGCCCTCGGCTCCATCGGCTACGGCCTCGCGGCCATCGGCCCCGGTGTCGGCGTCGGCATCGTGTTCGGTAAGGGCACCGAGGCCCTGGCCCGTCAGCCCGAAGCTGCCGGCCTGATCCGTGCCAACCAGATCCTTGGTTTCGCCTTCTGTGAGGCGCTCGCCCTCATCGGCATCGTCATGCCGTTCGTCTACGGCTCCTGATCGCCTGAGACGAACAGCCCCACCCGACGAAAGGCACTGATGTGATCGCCACCCTTGTGCAGCTGGCTGCGGAAGGCGGGCACGCGGAGGAGCAGAACCCGCTCATCCCGCCCGGCCCCGAGCTGCTGGTCGGCACCATCGCCTTCGCCATCGTGTTCTTCTTCTTCTGGAAGAAGCTCCTTCCGAACATCAACAAGGTTCTGGAAGAGCGCCACGAGAAGATCGAAGGCGGCATTGAGAACGCCGAGGCCATGCAGGCCGAGGCCCAGTCCGTTCTCGAGCAGTACAAGGCCCAGCTGGCCGAGGCCCGTCATGAGGCCGCGCGGCTGCGCCAGGAGGCGCAGGAGCAGGGCGCCACGCTCATCGCCGAGATGCGGGCGGAAGGCCAGCGGCAGCGCGAGGAGATCGTCGCCGCCGGTCACGCCCAGATCGAGGCCGACCGCAAGGCCGCCTCGTCCGCGCTGCGTCAGGACGTCGGCACCCTCGCCACGACCCTGGCCGGCAAGCTCGTCGGCGAGTCCCTCGACGACCACGCTCGGCAGAGCCGCGTGATCGACCGCTTCCTCGACGAGCTCGAGGAGAAGGCAGAGGCGACTCGATGACTGCGCACGGAGCCAGCCGCGAGGCACTGGCCGCCGGACGCGAGCGTCTCGACGCACTGACCGACAACACGTCGGTCGACGCGGCGAAGCTCGCGGACGAGCTGGCCTCGGTCACCGCGCTGCTCGACCGCGAGGTCTCGCTGCGTCGGGTCCTGACCGACCCGGCGCAGTCCGGTGAGGCCAAGGCCCAGCTGGCCGAGCGTCTGCTCGGCTCCCAGGTCAGCGGTGAGACCGCCGACCTGGTCGCGGGTCTCGTGCGGTCCCGTTGGTCGGCTCCCCGCGATCTGGTCGACGGGCTCGAGGAGCTCGCCGCCACCGCGGACCTGACCGCTGCGCAGAAGTCGGGCAAGCTCGACGGTGTCGAGGACGAGCTGTTCCGGTTCGGCCGGATCGTCTCCTCGAGCACCGAGCTGCGTGCGGCCCTCACGGACCGCAGCGCGGTGAAGGCGGCCAAGACCGAGCTGCTGCACAGCCTGCTCGGCGGTCGTGCGGAGCCGGTCACGGAGCGTCTCGTCACGCGCCTGGTGACCGCGCCCCGTGGACGTAGCCTTGAAGGGGGCCTCGAGTCCCTCTCGAAGCTCGCCGCGGAGCGTCGCAGCCGCATGGTCGCGGTCGTGACCTCGGCGGTGCCGCTGTCCGACGCGCAGAAGCAGCGCCTGGGCGGTGCCCTCGCCAAGCTGTACGGCCGCGAGATGCACCTCAACCTCGACGTGGACCCCTCGGTCCTCGGCGGGATCCGGGTGCAGGTCGGCGACGAGGTCATCAACGGTTCGATCGCGGACCGCATCGATGACGCCGCCCGCCGTGTGACCGGCTGACCTCACAAACTCAACACGTAATACCGACGGCCCGGTTGGGCCGTGCAGAGGATTCACCTCTTTGTGGGGGGAGTCCGATCAGGAACACCCCCCAAGTGAAACTTCGGGCCCAACAAGGAGAGCAGGGAACCCAGATGGCGGAGCTCACGATCCGGCCGGAGGAGATCCGGGACGCGCTGGAGAACTTTGTCCAGGCGTACAAGCCGGACGCGGCCTCGCGCGAGGAGGTCGGTACGGTCAGCCTTGCCGGCGACGGCATCGCGAAGGTCGAGGGCCTTCCCTCGGCCATGGCCAACGAACTGCTGAAGTTCGAGGACGGCACCCTCGGTCTTGCGCTCAACCTCGAAGAGCGTGAGATCGGTGCCATCGTGCTCGGCGAGTTCAGCGGCATCGAGGAGGGCCAGCCGGTGCAGCGCACCGGTGAGGTGCTCTCCGTCGCAGTCGGTGACGGTTACCTGGGTCGCGTCGTCGACCCGCTCGGCACCCCGATCGACGGCCTCGGCGAGATCGAGTCCACCGGCCGCCGCGCCCTCGAGCTGCAGGCACCGGGCGTCATGGCCCGTAAGTCGGTGCACGAGCCGATGGAGACCGGCTACAAGGCCGTCGACGCGATGACCCCGATCGGCCGTGGCCAGCGTCAGCTGATCATCGGTGACCGTCAGACCGGCAAGACCGCCCTGGCCGTCGACACGATCATCAACCAGCGCGACAACTGGCGCTCGGGCGACGTGAACAAGCAGGTCCGCTGCATCTACGTCGCCATCGGTCAGAAGGGCTCCACCATCGCCTCCGTGCGTGGTGCGCTCGAAGAGGCCGGCGCGCTGGAGTACACGACCATCGTCGCCGCCCCGGCGTCCGACCCGGCGGGCTTCAAGTACCTGGCGCCCTACACCGGTTCGGCCATCGGCCAGCACTGGATGTACGAGGGCAAGCACGTCCTCATCATCTTCGACGACCTCTCGAAGCAGGCCGACGCCTACCGCGCCGTGTCCCTGCTGCTCCGTCGCCCGCCGGGGCGTGAGGCCTACCCGGGTGACGTCTTCTACCTGCACTCCCGTCTGCTCGAGCGCTGCGCGAAGCTCTCGGACGAGATGGGCAAGGGCTCGATGACCGGTCTGCCGATCGTCGAGACGAAGGCCAACGACGTCTCGGCGTTCATCCCGACCAACGTCATCTCCATCACCGACGGCCAGTGCTTCCTGGAGTCGGACCTCTTCAACGCCGGTCAGCGCCCCGCGCTGAACGTCGGTATCTCCGTCTCCCGAGTCGGTGGTTCCGCGCAGCACAAGGCGATGAAGCAGGTTTCCGGCCGCCTCCGCGTGGACCTCGCCCAGTTCCGTGAGCTCGAGGCGTTCGCCGCCTTCGGTTCCGACCTGGACGCCGCGTCGAAGTCGCAGCTGGACCGCGGTCAGCGGATGGTCGAGCTGCTCAAGCAGGCTCAGTACCAGCCGATGGCCACCGAGGACCAGGTCGTCTCCGTCTGGGCCGGCACCACCGGCAAGATGGACGACGTGCCGGTCGAGGACATCCGCCGCTTCGAGAAGGAGCTCCTGGAGTACCTGCACCGCAAGGAGCAGGGCCTCATGACCTCCATCAAGGAGGGCGGCAAGATGTCCGACGACACTCTCACGGCCATCGCGGACGCCATCACCGAGTTCAAGAAGCAGTTCGAGACCTCGGACGGCAAGCTGATCGGCGAGGACGCTCCGGCTGCCGTCAACGTCTCCAAGTGACGACGGAAGGGACCTGACTCATGGGAGCCCAGCTCCGGGTCTACAAGCGTCGCATCCGGTCCGTCACCGCGACGAAGAAGATCACCAAGGCGATGGAGATGATCGCCGCCTCGCGCGTCGTCAAGGCGCAGCGCAAGGTGGCGGCCTCCACGCCGTACGCGACCGAGCTGACCCGCGCGGTCACCGCGGTGGCCACGGGTGCGAGCGACAAGCACCCGCTGACCACCGAGGCGGAGAACCCGACCCGGGCCGCTGTTCTGCTCCTGACGAGCGACCGCGGCCTGGCCGGCGCCTTCAACTCCAACGCCATCAAGGCCGCGGAGCAGCTCACCGAGAAGTTGCGGGCCGAGGGCAAGGAGGTCGACTCGTTCATCGTCGGCCGCCGTGGTCTCGCGCACTACAACTTCCGTGAGCGCAAGGTCGTCGAGTCGTGGACGGGCTTCACGGACGAGCCCGCCTACGGCGACGCCAAGCTGGTCGCGGGTCCGCTCATCGAGGCCATCGAGAAGGAGACGGCGGAAGGCGGTGTGGATGAACTCCACCTCGTCTACACCGAGTTCGTCTCGATGATGACGCAGAACGCGGTCGAGGCCCGACTGCTTCCGCTCAGCCTCGAAGAGGTCGCGAAGGAGGCGGGCACCAAGGACGAGATCCGCCCCCTCTACGACTTCGAGCCGTCGGCGGAGGACGTCCTCGACGCCCTGCTGCCGCGCTACGTCGAGAGCCGTATCTACAACGCGCTGCTCCAGTCGGCTGCTTCCAAGCACGCCGCCACGCGCCGCGCGATGAAGTCGGCCACCGACAACGCCGGGGATCTGATCAACAACCTTTCCCGGCTTGCCAACGCGGCCCGCCAGGCCGAAATCACCCAGGAAATCAGCGAGATCGTCGGTGGCTCTGCCGCTCTGGCCGACGCGAACGCGGGGAGTGACAAGTAATGACGACGACAACTGAGACGGCCACGGCTACGGGCCGCGTCGCCCGGGTCATCGGCCCGGTCGTCGACGTGGAGTTCCCCGTCGACGCGATGCCCGACATCTACAACGCCCTGCACGTCGAGGTCGCCGACCCGGCCAAGGACGGCGAGAAGAAGACGCTGACCCTCGAGGTCGCCCAGCACCTGGGTGACGGCGTGGTCCGCACGATCTCGATGCAGCCCACCGACGGTCTGGTCCGCCAGGCCGCGGTGACCGACACCGGCGCCTCCATCACGGTGCCGGTCGGCGACTTCACCAAGGGCAAGGTGTTCAACACCCTCGGCGAGGTCCTGAACAGCGAAGAGAAGTACGAGGGCGAGCGCTGGGGCATCCACCGCAAGGCCCCGAACTTCGACGAGCTCGAGTCGAAGACCGAGATGTTCGAGACCGGCGTCAAGGTCATCGACCTTCTCACCCCGTACGTCAAGGGTGGAAAGATCGGCCTGTTCGGCGGTGCCGGCGTCGGCAAGACGGTGCTCATCCAGGAGATGATCTACCGCGTCGCCAACAACCACGACGGTGTCTCCGTGTTCGCCGGTGTCGGTGAGCGCACCCGTGAGGGCAACGACCTCATCGAGGAGATGTCGGAGTCCGGCGTCATCGACAAGACCGCGCTTGTGTTCGGTCAGATGGATGAGCCGCCGGGCACCCGTCTTCGCGTGGCCCTTGCCGGTCTGACCATGGCGGAGTACTTCCGCGATGTGCAGAAGCAGGACGTGCTGTTCTTCATCGACAACATCTTCCGCTTCACGCAGGCCGGTTCCGAGGTCTCGACCCTGCTCGGCCGTATGCCCTCCGCGGTGGGCTACCAGCCGAACCTGGCCGACGAGATGGGTCTCCTCCAGGAGCGCATCACCTCGACCCGTGGTCACTCGATCACCTCGATGCAGGCGATCTACGTCCCCGCGGACGACCTGACCGACCCGGCTCCGGCCACCACCTTCGCCCACCTCGACGCGACGACGGTTCTCTCCCGTCCGATCTCCGAGAAGGGCATCTACCCGGCCGTGGACCCGCTGGACTCGACGTCCCGCATCCTCGACCCGCGGTACATCGCGGCGGACCACTACAACGCCGCGATGCGCGTCAAGGGGATCCTGCAGAAGTACAAGGACCTCCAGGACATCATCGCCATTCTCGGTATCGACGAGCTCGGCGAAGAGGACAAGCTGGTCGTGCAGCGCGCCCGTCGCGTGGAGCGCTTCCTGTCCCAGAACACCCACGTCGCCAAGCAGTTCACCGGCGTCGACGGGTCGGACGTCCCGCTGGACGAGTCGATCGCAGCCTTCAACGCGATCATCGACGGTGAGTACGACCACTTCCCGGAGCAGGCGTTCTTCATGTGCGGTGGCCTCGAGGACCTCAAGAAGGCCGCCAAGGAGCTGGGCGTCTCCTGAAGCACCGGCTCACGTGAGTGAGCCATGTGACTTCGGCAGGGGGCGGGTGCGTCCCGCCCCCTGCGATACGCCCACTAGAATTTGACCCAACACCCGGCGAAGCCGCCGGGTGGTGACCCGAGGAGCCATCTTGGCTGCTGAGCTGCACGTCGAGCTGGTCGCCGCCGACCGCCAGGTCTGGTCCGGCGAGGCCACCCTGGTCGTGGCGCGCACCACGTCCGGCGACATCGGCGTCATGCCCGGTCACCAGCCGCTGCTCGGTGTGCTGGAATCGGGCCCGGTGACCATTCGTACGAGTGCGGGTGAGACTGTCGTTGCCGCGGTGCACGGCGGATTCATCTCGTTCGCGGACAACAAGCTTTCGCTGCTTGCCGAGATCGTCGAGCTGGCGGACGAGATCGATGTCCAGCGTGCGGAGCGCGCTCTTGAGCGCGCCAAGTCGGATGCCGACGCCGGTGCCGAGCGTCGCGCGGACGTTCGTCTGCGCGCCGTCGCCACGGGCTGACGGAGGCGACGCCGGAGAGTACGTGACTCAGCCGCGGCCGGGACTGGTTTTCGCCAGTACCGGCCGCGGCTGAGGTGAATGCGGGACAAAGTCGGTTGCGTAACGTGACGAGTCGAGGAGGTCGGTGCTCATGGTCCTCGCTCTGCTTGTCTGCGGCCTGGTGGTCGCCGTGGTCCTGGTCGGGTTGTTCGTGTTCGGCTTGCGCCGACGCCTGATCCAGCGCTCCGGCGGCACCTTCGACTGCTCCCTGCGCTGGGACGCCCCGGAGGCCGGGGACACGTCCGGCAAGGGCTGGAGCTACGGGGTCGCCCGCTACAGCGGTGACCGGATCGAGTGGTTCCGCGTCTTCTCGTACGCGCCGAGGCCTCGCCGTGTCCTCGAACGCTCCGCCATCGAGGTCGTCGACCGTCGCTCCCCGGACGGGGACGAGGAGGTCGCGCTGCTGTCGGATGCGATCGTGCTGGGCTGCAAGCTTCGCGGTACGCGTCTGGAGCTCGCCATGTCGGAGGACGCGCTGACCGGGTTCCTCGCCTGGCTTGAGGCGGCGCCGCCCGGCCAGCGGGTGAACGTGGCGTAGGGGCGTTCGCTGAACAGTGAAGCCGGAGCAACAGGGGGCAGACCCGTTGCTCCGGCTTCGTTTGTGTGCGGTCCGGGTGTCAGCGGACCGCGGGCGGGCTAGCCGAGACCGTTGTGGATCGCGGTGGCCAGTTCGCCGTTCGCGGTGTCTCCGCTGAACTCCCAGAAGAAGGCGCCGCCGAGGCCCTGGTTCTTGGCCCAGGTCATCTTGGAGCCGACGGTCGCGGGAGTGTCGTACGACCACCAGTCGCTGCCGCAGTGCGCGTACGCCGTGCCGGCCACCGTGCCGTTCGCCGGGCACTTGCCCTTGAGGATCTTGTAGTCCTCGATCCCGGCCTCGTACGTACCCGCGGCGGGACCGGTCGCGGTGCCGCCGGGTGCAGCCTGCGTGACGCCCGTCCAGCCCCGGCCGTAGAAGCCGATGCCGAGCAGCAGCTTCGAGGCCGGTACGCCCTTGGCCTTCAGCTTGGCGATGGCCTGCGAGGACGTGAAGCCGTCCTGCGGGATCCCGGTGTACGGCGTGAGCGGGGAGTGCGGAGCCGTCGGCCCTGTCTTGGCCCAGGCGCCGAAGAAGTCGTACGTCATCACGTTGTACCAGTCCGAGTACTGCGCTGCGCCGCCGTAGTCGGCGGCGTCGATCTTGCCGCCCGAGGTGGCGTCGGCCGTGATCGCAGCGGTGACCAGGTTGTTCGCGCCGAACTTGGTGCGCAGCGCGGACATGACGTTCTTGAAGGCCGCGGGTCCGCTGGTGTCACAGGTCAGACCACAGGCGTTGGGGTACTCCCAGTCGATGTCGATGCCGTCGAAGACATCGGCCCAGCGCGGGTCCTCGACCAGCTTGTAGCAGGACTCGGCGAACGCGGCCGGGTTCTGCGCGGCCTGGCCGAAGCCGCCGGAGTAGGTCCAGCCGCCGACCGAGTACAGGATCTTGATGTGCGGGTACTTGGCCTTCAGCTTGCGCAGCTGGTTGAAGTTGCCGCGCAGCGGCTGGTCCCAAGTGTCGGCGACGCCGTCCACGGACTGGTCGGCCGTGTACGCCTTGTCGATGGCCGCGAACGAGTCGTCCATCGTGCACTGGCCGTTCTTGACGTTGGCGAAGGCGTAGTTGATGTGCGTGATCTTCGCCGCCGAGCCGGAGCTCACCAGGTTCTTGACGTGGTAGTTGCGTCCGTAGACGCCCCACTCCACGAAGTAGCCCAGCTTCACCTTGTCGCCGGGCTCGGGCTCGCCGCCCCCGCCGGTGGTGCGCACCGCGCGGGCGCCGCTGACCGGTCCGGTCTGGTCGGCGGTGTCACGGGCCTTGACCGAGTACGAGTAGTCGGTGCCGGCGCTCAGGCCGGTGTTGGTGTAGCTCGTGCCCGTCACGGTGGCGACGACGGAACCGTCGCGCAGCACGTCGTAGTTCTTGACGCCCTTGTCGTCGGTGGCCGCGCTCCAGCTCAGCTTCACCGAGGTGTCGGTGATGTCGGAGGCGGTGGGGGTGCCGGGCGCGCTCGGCGGGTTGTCACCGGGGACGGTGGGTCCGCCGTCACAACTGGCGCCGTTGAGCTTGCAGTTGGAGGGGGAGCCGGCGCCCGAGCCGTTGAACCCGAAGGTGACCGAGGCGCCGGGGGCGAGCGTCCCGTTCCACGACTTGTTCTTGGCGGTCCAGTGGGTGCCCGAGCTGGTGAAGTCCGCGTCCCAGCCGGAGGTCACCGAGGTGCCGGACGGGAAGTCCCATTCGACGGTCCATGAGGATATGGACGCGGTACCGGTGTTCTTGACGGTCCACTTGCCTTCGAAGCCGGTGCCCCAGTCCTGGGACTTGGTGTAGGTCGCGGTGGCTTCGGCGGCCGCGGCGGGGGTGGAGAGGCCGACGAGTGCGGCGAAGGGGAGGATCAGGGTCGTGAGCCCTGCGATCAGTCTGTGGCGTACCCGGGGGGTGGGTCTGAAGCGCATCGCGCCTCCTGACGTGAGGTCCGGAAAGGGGGGTGGGACCTGCGCTGCCCTGAGCACGAGGGGGCATGTGCTCACCGCGAAGTGAGGTGAGCGTAGAAAGGTCTGGACCTTACGTCAATAGGTCTGGACCACTGCGGAGTTGAGTTCCAGCCGATTTCGGTAGGAAGTTTCCGAAGTGCGTTCGGCCTCGGATCAGACGCCCAACTCCTGGGCCAGAACCGCGGCTTGGACCCTGCTGCGCAGCTCCAGCTTTCCGAGCAGCCGGCTCACATGGGTCTTCACGGTGGCCTCGGCCATGTCCAGACGTTCCGCGATCTCGGCGTTGGACAGGCCCTGGCCGAGGCAGGAGAGCACCTCGCGCTCGCGCCGGGTCAGCGCGTCGAGGATCGCCGGATCGTGCGCGGTGCCCGTGCCCCGTACGGGCTTGGCGGCGAACTCCGCGATCAGCCGGCGGGTCACCGCGGGCGCGATAAGACCCTCGCCGCGCGCGACCGTACGGACCGCCGCGAGGAGGTCCTTGGCCTCCGTGTTCTTCAGGAGGAAACCCGAGGCGCCCGCGCGCAGTGCGCCGAAGACGTACTCGTCGAGGTCGAAGGTGGTGAGCACGAGCACGTCGGCGAGGCCTTCGGAGACCACCTGGCGGGTGGCCGAGACGCCGTCGAGACGGGGCATCTGGATGTCCATCAGGACCAGGTCCGGGCGCAGTTCACGGGCGAGCGCGACCGCCTGCTCGCCGTCCGCGGCCTCACCGGCCACCTCTATGTCGGGGGCGCTGCGCAGGATCAGGACAAGCCCGGCGCGTACGGCGGACTGGTCCTCGGCGACCAGGACGCGGATCGGGAGTGCGCCTTCGGGGGCCGGCTCGGTCATGCGGATTCTCCTTCTGTTACGGGGAGTTCGGCCCGTACGCGCCAGATCTTGCCGTACGCCTCGGGCGCCGGACCTGCCGTGAAGGAGCCCTTGAGCAGTGCGGCCCGCTCCCGCATCCCCACCAGCCCGGCGCCCGAGCCGGGGGCGCGCGGGCCTTCGGTGGGGCCGATGGGGCTGGTGATCTCGACGGTCAACAGGCCGTCCGCCTGGGCGAGCCGGATGCGTACGTCACCCTGCGCGGCGTGCTTGAGCGCATTGGTCAGGGACTCCTGCACGATGCGGTACGCGGCCAGCTCCACCGGTGCGGGCAGGGTGGAGCCGGGCGGGCGGGTGTCCTCGAGGGCAAGGTCGAGGCCGTTGGTGCGGGCCTGCTCGATCAGGGCGCCGACGCCGTCCAGGGTGGGCGCGGCGGCCGGTTCGAGGTCGCCGCTGTCGTCGCGCAGGATGCCGATGAGCCGGCGCATCTCGGCGAGACCTTCGACGCTGTTCTCGCGGATCACGGCGAGTGCGTCGCGGGTGGTCTTCGGGTCGTCGAGGGAGAGCGCGGCCGTGGAGTGGATGGCGATCGCGGAGAGGTGGTTGGCGACCATGTCGTGCAGCTCGCGGGCCATCCGGGCGCGTTCGGCGGTGACGGCCTGGGTGCGGTCCATCTCGGCGAGCAGGGCGGTCTGTTCGGCCCGCAGCTCGGCGGCTTCGGCGGCTTTGCGGTGGTTGCGTACGGCGGAGCCGGTGATGGCAGGGGTGAGGGTGACCAGGGCGACCAGCGCGCCGAGCAGCAGCGCCTCGGGCTCGCGAAGGAGCAGCACGAAGGCCAGCGTCGACACCGCCGTGAGCACACCGGTGATCACCGGGATGCGGCGGGCGGTCCCGTCGTCCCCGTACAGGACGGCGGCGTAGATCAGATCCGCGAACATGGACGTCGTGGCGAGATTGCCCTGTGTGCACTGGTCCGCCGCGAACACCAGCACGCCGAGCAGGAGCACCGTACGCGGATGGGTCCGCCGGAAGACCTCCAGGGCCGCCATCGCGGTCAGGGGGAGCAGCACCCAGCTGCCGTGCAGAACCCAGTGGCCCGAGAGGTTCATGTAGAGCCCGAAGGCCCAGAACAACACCCCGAAGGCAAGGCTGATCACCGCGATCAGCACGTCGTGCAGATGCGGGTGTGCTCGGTTCATGTGCCCATCCAACATGGCCCCCGGCGCCCGGACCTCCGTATACGGGCCGAAGCCGCACTGCATCCTTCGATGTACTCGCGGTTCGTCACCGCCGACGATGATGCGGGCCGATGCGCACGGGAGGCTTGAAGCAGCCGAGAGGAGAGTCCCGTGATCGTCACGCTCATCATCATCTGCGAGGTCGGCTTCTGGGTGCTGCTCGCCGCAGGTCTCGCCCTGCGCTACTGGGCGAAGATGCCGCGCGCCAGTGTCGCCGTACTGCTCTGTGAGCCGCTGCTCGAAGTGGTGCTCTTCGTGGTCACGGCGATCGATCTGAGGAACGGCGCCGAGCCGGACTGGAAGCACGGTCTCGCGGCCGTCTACATCGGCTACTCGATCGCGCTCGGCCACTACACGATCAAGTGGGTGGACGTCCGTGTCGCCCACCGCTTCGCGGGCGGACCGGCGCCGGTCACGCCCAAGTACGGCATGGCCCGTGCGGTGCACGAGTGGAAGCTCGCCGCCCGCTGGGTGCTGGCCGCGGTGATCGCGATGGCGCTGCTCCAGGGTGCGATCTGGTACGTCGGGTCGGACGGCGACACCTCGTCGCTGGAGCAGTGGCAGGCCAAGATGGTCTTCGTGATCGGCATCAACGTGGTCATCGCCGCCGCCTACACCCTGTTCCCGAAGAAGGCGCCCGCGAACGGGACCGCGGCGGCCACCGGCCGGGAGCGTGAGCTCACCAAGCAGTGACCGCCGCGGGCGGGGTGCGACGGGGTGGTCCCGGTGGTCATTCGGCCGCCGAGGTCACCCAGTCGCCGACCTGGATGGCCGGGGCCACCCATTCGACGAACTGCACGATGACACCGTTGGGGTCGGTCACCTGGAACAGGCGCTCGCCCCACGGCTCTTCGCGCAGCGGCATGGTGATCTGCACGCCGGCGTCGCGCAGCCGCTTCTCCTCGCCCTCGATCCCGGTGAGCGTGAACGCCAGGATCAGACCGGAGGCGCGCTGGTCGCGCTGTTCGGGCGGCAGTATCTCGATGCCCCGGGCGAGCAGCACGATGTCGGCCGCGGCGTCCGGCCGGGTCAGCGAGGCGAACCCTTCGGCGGCGGCCTGCTCGCTGTACCCGAGGTGCTCGGTGAAGAACCGCTGCGAGGCGGCGACGTCGTCGACGGTGAGCGAGACGGTGGTTGCGGTGATCTGCACGGTGGTTCTCCTCGGGTTCGGGGCGAGCGGGCGTCGGTTCTTCGTTCTGCCGTGGAAAACTTACGACGGGAGTAAATTTATACAGGGGTGCGCCAGGGTGTCAACATAAAATTGCTACGAGTGTAAGATTGCTCCATGGCTACTGACAGCTCAGCACCCGCCGCCCACGTCGGCCTGCGGGAATCGAAGAAGCAAGAGACCCGGCAGCTCATCTCGGACCACGCCACCCGCCTCTTCATCGAGCAGGGCTTCGAGCGGACGACCATCGCCGAGATCGCCGAGGTCGCACGGGTCGCCAAGAAGACGGTGACCAACTACTTCGCGCGTAAAGAAGACTTGGCCCTGGACCATCAGGACGCCTTCGTCGCCTCGCTGGCCGCCATCGTGACCGGACGGGAGCCCGGTGAATCGGCGCTGGTCGCCCTGCGCGGAGCATTCGTGGCGGCGGCCGCCGAGGCGAGCCCCGTCGCGGGATTCGCGGGGCCGGCCTTCTCGCGGATGATCGCCGACAGCCCGACCCTGACGGCGAGGCTGCGCGATCTCCACGACCTGCGTGAGGCGGCGCTTGCCGAGGCGCTGGCCAAGGCCACGGCCGCGGGGGAGGGGGACATCACGCCGCGCGCCGCCGCGGCCCTGTTCGGTGCGGTCCACCGCACCTTGTTCCAGCGGATCCAGGAGCTGACCCTGGCCGGCGAGGACAACTCCCGTATCGCCGAAGTGGTCACCGCGGAGGCCGCGGTCGCCTTCGATCTGCTCGAACCCTCGCTCGGCGACTACGCCACCGCGTAGGGCACGACGCAGGGACTAGTCCCGCTCACCACCCGGCACCCACAGCACGTCGCCGAGTTCCTTGTTGGCCGTACGGGCCAGGATGAACAGGAGGTCGGAGAGGCGGTTGAGGTAGGTGGCGGTGAGCGGGTTCATGGTCTCGCCGTGCACCTCCAGGGCCGCCCACGTGGAGCGCTCGGCCCGCCGTACCACCGTGCAGGCCTGGTGCAGGAGCGCGGCGCCGGGCGTACCGCCGGGCAGGATGAACGAACGGAGCTTCTCCAACTGCTCGTTGAAGTGGTCGCAGTCCGCCTCGAGCCGGTCGATGTAGAACTGCTCGACGCGCAGCGGCGGGAACTCCGGGTTCTCCACGACGGGCGTCGCCAGATCGGCGCCCACGTCGAACAGGTCGTTCTGCACCCGGACGAGTACCTTCTTGACCTCGTCGTCCAGGCCGCCGAGCGCGAGCGCGGTGCCGAGTACGGCGTTGGCCTCGTTGGCGTCGGCGTAGGCCGAGATCCGCAGATCGGTCTTCTGCGTCCGGCTCATGTCGCCGAGGGCCGTGCTGCCCTTGTCGCCGGTACGGGTGTAGATGCGCGTCAGATTGACCATGAGCCGAGACTACGCCCAGCCGTTCAGGCTCCGGCCCTGGCGAACAGCCGTGTGCCGATCGTCACGGAGACTGCGGACAGCGCGAGGGCCGCGATCGTTCCGTACAGCAGTTGCGTGCTCGCGAAGTCACCCACGTACGCCGCCCTGACCGCGTCCACGAGATAGCGCAGCGGCACGAAGTGCGAGAGGACGTCGAGCCAGCCGGGCGCGAGCGCCATCGGCAGCATCAGTCCTGACAGGAGCATCGCGGGCATGGTGAGCGCGTTGATCACCGGGCCGAACTCGGTCGGGGTGTTCGCCTTCATGCCCAGCGCGTACGACAGCGACGCGAGCGACATCGAGAGCAGGCCGACGAAGGCGAAGCCGATGAGGAGGCCGGCCAGGGGCGCGCGCAGTCCCATCGCCAGGGCGGCGAGTACGAGCAGCACCGACTGGAACGCGAAGAGCAGCGCGTCGCGCAGCACCCGGCCGAGCAGCAGCGCGAGCCGGCTGACAGGAGTGACGCGCATCCGGTCCACCACGCCGTACGTCTTCTCGACGATGATCCCGAAGCCGCAGAACGAGGCGCCGAACAGGCCGAGTTGAAGCAGCAGCCCGGGCACCAGGACCTGCCACGAGCTGCCCTCGGAGCCGAGGGGCAGACCGGTCAGGAGCGGGCCGAAGAAGAACAGATAGAGCAGCGGCATCAGCAGACCGAA
Organism: Streptomyces mesophilus; assembly: GCF_011044995.1. GTDB lineage: Bacteria > Actinomycetota > Actinomycetes > Streptomycetales > Streptomycetaceae > Streptomyces > Streptomyces mesophilus. Next base: position 10,113 of record NZ_JAAKZW010000036.1, on the reverse strand, counting down.
GAGGATCTGGAACTTGGAGGAGAGGGTCTGGCGGGCGTAGCGCCCGAAGATGATCGCGGTGTCGTGGAGCAGCATGGGGAGTCCTCGGCTGGGGGAGAGCGGGTGGTTATACGGCGACCGGGGTCGCGTCGACCGGAGCCGGACCCCGTCCCGTGATCGCGAGGAACGTGTCCTGCAGGCTCGCCCCGGCCGACCCCGCGTACCGCTCCTTGAGCGCGGCGGGAGTGCCCTCGGCGACGACGGTGCCGTGGTCGACGATGACGAGGCGGTCCGCGAGCGCATCGGCCTCGTCCAGGTAGTGCGTGGTCAGGAAGACCGTGGTGCCGTGCCGGTCGCGCAACCCCCGCACCAGGTCCCACAGATCGGCGCGCCCGGCCGGATCGAGTCCGGTCGTGGGCTCGTCGAGGAAGAGCACCGCGGGCCGGTGCGTGAGCGCCATCGCGATGTCGAGGCGGCGGCGCTGGCCGCCGGAGAGCGCCGCGCACTTGCGGTCGAGCAGCTCGCGCAGGCCCAGCTCGGCGGCCAACTCCTCGGTGCGCGCGGCCGCTTCCGCCTTGGACAGCCGGTAGAGCCGGCCCTGGGTGACCAACTCCTCGCGTACGGAGATGTTCGGATCGACGCCGCCGGACTGCGCCACGTATCCGCACTTCTCCCGTACGCCCGCTGGATCCCGTACGAGATCGCAGCCCGCGACCGTGGCCGCGCCGCCGGTCGGGGCGAGCAGCGTCGTGAGCATCCGCAGGGTCGTGGTCTTGCCCGCGCCGTTCGGGCCGAGGAAGCCGAGGATCTCGCCCGCCTTGACGGTCAGGTCGATCCCGCGGACCGCTTCCACCGGACCCCGCTTGGTCTGGAAGGTCCGGGCCAGGCCGGCCGTACTGATGATTGCCATGCCGTACAGAAAAACAGGGTCACTTAAATTTTGCAACCTCCCCAAAATTTCAGGGAGACCAGAAAGGCTTACGATGAGGTCATGGCCAAGGAGCAGGCGAAGCCCGAAGGGCTGCGGGAGCGCAAGAAGCGCGAGACGCGGCAGCGGATCTCCGACATCGCGACCGGACTCTTCCTGGAGCGCGGCTTCGACGCCGTGCCCATCGCCGAGATCGCCGAGGCCGCGGACGTCTCGGTCAACACCGTCTACAACTACTTCCCCGCCAAGGAGGACCTCTTCCTCGACCGTTCCAAGGGCGTCGTCGACCGCCTCTCGCGCTTCGTGCGCGCCCGCGACAAGGGCGAGTCCGCGGCCCGTGCCGTGCTGCGCGAGTTCCGCGCCGAGGTCGAGGCGGTCTCGCCGCGCGTCGGGCTGATGGAGGGGTACGCGTCCTTCATGGGCGTCATCGAGAACGCCCCCGCCCTGCGCTCCCGTCTGTGGCGGATCCAGCAGGAGGCCCTCGAGGACATCGAAGGCACGCTGCGGGAGGAGACCGGGGCCGCGCCCGACGATCCGCTGCCGATGCTCGTCGGCGGGCAGCTCGCCTGGCTCCAGGGGACCGTGATGGGCTTCATCGGGCGCGAGATGTGCGCCGGCCACGACCCCGCGAAGGTCTCCCGGGAGGCCCTGCGCCTGCTCGACGAACTCGAGGAAATCCTGGGTGAAAAGGTCCTCAACTACGCGGTGCGTACCGCTTGATGGGCCGGCCCGGTGTGATGTGCGTCGTATCGGGCGTGACGCGCATCTCGTAGCACCCCATCGCGGTCTCACGGCCGCTAGTGTCCGGCGGGTAGCTCGGTAAACGGTTCGTAAGGACAGCGTGGTACGCACAGCGTCGTGCGTACGGCGGGACAGGAGAACGCGCAGTGGCCAGGAAGCTCGCCGTCATCGGAGCCGGACTCATGGGTTCCGGAATCGCACAGGTCTCGGCCCAGGCGGGCTGGGACGTGGTCCTGCGCGACATCACCGACGAAGCCCTGACCCGCGGCACGGACGGCATCAAGAAGTCGTACGAGAAGTTCGTGAGCAAGGGCAGGCTCTCCGCCGAGGACGCGGAGGCCGCGCTCGCCCGGATCACCACGACCACGGAGCTGGAAGGCGCCGCCGACGCGGACATCGTCGTCGAGGCCGTCTTCGAGAAGCTCGAGGTCAAGCACGAGATCTTCCGGGCGCTCGACAAGATCGTGCGGGACGACGCGGTGCTCGCCTCCAACACCTCCGCGATCCCGATCACGAAGATCGCGGCCGTCACCGAGCGCCCCGAGCGGGTCGTGGGCGCCCACTTCTTCTCGCCCGTGCCGATGATGCAGCTCTGCGAACTGGTGCGCGGCTACAAGACCAGCGACGAAACCCTCGCCACCACGCGGGAGTTCGCCGAGTCGGTCGGCAAGACCTGCATCGTCGTCAACCGCGATGTCGCCGGCTTCGTCACCACCCGGCTGATCTCGGCGCTCGTCGTCGAGGCCGCCAAGCTGTACGAGTCGGGTGTCGCGAGCGCCGAAGACATCGACATCGCCTGCAAGTTGGGCTTCGGACACGCCATGGGACCGCTGGCCACCGCGGACCTCACGGGCGTCGACATCCTGCTGCACGCGACCAGCAACATCTACACCGAGTCCCAGGACGAGAAGTTCGCGCCGCCGGAGCTGATGCGCCGGATGGTCGACGCCGGGGACATCGGCCGCAAGAGCGGTCAGGGCTTCTACAAGCACTGAACGTGAACTGACACCGGCCGGCGCGGAGATCCTCTGCCGGATTCCGCGCCGGTGTCCCTCGCACGAGTGAATTGGGTATCGGTTCGCTTACGGACGGCAACTTCTGCGTCCGTAAGCCAGTCAGTTGGGTTGAGAGTCCACTTCGAAACCAGACGGTCGAGGACCAACTCCGGGGAGCGCATATGTACATCAGGGGCGACCACGCCGAGCTGGCCGTCGGGGGCAGCCTCGACGTCCGCAGCGCGGCGGACGCCCGGACCGTGCTGCACTCCGCCCTGGACGAAGGGGCGGGCGATCTCGTCCTCGACCTCGCGAGCCTCGACGCGCTCGATGCCACCGGGCTCGGCGTGATCATGGGCGCGCACCGCCAGGCCGGCCGCTGCGGCCGACGGCTCGTCCTGCGCAATGTGCCGCCGCAGATGCAGCGCCTCCTGGTGGCCACGCGGCTGCACCGGATCCTCGCGATCGAGGGCGGCATCGGGGCGCATCCGCTGTAGCCATGCCGGGGGGAAACCTGGGCTGTGGCACCTCCCTTAGGGGTCCGGCACACCGGTCGACAGGTACGCAATCCTCACGAGACTGTGACGTCCCGGACGGCGCGGCACCCCGGCGGTTCGGAGATACTGAGCGAAGGTCTAAGGTTCGGTCGCTCACTCAACAAGAGAGCACCGGACCAGAAGCGACAGTGTGGTGTGCGAAAGGCCGGGGAAGCCAAGGCACATCCGCTTTTGGGGGGCTTTGACCATGGACCCGATGAACCGGGGACCGCAAGACTTCGGTCACGACGAGGACCGATCCGACGCAGCAGGCGGTGGCGCGCCACAGCGCCCGCCTCGTGACGCCATCACACCCGACTTCGGCAGCCCTGTGCCCGCGCGCACCGTGCAGCTGGTCTCGGGCGACTTCCTGCTCACGGTGAATCCCGTGGACGGCAGCGAGATCGAACCCTGCCCGCCGCTCGAACTTCCGCCGCGGCCGGTCAAGTTCACGCTCGCCGAGCGCACCGAGCTGACCCGCGCGGCCAAGCCGCCGGTGCCGCCGGGACCCGAACAGCCTCGCCGCGTCCTGCTCGAGCGCCAGGACGAGCGCGAGCGACTCGTGCGGCTGCTCGCCCGCGGCCGCTCCGTCCGTCTCACGGGGCCGTCCGGCTCCGGCCGCACCGCGCTGCTCGACACCGTCGCCGAGGACTGCCTGGACCTCGCACCCGACGGCGTCGTACGTCTGAACGGGCACAAGCGCGGCTCCGCCGACCTGCTCTTCGACCTGTACGCGGCCGTCTACAAGTCACCGCTGTACCGCCCCGACCGCGCCCAAGTCCTCGATCTCATACGTGACATCGGCGCCGTGGTCGTCGTCGACGACCTGGAGTTCGGCGGCAGCGCGCTCGACGAGTTCCTCGAGGCCACTCCCGAGTGCGCCTTCCTCCTTGCCGCGACGCCCGAGGTGGCCGCGCCGTCCGGCGACTCGCACATCGAGGAGGTCTTCCTCGGCGGGCTCAGCCGCAGCTCGGGACTCGAACTCCTGGAGCGCGCGGTGGGCCGCGCGCTCACCGACGACGAGGCCGGCTGGGCCGGTGACCTCTGGTTCGAGTCCGAGGGCCTGCCGCTGCGCTTCGTGCAGGCCGGTGCCCTGCTCCGCCAGCGCGACCTGCTGCGCGCCGACCCGGCGGCCTTCGACGAGTACGGGTACTTCGCCGACGCTCCCGTCGACGCGCCCTTCGACGCCGAGGACGGCCACGACGTACCGCTGCCGACCCTTGCCGAGGGCGCCGCACCCGCCAGGCTGCTCGCCTCGCGGCTCAGCGAAGCGGCCCGTACCACCCTGAAGTTCGCCGTCTCACTCGGCGGCGAGGTGCCGCACCAGGCCCATCTGCCCGCCCTCGTCGGCGACACCCACGCGGACGCCGCGCTCGGTGAGCTCGCCGCCGTCGCGCTCGTCACGCCCGTCGCCTCGCGCTGGCGGCTCGCCGCGGGCGTCCAGGCCCAGCTGACCGCGGCCGGATACGCCGACACCGCCGAGGAGCGCGCGGAGCTCGCGCACACCGCGGCCCAGCACTACTCCTGGTGGGCCGGGCACCCCTCGGTCACGCCCGAACGGGCCGCAGCCGAGGCGGAGGCCGCGCTCGCGGCCCTCGCGATCCTGCTGAGCTCGACGGACCCGGGCCACACCAGTTCCGCCGTCCTGCTCGCCCGCACCGCGGCGCCGGCCTATGCCGCCGGGCTCGACTGGGGCGTGTGGGAGCGGGCGCTCAGGGCCGGCCAGGAGGCTGCGCGCCTGGCCGGAGAGGTGGCCGAAGAGGCGTACTTCCACCACGAGTTGGGGATACTCGCGCTCCTCGGCGGCCAACTCGACCGGGCCCGGGCCGAGCTCGAGGCCTCCATCGGCCTGCGCGGCGCGCTCGCCGACAAGCGCGGCACCGTCGCGGGACGCAGGGCGCTGGCCCTCGTGGCCGACCGTTCCGGGGGCGTACTGCACGGTGGCCGTACCTCGGCCGGCGAAGAGGTGCCGGACGCCCGTTACGAGGAGTCCGCTTCTCCGCCCGGCGGCGTACCGGCGGCGTTCGCGCTGCCAGGACCCGACCCCGAGCCGCCGACGCTGATCAGCCGTCAGCCCGCGCCTGTGCCGGGTGCCCGGCGGCCGAAGAGCGGAGCGGGCCGTGCGGTGCTCAGCGGCACCCGGCGCAATCTGGTCGCGGCGGGTGCGGGCGCGCTGCTCGCGGCCGTGCTCGGCACGGTGGTGACGCTCGGGGCGACCTCGGACGAGGACCCCTCGAACCGGGTGCGCCCCAACCAGACCGCCAGCGAGCAGGGCGACGGCGACGGGCTGCCCGCCGACCAGCCGGACAAGGACGACGAGGCCGCGTCCACGAAGCGGCCCGCCGATCCCGGTGAGGACGGCGTCGTGGGCACGTCGGACGATCCGACTCCGCCCGCGTCGAGCGACGAACCGACGGACAAGCCGAGCGGCAGCGACAAGCCGACGACGAAGCCGACGGACAAGCCGACCACGAAGCCGCCGACCTCGTCCAAGCCGCCGACGTCCTCCGAACCGCCGGAGACTTCGGAGCCCCCGACCACCGAGCCGCCGACCACGCCTCCGCCGACCACGGAGGACCCGCCGCCGCCCGCCACCTCGGACACGGCCAGCGTCCCGGTGTCCAACAGCCCGTCCAAGAGCGAGTCGGCGAGCGGTCCCGCCAGCAGCCCGGCCGACAGCACGAGCGGCGTCATCTGAAGCGCCTGACACGACAGGAACGCCCCGTCTCCCGGACAACCCTCCGGGAGACGGGGCGTTCTTCTTCGTACGAGGGGAGTGGCGGCTCTAGAACAGCCGCAGCTTGTCGTCCTCGATGCCGCGCAGTGCGTTGTAGTCCAGCACGGTGCAGCCGATGTTCCGGTCCGTGGCGAGCACACGGGCCTGCGGCTTGATCTCCTGGGCCGCGAAGACACCGCGTACAGGCGCCAAGTGCGGGTCCCGGTTGAGCAGTTCGAGATAGCGGGTGAGCTGCTCGACACCGTCGATCTCGCCGCGCCGCTTGATCTCGACCGCGACGGTCATGCCGTCCGCGTCCCGGCACAGGATGTCGACCGGGCCGATGGCCGTGGGGTATTCGCGGCGGATCAGGCTGTAGCCCTCGCCGAGGGTCTCGATCCGGTCGGCGAGCAGTTCCTGCAGATGAGCCTCGACGCCGTCCTTGATCAGACCGGGGTCCACCCCGAGCTCATGGGAGGAGTCGTGCAAGATCTCCTCCATCGTGATGATCAGTTTCTCGCCTGCTTTGTTGATGACCGTCCAGACGCCGTCGTCCTCCTTGAGGGTGCACGGCGGGGACATCCAATTCAGCGGCTTGTAGGCGCGGTCGTCCGCGTGGATGGAGACACTGCCGTCCGCCTTCACGAGGATCAGGCGGGGGGCCGACGGGAGGTGGGCGGTGAGCCGGCCCGCGTAGTCCACGGAGCAGCGGGCGATGACGAGACGCATGGTCGGCAACGCTACTCGACGCGGCAGGGTTCGCGCGATTCGCCCCGGAAACCGAGCGGCGGTCCGTACCGGGTGCCGGGGAATCTCCCGGCTTGCCCCTGTTCAACCTCCGTTGATTATTGGCCGGTTGTGGCCGCCTTCTCCTGGTGCGCGCCCGATGCGTTGCCTACCGTGGAAGCAGGAGGTCGCGACGCGTGCACGCTGCGTAGGCGGTTTCCGGCCCTATCCGTCAGCCCCCGCTCCCCGGGGGTGCGAGAGGAGAACCCATGTCGCTCGACGTCTCACCGGCTCTGTTGGAACAGGCCGAGCGAGGCGAGGTCGATGAAGCGGAATTCATCGACTGCGTCCGGACATCCCTGCCGTACGCATGGGAGATGATCAGCTCGTTGGTGGCACAGCTGGAGGTCGACGGAGGAGAGTTCGCCGACAACCAGACCCCGCCGCCCAGCGAGCAGGCACGAGGTCAGCTGCTGCGCGCGCTGGCCAGTGATGCGATACGTGGTGCTCTGCAGCGCCACTTCGGGGTGCGTCTGGCATTCCAGAACTGCCACCGTGTCGCTGTTTTCCCCGTCGGTCCCGAAGCCGACGACAGGCTGGCCCGCTTCACCTCGATCCGTGGCCAGCTGCTGAACCAGTCACCTGAACTGCGGGACTGCTGAGGCCTGTTGCTGCCGCCTCGTACGCGGGAGGTGTATCCGGGGCGGCAGCCCCCATCGGCCGTCACACGAGCAACGGCCGTCACACGAACAACGGCCTTCACACGAGCCGGGGCAGGACATCCGCCCCGAGCCGCCGCAGATTCTCCTCGGTCGAGTCCAGATCTCCCGAGCCCTCCGTGAGCAGGGCGAACCGGGTGATCCCGGTGCGCTCGGCCGTCGCCGCGAGCCGGTCCGCGCACAGCTTCGGGGTGCCCACCGGGTGGATCGAGCACAGGAGTCGGGTGTACGCCAGCGGGTCGCGCATCCTGCGTTCGCGCCCGTCCACGGTGACATGCGCGTCCAGGCCCTGCTTCAGCCAGCCGGGCATGGCCTTCAGGAGTGTCTCGGCCGCCTCCACCGTGCGGTCCGCGACCTGGGCCACGCCCGCCGACACATGCTGCGCCGCGGCGATCTCGTCCGGTGTCCGGCCGGCCGCCAGGGCGCAGGAACGATAGAGCCCGACCATCTCGGCCTTCTCCTCGTCCCCGATGTGCATCCCGAGCAGCATCGACAGACCGCGCTCCGCGGCGAGCCGCACGCTCGACGGCGAGGTGCAGGCCAGGATCAGCTCCGGTCCGCACGGCCCGCTCAGCGCCTCGTCGGGCCGGGGTACGACGGGGACCTCACGGAACGTATAGCGCTCACCCGCGGCCCCGACCTTCGGCTCGGTCAGCCACCGGTGCAGCACGTCGAGCGACTCCGGAAAGCCCTTCTCGTACGCCTCGATGCCCGCACCGAAGACCTCCAGGTCCACCCAGGGCCCACCGCGCCCCACACCGAGCGTGAAGCGGCCGCCGCTGGTCAGGTGCAGCAGCGCCGCCTGCTCGCCGAGCATCACCGGGTGCTGGGTGGGCAGCACGCTGACCGCGGTGCCCACCCGGATCCGCCGGGTGCGCCCGAGCAGCAGCGCCGCCAGGGTCGTGGCCGACGGGCAGACCCCGTACGGCACGAAGTGGTGCTCGGCCAGCCACACCGAGTCGAGCCCGGCCTCCTCGGCCACCTCCGCACTGCGCACCGCACGGTGCAGGGCCTCCCCCTGGCCCTGGCCCGGGAACTGGGCCGCAAGAACAAAACTTCCGACACGCATCGCTGCTCCTGCCTCCTTGGCGCCGACGCGGTACTCCCCCTACTGGCAACAACGCCTGACACGTGCCAAAGGCACGGCCTGGCATAAAGATTGGCCCACTTTCTTCAATAAGCACAGTCGTATGAGATCGCCGCGCACCAGGCCGAATGTGCTGTGTTGTGCGCTCGGGCGGGGCCCTTGTGGTAGGTCTGCCCCGATACCTCGTACGGGACGGGTACCCGGCCCGATGACGCGTAGGCTTGGTCGCTGTCCGTATTCACGCAGTCCCTGCGACGTCAGCCGGTGAGGTGTTCTGGTGTCCCCGCGCAAAAACCGTTCCCGTCCTCGCAGAGGTGCCGGCGGATCGGACCGAGGCGGCGGCGAGGACGACGGGACGCGGTACGGCGGCTTCGAGCACCAGGACCACCACCGGGGCGAGGAGTACCTCGTACGGCATGTGGCGGGCGCGAGTGCGGCCGGCAAGACGTACCGCTGCCCGGGCTGCGACCAGGAGATCCCGTCCGGCGTTCCGCATGTGGTGGCCTGGCCGCAGCACGGCGGGGTGGACGACCGCAGGCACTGGCACAAGGCCTGCTGGAACGCGAGGGACCGCCGCACCTCGCAGGTGCAGCGGTCCCGTAATGCGCCTAGATACTGAGCAGTTGCCCCGGCGGGTCAGCTGTTGACCGGCGGGTTACACGTCACGCTTGTGGGTGAGAGCGAAAGCGCCCGCGAGCGCCGCGACGGTCACACAGGCCAGGATGCCGAGCAGGCCCCAGCCGCTGCCCGAGCCCTCGTCGCCCATGAAGGGCAGCTGGTAGAGGGTCGCCAGACCGTTCAGGGGCGAGTACTCGATCAGCGCCTCCTGGAGGTCGCGCAGGCTCTCCATCTGCATGAACAGGGCGAGCAGCAGCGGCAGCAGGATGACCGCGAGCATCGTGGTGATCGCACCTGCCGAGTGCCGCAGGACCGCGCCGACGGCCAGGGCGAGCAGACCGAGCAGCGCGACGTACAGCGAGGCGCCCACGGTCGCGTCGAGCCACTCGTTGGTGGTGGCGACGACCTCGCCGTTGACGATCGAGTCCTTCGGCAGCGTGGAGAACTCGCCCGGTGACTTGCCGCCGAGCATCGCCGACTGGATCAGCGCGGTGAGCGTGGTGGCCACCAGCGTCATCGTGAACGACAGCGAGAAGAAGACGATCGCCTTCGCGGCGAGCACCCGGCCGCGCGCGGGACAGGCGGTCATCGTCGTACGGATCATGCCCGTGCCGTACTCGGACGTGATCACCAGGACGCCGAGCGTCACGATGCAGATCTGGCCGAGCATCAGGCCGAACAACCCGCCCGAGAGCAGCGGGATCTCGGCGTAGGTGGAGCCGGAGAGACCGACGGCGGTCATCGTGCTGATACCGAGGACGAGCAGGAACATCACGCCCAGCGTCCACATCGTGGAGCGCACCGAGCGGATCTTGGTCCACTCGGAGGCGAGGGCGTGGCCCAGGTGCGTGGAGCGGATCGGGATCGGCGAGGTGTAGGTCGCGGCAGGCGCGCCCTGCCACTGCGCCGGAGCCTGCTGCATGGGTGCCTGCTGCATCGGGGCGGGGGCGGCCTGCGGGGGCTGGTTTGTCATCGGGCTACTCATCGGGCGGCCCCGTTCTCGTTGTTCTCGGGCTTGGTCAGGTCGGGCGCGGCCGCGGGGGCAGGCGCCGGGGGAGCGGCCACCTG
>NZ_JAAKZW010000369.1 GCF_011044995.1 Streptomyces mesophilus | reverse complement strand
CCCCGACCCTCCACAGCGTCACCGCACCGCAACCACCGCGGACCCGTGCCCGAACAGCCCCTGATTCGCGGTGATCCCGACCCGCGCCCCGTCCACCTGACGCTCACCCGCCGCCCCCCGCAGCTGCCACGTCAGCTCGCAGACCTGCGCGATCGCCTGCGCCGGTACCGCCTCGCCGAACGAGGCAAGCCCACCACTGGAGTTGACCGGCACCCGGCCCCCGGGAGAGGTCACCCCTTCGCGCAGCAGCTTGGCCCCCTCACCCTCACCGCACAGCCCGAGGTCCTCGTACCACTGCAGCTCGAGAGCCGTGGACAGGTCGTAGACCTCGGCGAGCGACAACTCCTCGGGCCCGATCCCGGCCTCCTCGTACGCGGCGTGCGCGATCGAGGCGCGGAAGGTCCGCTCGGGCGGCTGGACGGCCGCGGCCGAATCCGTGGCGATGTCCGGCAGATCGAGCACCGTCTGCGGGTACTGCGGCGTCACCGTCGAGACCGCCCGTATCCGCACCGGGTCGGCCTGCCCGTGCCGACGGGCGAAGTCCATGCTGGACAGCACAAGGGCCGCCGCTCCGTCGGAGGTGGCGCAGATGTCGAGCAGCCGCAGCGGATCGGCCACCACCGCGGAGGCCGCGACGTCCTGCGCCGTCACCGTCTTGCGGTACCGGGCATACGGATTGAGCGCACCCGACGCCGCATTCTTCACCTTGACCTGCGCGAAGTCCTCGAGTGTGTCCCCGTGCAACGCCATCCGGCGCCGCGCGTACAGGCCGAAGTACGCCGGGTTGGTGGCACCGAGCACCCGGAAGCGCAACCAGTCCGGATCGTCCTGCCGGTCGCCGCCCGCGGGCCGGAAGAAGCCCTTCGGCGCGGCATCCGCACCGACCACGAGCACCACGTCGGCGAGCCCCGCAAGGATCTGCGTACGGGCGGTGTTGATGGCCTGCGCGCCCGAGGCGCACGCCGCGTACACGCTCGTGACCCGCGCACCCTGCCAGCCCAGCGCCTTGGCGAACGTGGCCCCGGCGACATATCCGGGGTAGCCACCGCGCACGGTGTCCGCGCCGACGATCGACTGCACATCGCGCCAGTCGACTCCAGCGTCCTCAAGTGCCGTGCGCGCCGCGATCGTTCCGTACTCGATGAAGCTCCGGCCCCACTTGCCCCACGGGTGCATCCCGGCGCCGAGGACCGCCACGTCCCGGCTCATCGTGCGCTCACCGGCTTGAAGTGCCAGGTCGTCCAGGTCGTGCCAGCCTCCTCGTTGAGTACGCCGGGCACGGCCTCGACCTCCATCCCCACTTCGAGCTCGGCCGTGGTCACCCCGGGCACCGCCTGCCCGAGCACGACCATGCGCTCGTCCTCGAGCTCCACGGCGAGCAGCGTGTACGGCTCCCACTCGGCGTCCGGATCGGATACGTAGGGGAGGGGCGGCCGGTAACGCCCGTCGGTGTACGACCAGATGCGGCCGCGCTTGGACAACGGGACCTCGGCCAGCTCGCCGCCCGTGCAGCCCGGGTTGCGGCAGAAGGAGTCCTCACGGGGAAAGAAGACCGATCCGCAGGCGCCACATCGCGTACCGAGCAGCCGGAAGTCCTCCCCTTCGCCACTGAACCAATCGGCCACCACTGGTGTGCGTGTACGAGACATGACCCCTCCCCGGCACCGGATCTGACGGAACGTCAGAAGTGTGCCACGGGGCGGGTGATCCCGTCACCCGGGCCGGATGCACGGGCCTTGCCGAGTGCTCCGGTACGGAACTCGGGGCAGTGCCGAGTACGCCGATACGGAACTAGGGGCAGTGCCGAGTACTTCGGTACGGAACTAGGGGCAGTGCCGAGTACTTCGGTACGGAACTCGATCGGCCCCGCGAGAACCGGACACGGTCCGGCTGCGTCTCGGATGAGGTGAGGAGCTTGAGGCCCGGCCCCGAGCCCCTCACCGCAGCGGGCGGCCAGGACCCACGGGGGTGGTCCTGGCCGCCTCTGCTGCTCGTGCCCGCCGTCAGGCCTCCGTCCAGGACCGCAGCTTCTCGGGGTTGCGCACCGACCAGATGCGGCGGATCCGGTCGTCGACGATCTCGAAGGCGAGCACCGCCACCGTGACGCCGTCCTGCACGCTCACCAGGCCCGGCTGACCGTTGACCGTACGCTCGAGAAGCGTCAGCTCCACCCGTTCGGCGATCCCGACGCAGGCGCTCGCGATCCGCTCGGCGCCCACGATGGGTACCTCCACGGCTTGGACGAGACCGCCGCCGTCGGCGATCGCCGTGGCCTCGGGATCGAGCAGGCCGACAAGTCCGCCGATGTCCTTGGCCTCCCACGCCCGCCGGAAATCCCTGAGGATCTCGGCCTGCCGGTTCCTCGGAGGTGCCGCGGATTCCGCGGCGCGGATACGGCGCCGGGCCGACGAGGCCAGCTGGCGACAGGCCGCCGGTGTACGGCCGACGATCCGCGCCACTTCGGCAAAGGAGTAGCGGAAGACGTCGTGCAGGACGAAGGCGACCCGCTCGGCCGGCGTCATCGCCTCCAGCACCACGAGGAAGGCCATGCCGACCGACTCGTCGAGGGTGACCCGGTCGGCCGGATCCGCTGCGGCGCCCCCGGCCCGCGCCGTGCCCCACTCGATCCCGTCGGGCAGCGGCTCGGGGATCCACTCGCCCACGTACGTCTCGCGCCTTGCCCGCGCCGAACCGAGCAGGTTGAGGCAGACGCGGCTGGTCACCGTGGTCAGCCAGGCGCCGGGGGAGGAGACGGCCTCCCGCTCGGCGCGCGTCATCGCGTACCACCGGGCGTAGGCCTCCTGTACGGCGTCCTCGGCGTCGGCCAGTGAACCGAGCAGCCGGTAGGCGATGTTGGTCAACTGGCGCCGCTCGCCGATGACACCGCTCAAGTCCGGATCGGCCGGTCCATACCTCGTCCCCGTCCCCGTGCTGCCCATCCCGTCGCCCATCGCGTCACCCGTCCCGTTGCCGCGGTTGCCGTCCTCCCTCCGACGAGACAGGGATCGCGGATGTGACAAAGCCGCGTCGCTATTCCACCTCGCTCCACATTCCACCTCGCTCCACATTCCGTCTCGCCTCACATTCCGGCGGGCCGCGTTGTCGTACCGGTGAGGACCGCACGCGACCATCCATCGCCCCGACCACCCACCGCTACGCAGGAGGCACCATGTCCACCACTGTTCCGGCCACCCCGTTCACCTCGCCGGCTTCCCCCGACACCCTGGAGCGGACCGCAGCGGCGCTGAAGGAGCGCAACTTCGCCGTCGAGATCCTCGACGACAGCGCCGCCGCACGCGATCGCGTCCGCGACCTCATCCCGGAAGGCGCCACCGTCTTCACCGGTGCCAGCGAAACCCTCCGCCTGACGGGCATCGACGAGGACATCAACAACAGCGGACGCTACGACTCGGTCAAGGCGCGCAGCAGGTCCATGGACCGCTCCACCCAACTGACCGAGATGTGGCGGATGGTCGCCACCCCCGACGTCATCGTCGGCAGCGTCGCCGCGGTCACCGAAACCGGCTCCCTGGTGGCCGCCTCGGCCAGCGGCAGCCAACTGGCGGGCTACGCGGGCGCGGCGCCCCACATGATCTTGATCATCGGCGCACAGAAGGTGGTCCCCGACCTCCCCACGGCACTGCGCCGCATCGAAGACCACTGCCTGCCCCTGGAGAACGAACGCGCCCTGGAGGCCTACGGAGTCCCCAGCGCCTTGAACAAACTCCTCATCCTCAACGCCGAACCCCACCCCGGCCGCGCCACGGTCCTCCTGCTCCGCGAGCCGCTCGGCTTCTGACGGGCGCTTCCTCATTCGCCGGGCGCTCATCCCGCAGCGAGGGCGGTCGGCTGCTCGCCGTAAGACGGGCAACCGGCCGCCCCCGCCGAGCCGTTCCCGGTGTCAGCCCTGACTCCGCTCCGGGCGGAGCCACTCACGCAGCCGCGTGGCGAAAGCCCCCGGGTCTTCGGCAAACCCGGTGTGCCCACCGGGGAACCGCGTCGGCTCGATACCCAGCGCCTCGGCGAGAGCCCGCGATGTGAAGTCGCATTCCTCTCCGTCCGAGTCGTCGCCGATGCCGACCACCATGCGGGCACTGATGGACCGCAGGGCGTCCAGGTCGGGCCGCCAGTGGGTGGTCGCCCGCAGCTCGTGGGCGAACCAGCGGCGCTCGTCCGCGACCTGCCGCGGATCGCGTTCCCCGCCGAACATCCCCTCGATCGCACCCTCGGGCAGGGCGATGTTCGCCTGGGCCATGAACCTGGTCCAGGCACCGATGACATCGCCCGCGAGATAGGTGGCGATGATCTCGTCGGTCTCGGCATGCACCTTCTCGCGCTCCGGCAACAGCTCGACCAGCGGGGGTTCGTGCGCGACGACGATGTGCACCTGCTCGGGGTGCGCCTGGGCCAGGGCCAGTGCGGTCACCGCACCACCACTGGACCCCAGAACGGTGGCCGGCCCGGCGCCCAGGTGGCTGAGAAGGCGGGAGAGATCGTCGGCCCGCAGCTCCGGCGTGGAGTCCTGCTCGGGGTCGTCGAGCACACTGCGGTTGATGCCCCGCGGATCAGTGGTGAGCACGGTGTGGTCGACCGCGAGAAGATCCGCCAGCGGCGCGAACGCCCCAGCATCCATCGGCGCCCCGACCAGCGCGATGAGCGGCCCCTGCCCCCGCCCCCGCACCTCGTAATGCAGACGCGCGCCGGGCACTTCAAGGATCCGTGGGGTGACCGTACTGCTCGAATCGGTGGTCATACTTCCTCCTGGGCGCAGTCCGTTGCCTTGTGGCCGATCCCTCGGACAAGTCCGATTCCATGGACCTGTCCGATCCCTTGGACCTGCCGGCCCCCACAAACTCATCGCTCTAAAGAGAACTCCCG
>NZ_JAAKZW010000368.1 GCF_011044995.1 Streptomyces mesophilus | reverse complement strand
GGGCGGGGCGGGGAGAAAAGCCCGCCGCAGGCGCCCCCACCTCAACCGAGACGCACCCGCACCTCACCCCGCACGCACCCACTACTCCGACGCCGCCGCCGTAGCCTTCAACGCCAACCACAACTCCATCCGGACATCCGCATCATCCAGCGACCGCCCCAGAATCTCCTCGACCCGCCGCATCCGGTACCGCAACGTATGCCGATGCACCCCGAGATCCGCCGCCGCCGCATCCCACTGCCCATGCCGCGACAGCCACGCCCGCAGCGACTCGACCAGATCGCCGCGCCCCGTCGCATCGTGCTCGTACAGCGCCCGGAGCATCCCGTCCGCGAAGGCCCGTACCGCATCGTCGGCGAGCAGCGGAAGCACCGAACCCGCGGCAAGCGACTCGTGCTCCACGAGGAAGCGACCCCGGCGGCGGGCCACCGAGAGCGCCTGCTCGGCCTGCTTGTACGCGGCCGCCGCGGCGATCGGACCGGCCGGCGCGGACAGACCGACCACCAGGTCGTCGGTCTCGGGCGCGGGCTGGTCGCGCCCCGCCGCACGCGCCGTCTCCAGCTGACGCGTGTGCTCGACGCACGCCGACGCCGCCGCTCCCCCGTCGGTCATGAGCACCACGAGCCGGTCGCCCCCGTCCGGCACGACCAGGACCGCCTCACCGGAGTGCGCGGCCGCGGCTTCGACCACATCGGCCAGGGCGACCAGCGGGTCCTCCTCGGCCGCGGGATCCGCGGCCGGTTCCGGCGGCAGAGGCGCGTGCACATCCGCGTGCACCCGGGACGAGGCGGAGACGGTCTCGGCGACGAGCAGCCGGAACGGCGCGTCGAGCAGCCCGCCGTACAGATCGCCCGCGACCGTACGGGCGTGGCTTGGCTCACCGGCGAGCAGCATCCGAAGGACGGCCGCGCCGAGGCGTTGCTCGGCCGAGTGCAGGGAGCGGGACCGTTCCGTGGTGAGGGTGAGCAGGGCGATCGCCGAGTGCACGGCATAACGCTCGGCGGTGCCGAGACTGCTCGCGGTGCCGACGGCGAGCGCCGTACGAGGGCGGCGTCCGGCGCCGATCGAATGGAGCTCCACACGGTCGTCCGCACCGGAGACCACCAGGCTCGCGGGGGCCGGGCGCGAACGCAGCCGCTCCACGTCGGGGGTGAGCGTGGCGGCGCGGCGCGCGGCCCAGTCGGGCGCGGTGGCGACGACGGCGCCCGCCGCGTCGTACAGCGCCGCCCAGCCGTCGACCTGCGCGGCCAGCGCGGCGAGCAGCCCCTCCGGGCCGCCCGCGAGCGCCTGCTTGGTGAGTTCGCGCTGCGCGGCGAAGCCGGCCGTCACCGACTTGTACTGATCGGCCGCGATCGCCGCCGAGACCGCCTTGCTGATCGCCAGGAAGGGCGTACGGCGCGGCACTTCGAGCAGCGGCAGACCCTCACCGGACGCGGCGGAGACCAGCGCGTCCGGGATGTCCTCGTAATTGACCCCGACCGCGAAACCGAGGCCGATCACACCCGCATCCACGAGGCGCTTCACATAGCTGCGCATCGCGTCGTGGTCCTCGGCGTCCAGTTTGAGCGCCGTGATCAGCAGCAGCTCGCCGCCTTCCATGTACGGAACGGGGTCGGCGAGCTCGCTGACGTGGGCCCAGCGCACCGGGGTGTCCAGCCGGTCCTCACCTGCGCGCACGCGGAGCTTGAGCGCGGAGTGATGGACGAGCGAGGCGAGCGTGGGCGGCATGGGCCTTCCGGAATTCCTGGGCGGGACGATGGAGCGGGCGAAGCAGCGGGACGAAGGGTGCGATGAGGGACTGGGACGACTTGTCGGCTTTTGGCCGGGACGTATGAAGCGGGTACCGCAATTCTGCCTCAGTGTATGGACAACTTGTGCGCCCCGTGGCGATTCTGTGCTGCTGCGGTGGGAGCGCGGGCTGTTGCTGTGCGATTCCGAGCGGCTGCTGTGCGATCGCGTGCGCATCGGTCACCCGCCGGTGCCGGGGAGACGAAGGGGCGGACGGCATGGGCAGACGCGGGGGCCGGGGGGATTCGTCCGGAGGCCGAGGAGGTTCGTCCGGGGGTCAGGGGAATGCCTCCGGAGGCCAGGGCGACTCGTCGATACCGGACGAGGAGTGGGAACGGTTTCTGCGCGAGTCCGAGGCGGGCGCCGCACCCGCCCCCGCGGAACCCTCCGCCCGGGCCCGCCAGGTGGCGGCCCGGCTGCGCGACTCCCCGGAGCCCGGCGCCTGGCGTACGGGACCGGCGGCCGAACCCCGGCGCGCTCGCGCCAGGAAGTGGGGGTACGCCGCGGCGATCGTGGGCTCGGTGGCGGTGCTGCTCTTCGCCATGAAGCCCTCGCTCCTGACCGGCGGCGATCCGGCCCCGAAGCCCTCCGAGCCCCTCCCGGCCAAGGCCCTTCCCGCCGAAACCGCGCCACCCGAAACCGCGCCACCCGAAACCGCGCCGCCCGAGACCGCGCCACCGCCCGTCGACCCGCAGGCCCCGACCCTGGCCGAACCGTTCCGGGGATCGCCCGCGTCGCAGTGGGCCGACGGCGCCGAAGGCGTGCACGTCCCCGGGGCACGGGCCACCGCCTGGATGAGCGAGGCCGAGGTGGCCCAGGCCCTCGTGCTCGCGCGGGAGTTCCTCGTGGCGACGAATCTGGACCCGAAGGTGCTCTACGGCGAGCGGCCCGCCAAGGCGATCACGCTGATCAATCCGCACCAGCCCGATATGCGCAGGTTCGTGGACCGGGCTCTGCGCAAGCCGACCGAGCAGGACGACCCGACGTACTTGATCAGCCGCTTCCACCCGTTCAAGACCAAGCTCGTGGGCGAGGTGGTCAAGACCCGGGGCCGGCTGACGTACAAGAAAGGAAGCAGGGGCGACCTCGTGGTGACCGCGGATGTCACGCTCGTCTACCCGGTCACGACGGTCGCGGAAGGCGACGAGGAAGTGCTGCGCGTCATCGTCCGCCGCGAGCTGACGTTGAGCTGGGACGATCCGGCCAAGTGGCAGACCGCGCCCGGCACTTTCTCGGTGCTCGACTACCGCTCCGAGTTCACCAACACCGGCTGCGACACCGCACCCACCGGCTATATCGAGCCCTGGTTCGCCGCGACGGCAGAAGCTTCCGGCGGTCCGAGCGCCGGCGCCCCGACCGTCGACCCTTACGACCGGTCCGCGCCGATGCGGGAGCCGGACGCGGGGTGCCAGGCCGTCAGCCGGACCTGAGACGAGGGATGCCAGGCCGTCGGCCGGACCTGAGACGAGGGATGCCGGGCCGTCAGCCGGACGCAGGAACCCGGGGCACTACCCCCGCAGGTCCACGAGCAGCGGCGGCGCGTGCTCCCCGCGCACCGTCGTCAGCGAGAGCACCGCATGCCCCGGCGGCACGGCGTGGGCGAGTTCCGAGGCCGACCAGCGTTCGCGCTCCACCTGCCGGACGGTCACGGACTGGGCGGTCGGCGCCTTGCCGGTGATGACCTTCCGTACGAAATGGGAGACCTTCGTCAGCGGCTCGTCGGCGACGATCTGCCGGTCGGTGACATCGCGCGCCTCGATCCACTCCTTGCCCCAGACCTCCGCGAACTGCTGCCCGTCCCACGGCGTCACCCCGCTGAGCGCCATCCGGCAGCCGGCCGCGCCGAGCAGGGCGGTGCGCAGCGGAGGGGCGACCTCGTCGAGCGTACGGAGGGTGAGGACGGTACCCGCGTTCGCCGACCTCAGCCGCTGGATGCCGCGGACGGCCTCGGGCGTGATGGTGCGCGCCGCGTCGTCGAGGATCAGGCAGGCGAACAGCGAGCGGTCCTCGCGGTGCGCGGCGCTCGCGGTGAACTGCGCGAGGACAAGGCGGGCCAGGATCCGCGAGGCGTCCGCGTGGCCGCGTTCGGGCAGGTCGATCCGCACGCGTACGGGATGGTCGAGGGCGCGCAGCGAGAAGGGCTGCGTCTGACCCGTCGTATCGAAGAAGCCCGCGAAGGCCGGGCGGTCGAGGAGCGCGACGCGGTCGGCGAGCAGGGAGCCGGGGTCGCCGGAGGCGCCCGACTGCCGCTCGCGGGCGTCGAGTTCGCGCAGCATCGGCTCGTCGCCCGCCTCGTCGAGGGCCTTGCGCAGCTCCTCGAACGGCCCCGGCGCTCCGTCGAGGAGTGCCCGCAGCTCCGGTACGGAGGGGAAGCGGCCGTGCACGGCCCGGTAGGGGCCGAGGAGTTGGGCCAGCACCGTGGCCGAGCGGCGGCTGTCGCCGCCCGGGTGCGGGTCGGCGAGATCGCCGACGAGTGCCTCGGCGAGCACGGTGGCGGCCTCGTCGGGGTCGCTCGTACCGCCGTAGAGGTCGAAGTCGTACTCGGAGTCGGGGTGTCCGATACGGATCACCACGTCGTAGTTCTCCGCGGGCCCGAGCCCGACACCCGCCGCACCGACGACCACCACGGCCGCGCGGCCCGCGAGCGCCCCCAGGCACAGGGCCTCGGCGAGCGGGCGGATCACGCTGCCGGTCTTGCCGGAGCCCGAGGGGCCGACGGCGAGGAAGCTGGTGCCGAGCAGTTCGGGGCCGAGCGCGAGTCCTGTGCCGCGATAGGCGTACGGATTGCGCTGGTCGTCCGCCGCCTTGCCGAGGCGGACCTGCCCGGTGCGCAGGTCGTGGCGGGCGGTGCGGGTGGTGAGGTCGCGGGCGCCGGAGGGGTGCAGGCAGGCGGCGGCGCCGTCGCTGAGCACGGCGCGGGTGAAGGTGTCGAGGGGGTGGCGGCCGGAACGCACCGACTGCCAGGCCCGCTCGATCCGCGCCAGGTCCACGTCCCGCATCCGTCCCGCGCCGGCCTCGGCGGCCAGCTTGTCGGCGGCTTCGGCGGCGCCGGCGGCGCGGAGGTGGGGCCAGCGGGCCGGGTCCTCCTGGGGAG
>NZ_JAAKZW010000367.1 GCF_011044995.1 Streptomyces mesophilus | reverse complement strand
CGCTCCCCCGCCGCCACGCCGCCGCCCGGCCCCGCGGATGGGCAGCCATGCCGATCTGCGGCTGGTGCGCCGCGCGTACAAGCGGCTGCGCCGGGTCGCGTCCCTCACCGCGCTCGGCTCCTTCACCCTCTTCCTGATCCTCTCCGCGTACGCCCCCTCGCTCGTCGGCCACCGCATCACCGGCGGCCTCAACCTGGGCCTGCTGCTCCTGCTCGCGCAGATCCCTGTCACGTACGTGGCCATCGCGCTGTACCAGCGGCACGCCGTGCGCCGCGTCGACCCGCTCGCCGAACGGCTGCGCAGGGCAGCCGAGTTGGAGTCCCGCCCATGAACCTCGCGGCGGTCACCGCCGCCGACGCCACCGAGTCCATGAGCCTGGTCGCGTTCACCGCGGTCGCCAGCATCACGCTGCTCCTGTGCGTGATGACCGGACCGGACCGCGACGATCTCGACGAGTTCTACACGGGCGGCCCCGGCCTGACGCCGCTGCGCAACGGTCTCGCCATCGCCGGCGACTACATCTCCGCCGCGAGCGTCCTCGGCGGCATCGGCGTCATCGCGCTCACCGGATACGACGGGGTCGTGCTGCTCCTGGCCACCGCCCTGTCGCTGGTCCTGCTGATGTTCCTGCTCGCCGAACCGCTGCGCAACGCGGGCCGTTTCACGATGGGCGACACCCTCACGCGCCGGCTCTCCGGCCCTTCGGCGCGCCCGGCCCGTATCGCCACGGCCGTCGCCACGCTCGCCGCGCTGCTCCCGCTGATGCTGGTCCAACTCGCGGGCGCGGGCGACCTGTTGGCGTTCGTCCTCGGCTTCGGGAGCTTCGGGGGCGAGGGGGTGAAGACCGCTTCGATGGTCCTGGTCGGCGTGCTGATGATCTCGTACGCGGCGATCGGCGGGATGAAGGGCACGGCCCTGATCCAGATCATCAAGATCGTGATCCTGCTCGCTTCGGCGGCCGTCGTCTCCGTGCTCGTGCTGCTCCGTTTCGACGGCGACTTCGGTGCCCTCGCCGCCCAGGCGGCCCGGGGCAGCGGTCTGGGCGACGCGTTCCTGCGGACAGGACCGCTGCTCGCGGGCAGCGCCGCCCCGCGGCTCGACATGGTCGTCTCGCAGCTCACGGTCGTCCTGGGAGCGGCCTGTCTGCCGCACGTCACGATGCGGATGTACACCGCGCGCAGCGCCCCCGAGGTACGGCGCTCGATGTCCTGGGCCGTCTCGGCGGCGACCGTGTTCGCGCTGTTCGCCCTGGTCATCGGGTTCGGCGCGGCGGCTCTCGTCGGCCGCCAGGCCATCACGGCGGCCGATCCGCAGGGCAACACCTCGATCCTGCTGACCACCCGGGCCCTGTTCGGCGCGGAGACCTCGGGCGCCGAGACGCTGATCTTCACCTGTGTCGCGACGGCGGTCTTCCTGACGCTGCTCGCCTCGGTCGGCGGCATGATCCTGGCCTGCGCCAACTCCCTTGCCCACGACGTGTTCGCGCACCGCCGCCGGCTCAGTCCACGCGCGGAGATGACCACCGCCCGGCTCGCGGCGCTCGCGGTCGGCGTCGTCACCATCGCGCTCGCGTCGATGGTGCAGCACCGCAATCTGCAGCCGCTGGTCACGCTCTCGTTCTGCCTGGGCGCATCGGCGCTCGCCCCCGCCCTGGTCTACAGCCTGTTCTGGCGCCGCTTCACCCGCGCCGGTCTGCTGTGCACCCTGCTCGGCGGCTCGGCCGGCGCGATCATCCTGATGACCGGCACCAATCTGGTCTCCGGCCACCCGGGCTCGGCCTTCCCCGGCCACGACTTCAACTGGTTCCCGTTCACCACCCCGGGCATCGCCTCCATCCCGCTCGGCTTCGGCCTCGGCTGGCTGGGCACGGTCCTCAGCTCCCGCACCCGCCAGCGCGAGCAGCGCCGGGCCTACGAGGCGGTGGAGGCGGAGATCCTGGCGGGGGTGGCAACTCGGGGGATACGGGAGTGAGTTTCGGGGGATACGGGAGTGAGTTGACGTAACGGCGCAGTGCGACGCGCGTATCCGTGAAGGACGCGACCGTTCCCCGCACCCCTCAGGAATCGGCCCCCGAGCTCGGCCCCGGCACCGTCCCGCCACCGGACGGGCCGTCCTCGGTACCGGCGCGCCCGGTCAGGGACATCAGGCTGGCCCGTACATGGTCCATGTGCGCCCGCACCTCCTCACCGCGCTCGGCCTGCTCGCGCAGCACCCGCTCGGTCTCGCGCTCGATCCGCTCGGCCCGCATCCGCGCCTCGGCGATGATCTCGGCGGCACGGGCCGCCGCGTCCTCCTCGCCGTGCCGCGCCGCCTCCTGGGCCTCGGCGAACGCCCGCTTGGCCGCCGAGAGCCGGGCCTCGGCGGCGGCCGTCAACTCGGTGTGCCGTACGTCGAGCGCGGCCACCTGCTCCTCGGCGGACCGCTGCTCGCTCTCCCACAGCTCGTCCTGCTCCTTGGCCAGGTCGCCGAGCAGCGCCTCGCCCCGTACGCGCATGTCGCGCAGCACTTCGAGGGCCTCGCCGCGCAGCTCCTTGATCTCGCGGCGGGCGGCGATGCGTTCGTCGTCCGCGGTGCGCTGGGCGGTGAGCAGCGTCTGGCGCGCCCGGTCCTCGGCCTGGCCGCGGAGCTCATCGGCCCGGGCGCGGGCGGAGTCCTGCAGATCACGCTCGTACGCGGCACTCTCGTCGGCGAGCCACTGGGCCTCGCCCTGCGCGGCGGCCCGCAGCGCACGCGCCTCCTCCTCGACGGTGAGCAGGATCTCCCGGGCCCGGTCGCCGAGCGTCTCGTACGTCTGCGGTGCGAGGTGGGCGACGGTGTCCCGCAGCGCGGCGGCCTCGGACTCCATCTCCTTGGCGAGCACGGTCAGACGCGCGGCCCGCTCCCAGGCGTCGTCGCGGTCGCGGCAGAGCCGGCCCACGGCCCCGTTCACCTGCTCGGGGCGGTAGCCACGGCCGCGTACGGTGCTGAACTCATGAGTCGACGTCGCCGAACGTGCCGTGCTCATCCTGAGGCCCCTCTCGCCCTGCCGCTGACAACCCGATCCGGCGCACATCCTGATGGATCACACCGAAGCACCCATAACGCGACACTCCGCGCATCGATCTGATCAAGCATGCGTCAACGAGACAAAGAAACGGAAACCGGGCCAACGGTGGTGACGCGGTCATTCACGGCATACGAAAGGGCCGCCCCCGTCCACGTACGACGGAGGCGGCCCTTCGATGAGCTTGCCGGGAGCTAGATCAGGCCGTCCCACATCTGCTCGAGCAGGACCGACCACCAGGTCTCCGGGGACGACAGCGCCGCCGGGTCCAGGGCCGCGAGCTGGGCCTGGAAGTCGACGGTCCAGCGGCCCGCCTGCTCCTGGTTGAGGCCGTAGCGCAGCCGCCACATACGGCCGAGCATCGCGAGACAGCGGGCGAACTCCGGCAGCCCCGAGTTCACGAACTGCGGCGGTACGGGGGCTCCGCCCGGACCGGCCTCGACCGGGACCGCGACGATGTGCGCCGTGCCGTACTGCACACAGATCGCGCGCCCGAAGTCGCTGCCCATCACGAGATACGAGCCCGCGTCCGAGGCCGGCTGCACCCCGCGCTCCTGCGCCATCTCGGCGAGCGTCGGCACCGGGCGGCCCGGCTGGGCCTGCGCCCAGAAGAACGGGTTGAAGTCCACCGGCAGACCGGCCCACACCAGCGTCGTCGCCACGACCTCGGGCACACCCTGACGCGACACCGCGCGCTGGTCGAAGCGGAAGATGCCCTGCGGACCGAACGCACCGGCCAGCTCCTGCGCCACACCCTCGGGACCGATCGGCGGCGCGGGCTGCACCGGCACCAGCGGAACACGCATCGGCGCAAGCCGCGCGGGACCGTCGGCGACCTGGTGCAACTCGCCCTGGTGGGCCAGGAGTTGCCGCATGCCCTGCTGACGCGAGGCGTGGTCCGTGCCGTACGGGGCGACGGTCGTGACCCGCACCTGCGGCCACTGCTCCTTGATCATGCGGGCGCAGTACGCACCCGGCAGATCGCAGGACTCCAGCTCGGTGTGGATCTCCAGGACCTGGTCCGCGGGCACGTTCATCCCGCGCAGCTCATGGAAGACCTGCCACTCCGGGTGCGGAGTGCCGGGCGCGGAACGGCGGATCAGCTGCTGCTGACTGCCGTCCGGCGCGCGATAGCTGACGACCACCTGGTAGCCGGGGCCGACGGTCGGCTGACCGGTGGGCTGCTGCGGATAGCCGTACGAGGGCTGGGGGCCGCCGGGCATCGGCGCGGCCGGCTGCTGGGTGCCGGGCGGCGCCGGGGGCGACGAATAGGAGCCCCCGGAACCCCGGGATACGCCGGCCGCACCGGGCGGCCCAGGAGGCTGGGGCGCCGCGGGCGCGCTCGGTCCGCCGCCGGGTCCGGCGAGCATCGTCGCGGCGTGGTGCGCGCCACCGGGCGGCGGCGTACCGGGCGCACCCGGAGCGCCGGGCGGGCCGGGCGGCTGGGGCGCGCCGGGACCGCTCGGGTCAGGTCCGGCCAGCATCGTCGCCGCGTGGTGGACACCACCGGGCGGGGTGCTGCCAGGGACGCCGGGAGGACCGGGGGGCTGCGGGGCGCCGGGGGCACCCGGAGCGCCGGGCGGCTGCGGGGCGCCCGGCGGCTGGGGCGCACCGGGACCCCTCATGTCCGGACCGGCCAGCATCGTCGCCGCGTGGTGCACGCCGCCGCCGGAGCTGCCACCGGCGGGCGGCGGCGTGGGCGGGCCGGGAGGCTGCGGTCCGTCGGGACCGAGCGAGGACACCATCTGCGTCGGTACGTAGGCGTTGCCCGCGCCCGGAGCGCCGGGAGCGCTCGGCGGCGGCGGGGTGGTGCCGGGACGCCCACCCGGAGCGCCCGGCGCACCGGGCGGCGCGGGCGCGGCCGCACCGCTGCCGCGCGCGGAGCGCGGCGGGGCGGCCTTGCTGGTCGCGGCGTTGGCGATGTCGTCGGCGCCGGCGCCGGGGGCGGCGGGCGGCGGCGGGGCCGCGGGCGTCCGAGCACCCGGGGCCGGCCGCTGCGGGTG
>NZ_JAAKZW010000366.1 GCF_011044995.1 Streptomyces mesophilus | reverse complement strand
AACACAGTGGACGCGAGCAACTGAGGACAAGCCCTCGGCCTATTAGTACCGGTCAGCTCCACCCTTTACAGGGCTTCCACATCCGGCCTATCAACCCAGTCGTCTACTGGGAGCCTTAACCCCTCAAAGGGGGTGGGAATACTCATCTCGAAGCAGGCTTCCCGCTTAGATGCTTTCAGCGGTTATCCTTTCCGAACGTAGCCAACCAGCCATGCACCTGGCGGTACAACTGGCACACCAGAGGTTCGTCCGTCCCGGTCCTCTCGTACTAGGGACAGCCCTTCTCAATATTCCTACGCGCACAGAGGATAGGGACCGAACTGTCTCACGACGTTCTAAACCCAGCTCGCGTACCGCTTTAATGGGCGAACAGCCCAACCCTTGGGACCGACTCCAGCCCCAGGATGCGACGAGCCGACATCGAGGTGCCAAACCATCCCGTCGATATGGACTCTTGGGGAAGATCAGCCTGTTATCCCCGGGGTACCTTTTATCCGTTGAGCGACGGCGCTTCCACAAGCCACCGCCGGATCACTAGTCCCGACTTTCGTCCCTGCTCGACCCGTCGGTCTCACAGTCAAGCTCCCTTGTGCACTTACACTCAACACCTGATTGCCAACCAGGCTGAGGGAACCTTTGGGCGCCTCCGTTACTCTTTGGGAGGCAACCGCCCCAGTTAAACTACCCATCAGACACTGTCCCTGATCCGGATCACGGACCGAGGTTAGACATCCAGCACGACCAGACTGGTATTTCAACGACGACTCCCCAACCACTGGCGTGGCTGGTTCAAAGTCTCCCAGCTATCCTACACAAGCCGAACCGAACACCAATATCAAACTGTAGTAAAGGTCCCGGGGTCTTTCCGTCCTTCTGCGCGAAACGAGCATCTTTACTCGTAGTGCAATTTCACCGGGCCTATGGTTGAGACAGTCGAGAAGTCGTTACGCCATTCGTGCAGGTCGGAACTTACCCGACAAGGAATTTCGCTACCTTAGGATGGTTATAGTTACCACCGCCGTTTACTGGCGCTTAAGTTCTCAGCTTCGCCCAACCGAAGTTGGACTAACCGGTCCCCTTAACGTTCCAGCACCGGGCAGGCGTCAGTCCGTATACATCGCCTTACGGCTTCGCACGGACCTGTGTTTTTAGTAAACAGTCGCTTCTCGCTGGTCTCTGCGGCCACCCCCAGCTCAGAGAGTAAATCTCATCACCAGGAATGGCCCCCCTTCTCCCGAAGTTACGGGGGCATTTTGCCGAGTTCCTTAACCATAGTTCACCCGAACGCCTCGGTATTCTCTACCTGACCACCTGAGTCGGTTTAGGGTACGGGCCGCCATGAAACTCGCTAGAGGCTTTTCTCGACAGCATAGGATCATCCACTTCACCACAATCGGCTCGGCATCAGGTCTCAGCCTTAATGTGTGACGGATTTGCCTATCACACGGCCTACACCCTTACCCCGGGACTACCACCGCCCGGGCTGGACTACCTTCCTGCGTCACCCCATCGCTTACCTACTACCACCTTGGATCGCCGGCTCCACCACTTTCCTTTCCCCGAAGGGTCCGGAACGGCTTCACGGGCTTAGCATCAGAGGATTCAGTATTGGGCGTTTCAAAGCGGGTACCGGAATATCAACCGGTTGTCCATCGACTACGCCTGTCGGCCTCGCCTTAGGTCCCGACTTACCCTGGGCAGATCAGCTTGACCCAGGAACCCTTAGTCAATCGGCGCACACGTTTCTCACGTGTGTATCGCTACTCATGCCTGCATTCTCACTCGTGAACCGTCCACAACTCGCTTCCGCGGCTGCTTCACCCGGCACACGACGCTCCCCTACCCATCCACACAGGCGTTGGCCCTATTGTGTGAATGACACGACTTCGGCGGTACGCTTGAGCCCCGCTACATTGTCGGCGCGGAATCACTAGACCAGTGAGCTATTACGCACTCTTTCAAGGGTGGCTGCTTCTAAGCCAACCTCCTGGTTGTCTGTGCGACTCCACATCCTTTCCCACTTAGCGTACGCTTAGGGGCCTTAGTCGATGCTCTGGGCTGTTTCCCTCTCGACCATGGAGCTTATCCCCCACAGTCTCACTGCCGTGCTCTCACTTACCGGCATTCGGAGTTTGGCTAAGGTCAGTAACCCGGTAGGGCCCATCGCCTATCCAGTGCTCTACCTCCGGCAAGAAACACACGACGCTGCACCTAAATGCATTTCGGGGAGAACCAGCTATCACGGAGTTTGATTGGCCTTTCACCCCTAACCACAGGTCATCCCCCAAGTTTTCAACCTTGGTGGGTTCGGTCCTCCACGACCTCTTACAGCCGCTTCAACCTGCCCATGGCTAGATCACTCCGCTTCGGGTCTAGAGCGTGCAACTCAATCGCCCTATTCGGACTCGCTTTCGCTACGGCTTCCCCACACGGGTTAACCTCGCTACACACCGCTAACTCGCAGGCTCATTCTTCAAAAGGCACGCAGTCACGACGCATTGAGTAAACTCAATGCGCGACGCTCCCACGGCTTGTAGGCACACGGTTTCAGGTACTATTTCACTCCGCTCCCGCGGTACTTTTCACCATTCCCTCACGGTACTATCCGCTATCGGTCACCAGGGAATATTTAGGCTTAGCGGGTGGTCCCGCCAGATTCACACGGGATTTCTCGGGCCCCGTGCTACTTGGGTGTCTCTCAAACGAGCCGTTGACGTTTCGACTACGGGGGTCTTACCCTCTACGCCGGACCTTTCGCATGTCCTTCGTCTACATCAACGGTTTCTGACTCGTCTCACAGCCGGCAGACTGTGAAAGAGAGATCCCACAACCCCGTATACGCAACCCCTGCCGGGTCTCACACGTATACGGTTTGGCCTCATCCGGTTTCGCTCGCCACTACTCCCGGAATCACGGTTGTTTTCTCTTCCTGAGGGTACTGAGATGTTTCACTTCCCCTCGTTCCCTCCACACTGCCTATGTGTTCAGCAGTGGGTGACAGCCCATGACGACTGCCGGGTTTCCCCATTCGGAAACCCCCGGATCAAAGCCTGGTTGACGGCTCCCCGGGGACTATCGTGGCCTCCCACGTCCTTCATCGGTTCCTGGTGCCAAGGCATCCACCGTGCGCCCTTAAAAACTTGGCCACAGATGCTCGCGTCCACTGTGCAGTTCTCAAACAACGACCAACCACCCATCACCCTGACCTACTGGTCAAGTTCACTGGGGCCGGCATCCCGAAGGACAGGCAAAAGCCCGTACCTTCAGATACCCAACAACGTGCCCGGCACAGCCAGTTGATCAGATCCGCTTTCCACGCCCGAAGGCAGTACTCACATTCATCTCGAACTGTCTGTGCCGAATAGTCAACGTTCCACCCATGAGCAACCAGCATCAGACATTCGCTGATGTACTGGCCTCTGACCAGCAACCCGAGGGTTGTTGGTGAGAAGTGCTCCTTAGAAAGGAGGTGATCCAGCCGCACCTTCCGGTACGGCTACCTTGTTACGACTTCGTCCCAATCGCTGGTCCCACCTTCGACAGCTCCCTCCCACAAGGGGTTGGGCCACCGGCTTCGGGTGTTACCGACTTTCGTGACGTGACGGGCGGTGTGTACAAGGCCCGGGAACGTATTCACCGCAGCAATGCTGATCTGCGATTACTAGCAACTCCGACTTCATGGGGTCGAGTTGCAGACCCCAATCCGAACTGAGACCGGCTTTTTGAGATTCGCTCCACCTTGCGGTATCGCAGCTCATTGTACCGGCCATTGTAGCACGTGTGCAGCCCAAGACATAAGGGGCATGATGACTTGACGTCGTCCCCACCTTCCTCCGAGTTGACCCCGGCGGTCTCCCGTGAGTCCCCAACCTTCCGAAGAAGTTGCTGGCAACACGGGACAAGGGTTGCGCTCGTTGCGGGACTTAACCCAACATCTCACGACACGAGCTGACGACAGCCATGCACCACCTGTCACCCGACCACAAGGGGGGCACTATCTCTAATGCTTTCCGGGTGATGTCAAGCCTTGGTAAGGTTCTTCGCGTTGCGTCGAATTAAGCCACATGCTCCGCTGCTTGTGCGGGCCCCCGTCAATTCCTTTGAGTTTTAGCCTTGCGGCCGTACTCCCCAGGCGGGGAACTTAATGCGTTAGCTGCGGCACCGACGACGTGGAATGTCGCCAACACCTAGTTCCCACCGTTTACGGCGTGGACTACCAGGGTATCTAATCCTGTTCGCTCCCCACGCTTTCGCTCCTCAGCGTCAGTAATGGCCCAGAGATCCGCCTTCGCCACCGGTGTTCCTCCTGATATCTGCGCATTTCACCGCTACACCAGGAATTCCGATCTCCCCTACCACACTCTAGCCAGCCCGTATCGAATGCAGAACCGGGGTTAAGCCCCGGTCTTTCACACCCGACGCGACTGGCCGCCTACGAGCTCTTTACGCCCAATAATTCCGGACAACGCTTGCGCCCTACGTATTACCGCGGCTGCTGGCACGTAGTTAGCCGGCGCTTCTTCTGCAGGTACCGTCACTTTCGCTTCTTCCCTGCTGAAAGAGGTTTACAACCCGAAGGCCGTCATCCCTCACGCGGCGTCGCTGCATCAGGCTTTCGCCCATTGTGCAATATTCCCCACTGCTGCCTCCCGTAGGAGTCTGGGCCGTGTCTCAGTCCCAGTGTGGCCGGTCGCCCTCTCAGGCCGGCTACCCGTCGTCGCCTTGGTAGGCCATTACCCCACCAACAAGCTGATAGGCCGCGGGCTCATCCTTCACCGCCGGAGCTTTTAACCTGCTGCCATGAGGCAGCAGGTGTTATCCGGTATTAGACCCCGTTTCCAGGGCTTGTCCCAGAGTGAAGGGCAGATTGCCCACGTGTTACTCACCCGTTCGCCACTAATCCCCGCCCGAAAGCGGTTCATCGTTCGACTTGCATGTGTTAAGCACGCCGCCAGCGTTCGTCCTGAGCCAGGATCAAACTCTCCGTGAATGTTTACCCGTAATCGGGTGAGCATCCGCGTTGAGCGGGACAGTCAGCGGAATAAGC
>NZ_JAAKZW010000365.1 GCF_011044995.1 Streptomyces mesophilus | reverse complement strand
GGCTTCGCCCCCTGCACCCCCGCATCCGAACTTCGTTCGGATCCTGCTCAAACGCCGCAGGGGCTAGTTGTCGGGCCGGACTTCAACGCGAACTCGCACCACACCGCCTTGCCGCCGCCCGGTGTGCGGCGGGAGCCCCAGGAGGAGGCGATCGTGGCGACGATCGCGATGCCGCGGCCCGCCTCGTCCACCGGCTCCGCGCGGCGGCGCAGGGGCAGGTGGTCGTCGCCGTCGGTGACCTCGATGATCAGGCGGCGGTCGGTGCGGCGCAGGCGCAGGCGCATCGGCGGGGTGCCGTGCTGGAGCGAGTTGGCGACGAGTTCGCTGGCGGCCAGGACGCCCAGTTCGCAGAGCTCGGCCGGGAAGCGCCAGCTGGCCAGGACGCCGGTGGCGAAGGCGCGGGCGCGGGGTGCGGCCTCGACGCCGCCGAGGAGGTCGAGCGAGGCACCGCGGAAGAGCTCGGCGTCGGAGCCGGTGTGCTCGGGGTTCTGCAGCACGAGCAGGGCCACGTCGTCGTCGTGGTCGGCGGTGACGTTGAGGGCGCGAAGGAGGCGGTCGCAGATGACCTGAGGGGTGCCGGTGGCGCCGGCCAGGGCGCGTTCGAGCTGGTCGACGCCGTGGTCGATGTCCTCGCTGCGGCGTTCGACCAGGCCGTCGGTGTAGAGGACGGCGGTGGAGCCGGGCGGGAAGTCCATCGTGCCGGAGGCGTGCAGCCAGCCGCCGGTGCCGAGCGGGGGCCCGGTGGGCTCCTCCGCCCGGTGCAGGGCGCCGAGTTCATCGCGTACGAGGATCGGCAGATGCCCGGCCGAGGCGTACGTGAGCCGGGCTTCGTGGGGGTCGTGGATCGCGTAGACCATCGTGGCGATCTGGCTGGCATCGATGTCCGAGGCCAGGCCGTCGAGGAGCTGGAGCACCTCGTGCGGGGGCAGATCGAGCTTGGCGTAGGCGCGGACGGCGGTGCGGAGCTGACCCATCACGGCGGCCGCGCGGACGCCGCGGCCCATGACGTCGCCGATGACGAGGGCGGTGCGGCCGCCGCCGAGGGTGATCACGTCGTACCAGTCGCCGCCGACCGCCGCGTCCGCGCCGCCGGGCTGGTAGGTGGCGGCGATACGCAGGTCGTCGGGCTGTTCCAGCTTCTGCGGGAGCAGGGAGCGTTGGAGCGTGACGGCGGCCTCGCGGTGGCGGCGCTCGCTCGCGCGCAGCCGCTCGGCCGCGTCCGCGTGGTCGGTGACATCGGCGGCGAAGACGAGCACTCCGCCGCCCTCGGAGGTGGTGAGGGGGGTGCAGGTGAAGGTGTACGAGCGTCCCGAGGGCATCTTGCGGGACTTCACCGTGCGCGGCTTGTCGCTGCGCAGGACCTGGTCGAGGAGCGGCAGCAGACCCAGCTCGCGCAGTTCGGGCAGCGCGTCCTCGGCGGCGGCGCCCCTCTCTCGGGGGCCGAAGGCGGCGGCGTAGGACTCGTTGACGTAGGCGATGCGGTGCTCGGGACCGTGCACCAGGACCACGAGGCCGGTGATGCGGTCGAGGATCTCGCGCACCGGCAGATCCTCCACGTCGGGGGTCGGCGCATCGGAGCCGTGCTCGGCTCGGGCGGCGGGCACGGAACCCCGGTCGTCGGACCGCGCGGCGGCGCGGCGCTGCGTACCGGGGAGCCTGGCGCTCCAGCGCGTGAAGTTCACGGAGGGAAGCCTCATGGAGGTCGTCGGGGCGTGGTGCCCTTGGTCGTGGCGGCAGGCCCTGGGGGCCAGGGCGCGCCGCTCGGTCTGGTGTGGCCGGTCCGGGCTACCGGACCGGTGGGGCCGGTCCGGGTCACCGGTCCGTTCGGTCCCGGCGGATGCCGGCTGTCGGTCGTCAGGACGCTCGGTCAGTCTGGCCGACCGGACTGACATCCGGCCGTCCGTACCGACACCCGTCAACCAACACCCGTCAGACGCCGGCCTGGGGGACGGAGTTCCTCGATCCGGTCAGGACGACTCCTTCGGGGGCTTGCCTCCGGCCGCGAGTTCGAATTCCGCGCGCGGATGCTCAAGGGAACCGAGCGAAACGATCTCGCGTTTGAACAGGCCCGACAGGGTCCACTCCGCCAGGACCCGGGCCTTGCGGTTGAAGGTCGGGACCCTGCTGAGGTGGTAGACGCGGTGCATGAACCACGCAGGGTAGCCCTTCAGCTTGCGTCCGTAGACGTGCGCGACACCCTTGTGCAGCCCGAGCGAGGCGACGGAACCCGCGTATTTGTGCGCGTACTTCGTGAGGGGCTGTCCCTTGAGCGAGGCCACGATGTTGTCGCCGAGCACCTTGGCCTGGCGCACCGCGTGCTGTGCGTTGGGGGCGCACTCCTTGCCGTCCTGTGAGGTCACATCCGGTACGGCGGCCGCGTCGCCGGCGGCCCAGGCGTGCGGGGCGCCCTCCACCGTGAGTTCGGCGGTGCACTTCAGGCGGCCGCGCTCGTTCAGCGGCAGATCCGACGCGGCGAGGATGGGATGCGGCTTGACGCCCGCGGTCCATACGAGGGTGCGCGTCGGGAAACGCGAGCCGTCGTCGAGCACCGCGACCCGGTCCTCGCAGGTGTCGAGGCGGGTCTCGAGCCGTACGTCGATATTGCGCCGGCGCAGCTCGCTGACCGTGTACTTGCCCATCTCCGGGCCGACCTCCGGAAGGATCCGGTCGGAGGCCTCGACGAGGATCCACTTCATGTCCTCGGCACCGACGTTGTGGTAGTACCGGGCCGCGTACCGCGCCATGTCCTCCAGCTCGCCGAGCGCCTCGACACCCGCATAGCCGCCGCCGACGAACACGAAGGTCAGGGCGGCGGCACGGACGGCGGGGTCGCGGGTCGATGAGGCGATGTCCATCTGCTCGATGACGTGGTTACGTAGACCGATGGCCTCTTCGACGGTCTTGAAACCGATGCCGTAGTCCGCGAGTCCCGGGACGGGCAGCGTGCGCGAGATCGATCCGGGGGCGAGCACCAGCTCGTCGTAGGAGATCTCGATCGGGCCCGTGCCCTCCTCCTCGGTGGCGAGGGTGGTGAGGGTGGCCGTCCGCTTGGCGTGGTCGATGGACTCGGCCTCGCCGATGACGATCCGGCAGTGCTTGAGGACGCGGCGCAGCGGGACGACGACATGGCGCGGCGAGATGGAGCCCGCGGCCGCCTCCGGCAGGAAGGGTTGATAGGTCATATACGGCTCGGGCGTGACCACCACGATCTCCGTCGTGCCCGCCTTCAGTTCGGCCGCGAGCTTCTTCTGCAGACGCATCGCCGTGTACAGACCGACATAGCCGCCGCCGATGACGAGGATGCGCGCTTGGGGGGCGGGGGAGGTCCCGCGGGAATCAGCCGTCACCTTCCCATGAGGCACCCGTGTCACGGGTTTGTCCACAGGCCCGGCAAAAGGTGTGACCGTCCGCCACGGCCCCTGCGGGTGGTCCCCGTTGGAAAAATGCGCAGGTCAACGAGGAGCCGAAGCGGCCGGGGCGCAGGGCGAAACAGGGACGGACCGGTGCGTACTCCGATCGGGGGGCGCTCCGTGCGGAACTGGCCCCTTCTGAATTGACCCCGGCTCAACTATGTTCGTGTGTCGTCGGGGTGTGGGGGGTGTACGGCTTCAGGCGCGGTGCGCATGGTTCGCGAGCAGGGGGCGAGCGGCGCGGCGAGCTGGTTCGCGGACAGTCCGCGCACACCGATCGACAAGGCGGGGAGAGTCTCCGGGGGGAGACGTCATTACCGGGGGAACGCTTATGCACATGCGTGATTCACGTTGGGGCGCGGCTTCTGCTTCTGCTGCCCCATCTTCTGCGACGACCGCTGTGGTGGGCGACGGGGCGATACGCCGCGGCGCCGACGGCGGCGGTACGACACCGCTCAGGGTCGACGCCCAGCGCAATCTCGAGCACGTTCTGCGTGCCGCGCGCGAGGTGTTCGGCGAACTGGGCTACGGCGCGCCGATGGAGGACGTGGCGCGGCGGGCACGGGTCGGCGTGGGCACCGTCTACCGGCGGTTCCCGAGCAAGGACGTGCTCGTACGACGCATCGCCGAGGAGGAGACGGCCCGGCTGACCGACCAGGCCCGCACCGCTCTCGGCCAGGAGGACGAGCCGTGGTCGGCGCTGTCCCGTTTCCTGCGCACCTCCGTGGCCTCGGGCGCCGGGCGGCTGCTGCCGCCGCAGGTGCTGCGGGTCGGGGTGGCGGACGAGGGGGACGAGAGCGCGGCCGACGAGTTCGCCGATGCCCGGGTGCCGCAGCAGCGGCAGTCGGCCGCGGGGCCCGATCTGCGCCTGGTGGAACAGCGCGGGACATCCGCCGACGAGGTGGACGACTCCGGGGCGGCGGCGCTGCTCGAGGTGGTCGGCCGGCTGGTGGAGCGGGCCCGGGCGGCGGGTGAGCTGCGCGGCGATGTGACCGTCTCGGACGTCCTGCTCGTCATCGCCACGGCGGCGCCTTCGCTGCCGGACGCGGCGCAGCAGGCGGCGGCTTCGGCGCGGTTGCTCGACATCCTGCTCGAAGGGCTGCGTTCGCGGCCTGGGCGGTAGGCGACTGTACGTTCGGGTTTGAGTCAACTTGCCTGCACCAATGGCCGGTTAAGGCTTCCCCGAACGAGTGAATCCAAGTGATACGCCGCCGTAAGTCACCCCGGATGAGTGGTTGCTGTGCATCCGGGGTCGGTGGTGATCCCTGGTGTGACAGTCTTTCCTGGTGTCAGGAGCCGCCCGTAAGCCCCCGTCGTCCGCACGAAACGCGGGCGGGGATTTACGGGCGGCTCCTCAGGGACCGAGTGTGCATGCGGGGGCTTCGCGCGATGAGCGTTGATGGGCAGGAAGAGCCGTTCGGCGGGGGCGGTCTGCCCGCGGAGGGCGGGCTTCCTTCTCGGCAGGTGCCGA
The DNA here is from genome assembly GCF_011044995.1 of Streptomyces mesophilus. Classification (GTDB taxonomy): domain Bacteria; phylum Actinomycetota; class Actinomycetes; order Streptomycetales; family Streptomycetaceae; genus Streptomyces; species Streptomyces mesophilus. The sequence goes on along the minus strand of NZ_JAAKZW010000365.1, from coordinate 249 downwards.
GCCAGGGCGGACCTTCCCAGGTTCCGTCCGGGGCTCCGGCCGCCGGAGCGGCCGAGCCCGGGGTGCCGCAGCAGCGCGAGCCGGTGGGCTCGCTCGCCGACGATCTCCTCGCGGGCGGTGAACCACCGGTCGCCGACGCCGAGTTGATCGCCCGGATGCGTACCGGCGACGACTCCGCGTACGAGGAGCTCTACCGCCGGCACGCCGAGGCGGTGCGCCGCTACTCGCGCACCTGCTGCCGCGACGCCC
>NZ_JAAKZW010000364.1 GCF_011044995.1 Streptomyces mesophilus | reverse complement strand
GCCCGCACCCCGAGCCTCACCCCCACCTTCGTCAGCCTCAAGCTGGCCCTGCTCCGCAACGGCCTGCGCCAGTCCGCGGGACGCCGCGCCGCCTACATCGCCTCCGCCGTCGTCACCCTGCTCTTCGCGGCGCTCCAGCTCATCGGCCTGATCGCCCTGCGCGGCAACGAACACGCCGCCACCCTCGTGATCCTGCTCGCCGCGGTCCTCGCGCTCGGCTGGACCTTCATGCCGCTCTTCTTCCCGAGCGGCGACGAAACCCTCGACGCCACCCGCCTGGTGATGCTGCCGCTGCGCCCGCGCCCGCTGGTGCGCGCGCTGCTCGCCTCGTCCCTCGTCGGCATCGGACCGCTCTTCACGCTCTGCCTCGCCGCCGGTTCGGTCGTCGCCGTCGCGCACGGCACCGCCGCCGCGCTCACCGGCATCCTCGCGATCGCGCTCACCCTGCTCGTCTGCGTCGCGCTCGCCCGCAGCGTCGCCTCCGCCAACCTGCGGCTGCTCTCCAGCCGCAAGGGCCGCGACCTCGCCGTACTCAGCGGCCTCGTGATCGCCGTCGGCATCCAGGTCGTCAACTTCGGCGCCCAGAGCCTCGGCCGCTCCGGCGGCCTTTCCCGCCTCGACCCGGCCGCCGACATCATCCGCTGGATCCCGCCCGCCTCCGCACTCGGCGCGGTCGATTCCGTCTCCCAGGGCTCGTACGCCACAGGGCTCGCCCAACTCGCCCTGTGCATCGCCCTGTTGGCCGCCCTGCTCACGTACTGGCAACGCAGCCTCACCCGCCTCATGACCTCACCCGACGGCTCCACCCTCCAGGCGGCCGAGCCCACCCGCACCCGCGCACGCACCCACGGCCTCACCCGCTTCCTGCCCGAAGGCCGCACCGGCACCGTCATGGAACGCACCCTGCGCTACGTCTGGCGCGACCCCAAGACCAAAGCCGCCTGGGTCACGTCCCTCGCCATCGGCCTGATCGTCCCCGTCTTCAACGCCCTCCAGGGCACCGGCTCGGTCTACTTCGCCTGCTTCGCCGCGGGGATGCTCGGCATCCTGATGTACAACCAGTTCGGACAGGACAGCTCGGCCTTCTGGATGGTCGCCCAGACGATCTCCACGACCCGCGACGCCTACACCGAACTCCGGGCCAGAGCCCTCGCGTTGGCGCTGATCACCATCCCGTACGCCGTGCTCGTGACCTTGGTGACCACAGCGATCATCGGCGACTGGCGCCCCCTGCCCGAAGCGCTCGGCCTGTCCTTCGCACTCCTCGGCTCGATGCTGGCCACCGGCGCCTGGTGCTCGGCCCGCTTCCCCTACTCGATCCCGCAGGAGGGCTACAAGAACGTGGCCCCCGGCCAGGCGGGCCTCGCCTGGATCTCCATCTTCGGCGGCATGCTCGCCTCGGCCCTGCTCTGCGCCCCGCTGCTGACCCTGACGATCTGGCTGCACGCCTCGGGCAACGACCACCTGCTCTGGCTCCTGCTCCCCGGCGGAGCCCTCTACGGCTGGGCCATCACCCACCTCGGCCTCCACCTCTCGGCCCCGCGCGCGGCGGCCCGCCTCCCGGAAATCCTCACGGCGGTGAGCAGGGGCTGAGGGCGCTCGGGCGCCCGGAAACGCAGACGACCCACGGTCTCGGGATCCCCTGGGGGAGCCGGCCGGACGTACCGGCGAGACCGCGGGTCGGGTGACTGCTGGGATTGGGCCGGCTGCGCGGTTCGCTCCCGCGCTGGTCCGGCACCGCACTGTGTGTGGCGGCGGGCCGCTAGCCCGCAGTCACCTCACGCGTCCGGTTCTTTGCCATCTGCCGAACCACCTCCCTTCTCGTGTGCCCCACACACTAGGAAGGGTCCGGCGTCGCTTCAACCGGTTTTTCCGCAAGTTTGCCTACGCGGCTTGGGTGGGCACATCACCGCAGGTCAAGCCGCATCAGCACCCTCGGGTGGCCCGCCAGGACCGAGGTGGTGTCGGCGGCGTGGGTGAAGCCCGCGCGTTCGAAGTTCTTGCGGAGGCCCGCGTACGCCATCGTGAGGTCGACGCGGGCGTCGCCGTTGTCGAGGGGGTACGCCTCGATCGCCGGGGCCCCGTGCTGTCTCGCGAACTCCACCGCGCCCTGGATCAAGGCGTGCGAGATGCCCTGCTTGCGGTGGCCGGGGCGGACGCGGATGCACCACAGGGACCAGACCGGGAGGTCGTCGATGTGGGGGATCTTGCGGTTGCGGGCGAAGGAGGTGTCCGCGCGGGGGGCCACCGCGGCCCAGCCGACCGGTTCGTCGTCGGCGTCGTAGGCGAGGACGCCAGGAGGCGGGTCGGCGCGGCAGAGGTCGGCGACGTACTCGGCGCGGGCGGGGCCGCGGAGTTCGTTGTTGAGCTTCGAGCCGATGCGGTAGCTCAGGCAGAAACACACGTTCGCGGTGGGTGACTTGGGGCCGATGACGGCTCGTACATCCTCGAAAACCGAGGCCGGGCGGACGGCGAGGGGCATGGCGCCCAGACTGGCATGGGGGCCGAGGAGGTGTGGCCGGGACGTTTCCGGGGCGCAACGATTTCGGCGAACTTGATGTGGGCTGCGTCACGTTCGAGTTCAATGATCTGTGTCGGATGGTCTGTGCCGTCCGACAGGTGGACTCGTCCTGCAGGGGGTGGCCAGGTGAGTGCTTCGCGGCGCAGCGGAACTGCGCAGCCCACGGACCCCGAGAACCCAGGCGAAGGCTCGGGCGCCGACTCCGGTACGCCGGGCGGCGGTTCCGGGGAGTCGAGCGGTACCGGCGGGCCGGGCTCGGCCGATCTGCTCGCCGCGCTGCTCGACGGGATGGACGCGGCGCTGTGCGCGTTCGACGCGGACGGCGTCGTCACCCACTGGAACCGTGAGGCGGCCCGGATTCTCGGCTGGAGCCCCGAAGAGGCCGTGGGGCGGCGGGGGTTCGCGGGCTGGGCGGTGCGTACGGCGGACGCGGACGAGATCGAGGGGCGGCTGCTCGCGGCGATGCACGCGCCCGGGCGGCAGGTGCACGAGTTCGCGCTGGTGACGAAGGACGGCGGGCGGGTGCTCGTACGGACGCAGTCGGCGGCCGTGCCCGGTCCCGACGGCAAACCGGCGGGGCTTTACTGCGCGTTCAGCGAGGTGCACGCGCAGATCGATCTGGAGCGTTCGATCGCGTTGAGCGAGGCGCTCTTCGACGACGCCTCGTGGGGTGTGGTCCTGGTCGACGCGGATCTGCGGCCCGCCGTGGTCAACGCGCATGCGGCGCGGGCGTTCGGCGTGGGGCGTACGGCGGTGCTCGGGCGGCCGCTCGGGGAGCTTCTCGCGCAGGGCGTCGAGGAGTTGGAGAGCGCGCTCACGCACGTCCTGGCCGAGGGCGCGCCGCCCGCGCCGGCCGAGCTGTGGGTGTCGATGCGCGGTGACGTACAGGGCGCGGGGGAGCGGCGCTGCTGGCGCAGCGGCTTCCTGCGTCTGGGGTCGCCGCTGGCCGAGGAGCCCGTGCCGCTGGGCGTGGGCTGGCTCTTCCAGGACGTGACGGACGCGAAGGTGGTCGAGCAGGAGGCCGCCCAACTGCGCTTCCGCAGCAATCAGTTGCACCGGGCCGGGCGCGCCGCGGGGGAGTGCGAGGATCCGATGGAGGCGGCGACGGCCCATCTCGACTTCGCGCTCGCGGGCTTCGCGGACCACGCCCTGATCGATCTGACCACGTCGCTCGAGCCGCCGCGGCTGGTCCGCGCGGCCGCCAGCCCGGTCGGCTCCCCGGGCCCGGTGCTGCCGGTCCCGATGGCCGGTCTCCCGGTCCGCTACCCGGACGGTCACCCGGCCCTGCAGTGCGTGCAGCGTGCGGGCTCGGTCCGTGCCTCCGCGGGCGCCGCGGCGCCGGACGCGGCGCGTGGCTGGGCGAAGGCCCGTCAGTGGCCGGACTCCACGGTGCACGCGCTGTGCGCGGTGCTGCGCAGCCGGGGCCGGACGCTGGGCGTGGTGACGTTCCTGCGCAGCGACAGCCGCCCACCGTTCGAGCGCTCGGATGCCACGTACGCGGAGAGTGTGGCGGTGCGGGTGGCGGCGGCGGTGGATCTGGCGGGAGTGCTGGGGGGTTCGTAGGGGGCCCGTCCGGCTGAACGGCCGCTGGTGCGGCGTAGGGCACCCGGGCGGTCGCTGGGGCCCGTGTGAGATCCGGATGGTCGCTGGGGCCGGTAGAAGACCCGGACGGTTGGTCGCTGGGGCCGGTAGGACACCCGGACGGTCGTCAGTGCCGGTAGAAGATGCGGTCCCCGTACTCGGTCAGGATGCGGCCGTTCCACTCGTGGCCGCCGTCGACGTTGCCCGAGCGCAGGAGCGGCGGCTCGATGCCGCGGGAGACGAGTTCGCCCGCCGCCGTGGCGAGGGTGGCCTGGAGCAGCGCGCTGGTGACGACCGTGGACGCCGGGGCGAACGGTGCCTCGATGCCGTCCAGGGTCAGCTCCGCGTCACCGATCGCGATCTTGCTGTCGAGAACGACGTCGCAGTGGTCCTTGAGATACGTGCCGGAGACATGACGGGAGCGGGTCTCCGCGGCGTACGCCACCGAGGTCACACCGATCACGCGCAGACCGAGCGCCTGTGCGTTCATGGCCATCTCGACCGGCAGGGCGTTGCGGCCCGACAGGGAGATGATCACCAGGACGTCCCCGGGCCGTGCGGGGGACGAGTCCAGGACGGCGCCCGCGAGCCCGTCGACCCGCTCGAGCGCCGAGCCCAGCGTCGCCGGCATGACGTCCACGCCGACCACGCCCGGGACGGCGAGCAGGTTCATCAGGGCGAGCCCGCCGGCGCGGTAGACGATGTCCTGCGCGGCCAGCGACGAGTGGCCCGCGCCGAACGCGAAGAGCCGGCCGCCCGCCTCGACCGCGTCGGCGATCACACCGCCCGCGGCCGCGATGTTCGCCGCCTCCTCGTCGCGCACCCGCTCCAGGAGGCCGATGGCCGCGTCGAAGTACTGGTCGGCGAGCTTGTTCTCGCGCGTAGGGCTCATCGCCTTCAGGCCCCTTTCCGGGGGTGGGTGCCAACGTGCCGCGGATCACGTTGCGGTCTGGACCAACTCTCTGTCAATACGGCCGCCGGGCGGCGGGGGACCCGGGGCGCGAGGGGCTCGGGGTGCGGGTGTCACGGGG
>NZ_JAAKZW010000363.1 GCF_011044995.1 Streptomyces mesophilus | reverse complement strand
GCCCATGAGGGGGGCCTTGAGGGCGGGGACCATGTTGGTGGCGATGGCGGCGCCCGCGAGGACGAGGGCGGCGATCAGCGCGAGCATCATGCCGGCGCCCGCGTCGGGGCCGCTGTTTCCGAGGCTGCCCTCGAAGTCGACGAAGCCGGCCAGGTCGAACATCTTGAAGAGCGCGCTCAGCGCCGAGGCGATGGCGAAGCCGACGCCCAGCTGCCCGAGGTCGAGCCCCGCGACCTTGCGGGCCGGCTGCTGCGCGCGTCCGACCGCGATCAGGGCAGCGCCGATGACGCCGAGCAGGAAGACGCTGACCAGGAGGTTGCCGTCGTCCCATGCGGTGGGAGAGTCGCCCCCACCTTCCTCTTCTTCGAACGTACCCAGGAAGGAGGCGATGAACAGCAACACCGCTGCTGCGATCACCACGCCGTCGCCTCGTGTCAGAGAGCGGAAATTCACTTCAGGTCCTTCATCGTCGTCGAGTCGTCGGTGGGCGTCGCTGTCGCCGGTGCGCGGGTGCGGAGCGCGGGCAAGATCCCGGTGGCCCCCCATCGTACGGATGACACTATCGCCCGATCAGCCAAGGTGTCTGCTCGGTATAAAGACCCCAGCTCTCTACCCGGCTGTGAGAAAGGAGATGCGGGACCGCGCTATTGGTTCCCGATGGGATGCGGCAGCATGGTCGATCTCTGGAACTGGCGTACGCGTACGACGATTACGCACAGGACCCGCACAACACCCGCCCACCCTCTCGCCGTACGAGCGCCGCCATGGAGGCCCTGATGTCCGCGACCCCCAAGCCCGAGGTGCGCGCCGCCTTCGAGGCCGCGAAGGGCTTCATGCCGCTCGACGAAGGGCTCGCCCTCTACGCGGCGGCCGTCGAGGCCGGAGCGCTCGGTCTTCCGCTGCTCGAAGTGGGCACGTACTGCGGGCGTTCCACGATCCTGCTCGCCGACGCGGCCCGCGAGACCGGGACGACGGCCCTCACTGTGGACCACCACCGGGGCAGCGAGGAGCAGCAGCCGGGCTGGGAGTACCACGACCCGGAGGTCGTCGATCCCGAGGTCGGGCAGATGGATACGCTTCCGACATTCCGCCGCACACTTCACAAAGCGGGACTTGAGGATCATGTCGTGGCGCTTGTGGGCAAGTCGCCGCAGGTGGCCCGGGTGTGGGGTGGTGCACTGGGGTTCGTGTTCATCGACGGCGGGCACACCGACGAGCACGCCGTCGCCGATTACGAGGGCTGGGTGCCGCACCTCGCCGAGGGCGGGCTGCTCCTTATCCATGACGTCTTTCCGGACCCGGTGGACGAGTTCACCGGGCAGGCCCCGTACCGCATCTATCTGCGCGCCCTGGAGTCCGGCGCGTTCACCGAGGTCTCGGCGACCGCGTCGCTGCGGGTGCTGCGGCGGACCGGTTCCGGCATGTGAGGAGGGTCGCGTCCGAGGTCCGGCACGGGGTCCTGGGCGTAGGCTCGCTCCGTGTCCTACTCGTACGACGATCCGGATGATCCCGGCCCGCAGCCGCGCCGCCCCCTGAGGCGAGGCGGTGGCCTCGTCGCGGTCGCCGCCCTGGTGCCGACGGCGCTGGCCGGCTGGCTGCTCTGGCAGGCGATGGGCGGTGGCGCCGAGGAGGACGAGCCGCCGAAGGTGCTGCCGCTGCCGAGCCAGTCGACGTCCGCGGGGAAGGCGAGCCCGTCGGGCGAAGCGCCCTCGAAGACGCCCGACGACCCCAAGCCCTCGAAGCCGGCGAAGCCGACGAAGCCGGCCGCGGATCCGAAGGGCCCGCTGTCCGGCAAGGTCGTCGTCATCGACCCCGGGCACAACCCGTCGAACTTCCGGCATCCGCAGGACATCGCCCGCCTCGTCGACATCGGCACCAACAAGAAGGAGTGCGATACGACGGGCACCTCCACCAACTCCGGCTATACGGAGGCCGAGTTCACGCTCGACGTCTCGCACCGCATCCGTGAGCTCCTGGAGGACCAGGGCGCGACCGTCAAGCTGACCCAGGACCGTAACCGCGCCTTCGGCCCGTGTGTGGACGAGCGCGCCGAGATCGGCAACGAGGCGAAGGCGGACGCGGTCGTCTCCGTCCACGCCGACGGTTCGGCCGCCGGCAACCGCGGCTTCCATGTGATCCTTCCGGCGGGCGTGGACTCGGGCTCCGCCGACACCCGCGCGATCGTCGGCCCGTCGCGCGATCTGGGAGTGCGGATCGCGGGCCGGTTCGTCAGCGCGACCGGCATGCGCCCCTCGAACTACGTCGGCGAGGGCACCGGCCTCGACGTCCGCCGCGACCTCGGCGGCCTGAACCTCACCAAGGTCCCCAAGGTCTTCGTCGAGTGCGGCAACATGAGCGACGCCAAGGACGCGGCGCTGCTGGGCAGTTCGTCCTGGCGCCAGAAGGCGGCGAAGGGGATCGCGGACGGGGTGTCCGGGTTCCTCGCCTCGTAGCGGATACGGGCCCGCGGCCTCAGCCGAGCAGCCCCTGGACGCTGGTGACGAAGGCCTGGGCGATTGTCACGAGCCCTGCCACAGTGGCAACGCGGGTACTCAACGCATCGGCATCGTCGGCAAGTTGCTGCGAGTCGGGACGGGGCTGCCCGAGCTCCCGGTCGATACGCCCGAGCCAGCGCCGGGCGACGGCCCGGTCCGCCTCGCTCAGCTCGCCTTCGTGGGCGTCCATCGCCGTACGCAACCGTGCGAACTCGGCGCGGGCCGCGGCGAGCGGGGGTGGAACGGGTGCGCGGCCCACGGAGTTGGACTGGGACATGCTGCCCTTGACTGTCCCCGTGTTGATCTGGTTGCTGTCACCTGCGACGTGGATCCCGTCATCGGAATCGCCTCGTCCGCGGAGTATGGCCATGGTCACCCCTTGGGATTCGCTTCATTGCCGGACTGGTTGGTCTGGTTCGCCTGCTTCATGGCGCCGCCCAGGACCCCCGTGTTCACCTGGTTGTTGTCGCCGGTGACGAAGATGAACTGGGCGGCTTGCCGGCGGAAATCATCCGTCGCCACGCCTCGGGCGGAGAGGAAGGAGCTCGCCGAGGCGAACATGCTGCTCTGCAGGATCGATATATGGCGTGAGGCGTCCTCGTGCTGGTGCATGTCGGCGATGCCGTCGTCCGAGCAGTGCTCGCGCAGGCTTACGGCCTTGTCGTCGAGTGCCTTGTGCGGGTCGAACGCTTCGGCGATCTTGCGCAGGGCGGCTTCCTTCGTCTTCTTGGGGCGGAGCGTGCCGAGGGCCCGGCCTGTTCTCTCGTACAGGCGGTGAGCGAGAGCCGCGACATCACCCAGCGCTTGAACCGGAGTCTGGACGACCTTCCAGGCCAGTTCGCCGCCGTGCGCTGCCTCGAGGCGCACGTCCTTGTGCAGAGGCGCGAGTGCGTGAGGCCTGGTCACGAAGGTAAGGGTCTGGCCCTCTAGGGCGGCATGAGCGAACACGGTGACCACGATGTCGCCTTCCCAGTCGACGACTTGCGCCGCGAGATAGCGGCGGCGGAAGTGGCCTGAGGGCGGCAGGCATGACTCGTCCATCATCTCTCCGGCCTCCGGCCACGCCATCCGGCCGTCCGTGTCCGGCGTCTCTGTCCCCTTGGCTCCGGGGAGCTTCTTCCACTCGGAGTCGGGAACCGCGAACGCCTCGAACACATCGCAGTGCGGCAGAGCATGCGACTCGACCAAATGGCCCCGGAGTTTCCTGAGTTCGTCGCGCACGTGGTCGAGCAGATCGTCGGCCTCGAACTTGCGCATGCCGCTCCGCGCGGCACCTGGGGTCCGCTCTACCAGCCCTGGAGTGGCGTCGTCCTCCTGCGGCGCCTCCTCGGTGGCCTCACCGGCAGGGGACAGTTGGATGCGCACGACGTTCCTGTAGGCACTCCGGCTCGCCCCGACGAAGCGGTCCACCAGCTGCTCACGCCGGTATGGCATGGCCTGCCATGTCTCGGCGGCAGCGCATGCCGCCACCCGCCGGGCAGCGCCAGGAGCGAAGCGGGGGCGCATCTGAGCGCCGAGCGCCCGATTCCCTGACAGCGACGCGACGTAGGCAAAGGCGACCCAGCGATCGCACGCGTAGACCCCCGCCAGCAGCGCCGTCAGCCAGAAGGCGGCGGACGGCAGGTCGGACAGTGCCCGGTGGACGAGCGGCAGATGAGGCTCCAGCTGCCCCCATGCGATGAGCGCCCCGGCGATGAGGAGTGCCGCGGCGACCAGCGATCGGGTGCCCCACCGTGCGATTCTCCGGAGTCGGCCCTGGGCGATGAGTAGTTGGAACAGCAGCATCGCGGCCGCGAGCGCACCCGCGCCCCACGGGTGCCGTACGACCACCAGGGCGGCTGTGGCGGCCAGGGCACAGGCCCGGACGTGGCGTATCCGGTCGGCGGCGACACTGTGCACCAGAGCGGGCACGATGCTGAATCCGAAGGAGGGCACCGGCCGCTTGGGCGCGGTCAGGATCTCCTTCAATATCCAGCGGGCGAAGCTGTCGCCCTGCCGAGGGGCCAGCTGCCGGATCCGCCGCCGCCTGCGGTCCATCGTCCGGTCGTGCCACCGTCCGATCCGGTCCTTGACCTGCCCGATCCGGTCCTCGCGTGCGTGCACGGCAGAGGCGAGCCGTCGGCTCGTCGGATTCGCGTCAGGCAACGTCCCACGCTTCGTGTACGTGCTGCGCCGTGCTCCGTGCCCGTTGGGGGAGAGCGGCAATCCGGTCAGCGTGTCCACCGGGACTTGAGGTTCCGGCGCAGACTTCGGCCCGGCCGGATGATGCCCATTGGTGGACGCGTCATCGGGCGACAGACTCCACCAAGGCCGCCGGGTCATGCACCACCTCCTCGGGACCCCCGCACCACGAGGGAGCTCATCCTGCCCGGGCGGATGCGGGCTCGCCAGAGGGCAAAGCCCTCCGCGGCGGCGATTGGCCGGAATCGTCCCTCGCCCGGCGAACGCCTCATCGTCAAAAGCCGACCCCGATCTGACCTTCCGTCAGATTGGAACGTGTTCTACTCTGCCCGCCATGGGCATCGGGATCACGCAAGAGCAACGGGAGTTGGCCGACGCTGTCCGTGGCTGGGTGGCCAGGGCTGTGCCGCCGGAGGAAGTGCGCAAAGTGCTTGACGCGCCCGGCGGAGGGGGGCGGCCGGGGTTC
>NZ_JAAKZW010000362.1 GCF_011044995.1 Streptomyces mesophilus | reverse complement strand
GCCTGGAGGCGCAGCCGCAGCGGCAGAAAGCCCTGGTCGCTCTCGGCGCCGCGGCCATCGCCCTCACCCGCGACCTGCTCGACCGCCGTGATCCCCGCGACGATCCGCTCGATCCACGGCAACGGCTTCGGCGCCACGTCATGGCGGCCCTGCAGCATGGCGAGGGCCCAGCGGTGGTGGTCGAGGAGCGGGAGCATGTAGTCGCCGCCGTGCCGGTCGCGCTCCGCGAGCCCGGCCGCCTCCGTGGTGTGCGCCTCGGACTCGGCGAACCGTCCGGCGAGCGCCGTGATGATCGCCTGGTCGACGGCGGCGCCGATGTCGAGCCGCGGCAGATCCGCCTGCTCGGCCATCGAGACATACGTCTGGAACTCGCTGAGATAGCGGGGATCGGCGAGCTCGACAAGCCCCACCCAGGTCAGCGCGCGGGCGAAGTGCTCGCCCTCGACATCGCCCATCCGGCGGGTCAGCGCGGTCAACTCCTCGACCAGCGCGACCCGTTCGGCCGCGGTGCCCGGTCCCCAGATGGCGTGATGGCGGGCCCACAGGCTGAAGCCGAGCGCATCGTCGTCCCCGTGCCGCCGCGCGAGCACCGCGGTGCGGATGCTCAGCTCCTGGGCGAGCTCCTCCGCCGTGAGCTCGGCGGACCGCCGGCCGCCGAGCGCGGAGTGCGCCTCGCGGAGCAGCTCCTCGGAGGTGCCCTGCCGCAGCGGCGGCAGCGGGTGGAAGTGCCCGTGCAGCGACAGCGCGACCCGCGCCATCAGCTCGGCCGAGCCGAGCGCGCGTGCCTCGTCCACGGCCGCCTCGAACTCGCGGCGGGCCTCGTGCGGCGCCGCGCCGTGCCGCAGCGAGTCGGCGAGCGCGAGCCGGGTGATCACCTGAAGCCCCGGCTCCGGCACCTGCGCGGCGCGCTCGACGGCCCGCCGCAGATGCCCCAGACCTTCCTCGGTGGCAAGGCGCGACCCCGCGTCCTGCGCGGCCTCCCGCAGCAGCCGCACCACCGTCTGTGCGGGCACGGCATCGCCCGCCGCATACGCGTGCTGGGCCAGCTCGCCCGGCAGCACCTGCGCCGCGACCGCGGGCACCCGCTCCCAGGCCCGTACGAATGCGGCGTGCCGCTGCTTCAACTCGCCCTCGTCCAGGGCGTCGTGGAGCGTCTCGCGGACGAGATCGTGCACGAACCCGAAGCGTCCGCCGCCGTGCGAGGTGACGAGCCGGGCGGTCACCGCCTGGTCGAGCAGCCGGTCCACATGCGCGGCCGGCGCCCCTGCCACGGCCGCGAGCACCTGCCGGTGGAACTCTCGCCCGAGCACGGCGCCCGTGGAGAGCAGCGCGGACACCGCGTCCGGCAGCAGATCGAGCCGCCGCCGCACCATCTCGCGGACCCCGGGCGCGATGGTGTCCACGGACGCGCCGCTCGCCCACAGCCGCGCGGTCTGCTCGACGAAGAACGGATTGCCGCCCGTGCGCCGGTGCACCTCCGCGACCAGTTCGTCCGACGGCTCGCGTCCGGCGGTACGCGTCATCAGCGCACGGGTCTCGGCCCGGTCGAACCCGGTCAGGGTGACCGTGGTGGCCTTCGCGACCAGCGGCAGCATCAGCTCCCGCAGCGGATGCCCGGCCGTCTCGACCTCGGCGTCACGGTAGGTCCCCACCAGGACGAGACGCTCGAACCAGGCGTGCCCCGCGGCGAATTCGAGCAGCTTGAGGGTGGCCGGATCGGCCCAGTGCAGATCGTCGAGCACCAGCAGGACGGGCCGCTCCTGCGATACGGCGACCAGCGCGCTGGTCACGGCGTCGTGCAGCGCGAAGGCGTCCGGATCGTCCCCCGCGCCCGGACCCGCACCGGCGCGTGCCCGCACCTCGCCGAGCAGTACCCCGAGCCCGCCGCCCGCGGCCTCCTCGGCCCGGGCGACCTCCTCGGGTGTGGCCCAGCGGCGCAGCGCGCGCACGATCTGCACCCACGGCCAGTAGCCCGGGGCGCTTCCCGAATCCCAGCAGGCTCCGGTGAGCACGAGGGCACCGAGCTCGCGCGCCTCCTGCGCGGCCTCGGTGACGAGGGTGGTCTTGCCGATCCCGGGCTCGCCCGTGACGAGCAGCAGACCGCCATGGCTCTCGGCGGTCCGCGTGATCTCCGTACGCAGCACGCGTGCGGGGTGCTCGCGCCCGATCAGTGCGGGGGTCATGCCTGGAACGATAGGCGGACCCACTGACAAGCGGCGGGGTGTGGGGGCGCAGCCCCCACGAGCACCCCGGGCAACAGCCTCCGCAACGACCGGGCCGGCGGGCGGATCCAGGCGGGGCGTGGGGCGGCAGCCCCACAAAGGACCCCTGCCTGTCGCTGCAGACCTCAGCCCCTTCCAGCGCTTACACATGGACCATGTGCCACTACTGCGGATGCCGGGACATCCCGCTGATCAAGGAGTTCATCGCCGAGCACGAGCGCGTCACGGACGCGGCGGGCGATGCGGCCCGCGCGCTGGACGCCGGGGACGTGGAGCGGGCGCGCGAACTGGTCGCCTTGATGGCGCGCGAGCTCGCCGCGCACTGGGCGGGTGAGGAGAACGGGCTGTTCGCGGTGATGCGGGACGACCCCGAGTACGCGGACTACATCGACGACCTCGTACGGGAGCACCGCGAGCTCGCCGCCCTGCTGCCGTCGCTCGATCTGACCGACGCGGCCGATGTGCGCACGCTGCGCGAGGCGGTCGACGAACTGCACCAGCACATCGCCAAGGAGGAGGACGGCCTGTTCCCAGCGTCGCTCACGGCGCTTTCGGGGGAGGATTGGAACCGGTCGATGGCGGCTTGGTCGGATGCGCATCCCGGAGAGGCGCATCCCGGAGAGGCGCATCCCGGAGAGACGCATCCCGGAGAGGCGCATCCCGGGCGTCCGGCTCCTGGTGGGCCGGAACCCGGGGAGCCGGAACCGGGGGAGCCGAAGCCCTGAGGCGTTGGGCCTCCGGGGCCTTCAACTCCTCGTACAGAGCGAGCGCCTGTGCCCGGTGCGCCTGCGCCTCCGTGTCCTCGCCGAGGCACGCGTGGACGGTCGCGAGCCCCGCATGCGCCCGTGCCCGCTCATACGCGGGCCCGTCCAGTGCGGCGAGGTGGCAGCGCCTCGCCTCGGTGAGCGCTCCTGCCGCCAGGTGGGTCTCGCCCGCCCCGTTGTGCGCCATCGCCGACAGTGCGCTGTTGTACGTGCGTACGGCGAGGTCGAGCGCCGCCCGGTGCTGCCGCAGCGCCTCCGGATGGCGGTCGAGCTGCCGGCAGACGCTCCCGAGCCGGTTGAGCGCGAGCCCGTGCAGATACGGGAAGCCGGCCTCGTGCGCCATGGTGACGGCCCGCCGCGCGTACGCGAGCGCTTCGTCCGGGCGTCCGGTGTCCCGGCACAGCGCCGCGAGTCCGAACAGGGTGTGGGCCTGTGCGGGCGGATGGTGCGCGGTCAGTGCCAGGGCCTCGCGCAGGGGCGCCTCGGCCTCCTCGGGGCGGCGCCTGCGCCTCAGGAGCAGGCCGAGGTGGAGCAGCGGCCGGTAGGCGAGGGTGCTCCGGGGGCGGAGGGGTTTGGGTGCGCGCTCCCGGCCGAGCTCCCCGTAGAGCGCCGCGGACCGCCGCAGCAGTTCCTCGGCCCGTTCACAGTGGCCGAGATAGCCGTGGACGGCGCCGAGGTTGCCCGCCGATGACGCCAACAGGAGCCGGTCTCCGGTGTGTTCGTGCAGGGCCAGCGCCTGTTCCATGTGCGTCACGCTCTCGTCGTAGCGCTGCAGCCGGTACTCGACCATCCCGATCGCCCGGAGCGCCGCACCCTGCCCGGTCGCGTCGCCGCGCCGGGTCGCCACGTCGAGGGCGCGGTGGTGCAGCCGCAGCGCGTCGTCGTGGTGCAGGCCGAGGTCGAGGTACCAGCACAGGGCGAGGGAGAGGTCACGGGTCACGTCGGCCGGTCCGTGTGCGGCGGCGCTTTCGGCGATACGGACGAGATTGGCGCGCTCGGCGTCGAGGTGACGCAGGGCGGCGGCGTAGTCGCCCCCGTCGGTCGCCGGGACCGTCTCGGCGGTCGTCGGGGCGCTTCCGTCGGTCGCCGGGTCGGTCCCATCGATCGCCGGGCCGCTCCCGTTGGTCGTCGTGCCGCTGCCGTCGGTCGTCGTGCCGGGCGGCAACACCTCCAGCGGGTCGATCAGTTCGGCCGCCCGCACGGCCGTCCGCACACTGTGCGCGAAGAGCCGGCCGCGGGCGGACTCGCGCTCCCGGGGTGCGTCGGTGGTCCGGGCGAGTTCCGCCGCGTAGGTCCGCAGCAGATCGTGCATCCGGTAGCGGCCGTCGGCGGGCTCCTCGACGAGGTTCGCCCGCAGGAGTACGTCGAGCAGCCGCCGGGCCGTCCCCGGTGCGCCGCTTCCCGTCAGGGCGTCGGCCGCGTCCGCCCCGATGTCCTCCCCGGGGTACAGCCCGAGCAGCCGGAACAGCCGGGCCGCCGCCGGATCGAGATGGTGGTACGAGGCGGCGAGCGCGGCGCGGACCGAGGCGTGCGGATCGCCGGCGTCGAGCAGATCAAGGCGGGCGCGCTCGTCGGTGAGTTCGGCGACCAGCGCGGCGACCGTGCCGGCCGGGTGGGTCCGCAGCCGCTCGGCGGCGATCCGCAGCGCGAGCGGCAGCCGGGCGCACACCTCGATGAGCCGGGCGGTGGCCTCGGGTTCGGCGGCCGTCGGCCTGCCGAGCAGGGTGTCGAGCAGCCGTCCGGCCGCCGCGGGGGTGAGCCGGTCGAGGTCGATGCGCCGGGCGCCTTCGCGTACGGAGAGTCCGGCGAGGGTGTCGCGGCTGGTCACCAGGGTGCGGCAGCGGTTGCCGCCCGGCAGCAGCGGCCGTACCTGCGCGGCGCTGTGTGCGTTGTCGAGCAGGACGAGCAGCTGTTTGCGGGCGACCAGGGAGCGGAACAGCGCGGCGCGCTCCTCGGTCCCCGCCGGTACGACGGAACCGTCCGCGCCGAGCGCCCGCAGGAACCCGGCGAGCGCGTCCCCCGGGGCGACCGGCCGTCCGGGTCCGTATCCGCGCAGGTCCACATACAGCTGCCCATCGGGGAACCGGTGCGCGGCCCGCTCTCCCCAGGCCACGGCCAGGGAGGTCTTTCCGACACCTGCGGTCCCGGCGACGGAGGTGATGAGGACGGGGGCGGTGAGGGC
>NZ_JAAKZW010000361.1 GCF_011044995.1 Streptomyces mesophilus | reverse complement strand
GCAGGTGGGCGTCGACGGTGGGATCGACGGCGGGGCGGCGGGGGCCGAGGAGGCCGCGATGCATGTCGTTGCGGATCCGGAGTCGCGTGACGCCTGAAGAGGGGGCGGCTCAGCCGGTCGATGGGCAATGTGGCTCAGGCGGCTGAGGGGGATGCGGCTCAGTCGGCTGATGAGGGATGCGGCTCACTCGGCCTGTGCCGCCGACGTTTTCCCGCCGTCCGTCTGCCCGGCGACGCGGTCGAGTTGATCGGCCAGACCGGCCAGATCGTCCGCGTACAG
Source organism: Streptomyces mesophilus (assembly GCF_011044995.1). Classification (GTDB taxonomy): domain Bacteria; phylum Actinomycetota; class Actinomycetes; order Streptomycetales; family Streptomycetaceae; genus Streptomyces; species Streptomyces mesophilus. The sequence goes on along the minus strand of NZ_JAAKZW010000361.1, from coordinate 4,922 downwards.
GTCGAATCTGTCCGAGGAGGCGGGAGGATCGCCGACGGGGCGCGCGACGTACGCGGTGCGCAGGCCGAGACGCTGGGCCGCGCGCAGATCCCAGGCATGCGCGGCGACCATCAACAGCCGCTCCGGGAGACGCCCGGAAACGGTGACGGCGAGCTGGTAGACCGCTGGGTCCGGCTTGTAGGTGCGGGCGTCTTCAGCGGACAGCGCCTGATGCCAGCGCAGGCCGGCGTGCGCGTTGAGGTCAAGGAGCGCCGTCCGGCTGGCGTTGGAGAGCCCGATGAGCGGGAACCGTTCGGCGAGTCGGGCGAGCCCGGCGACGGTGTCGGGCCACGGCGGGACCCTGCGACCGGACAGGGCCAGTTCCACCACGGCGGCCGGGTCGTCGACCCCAGCAGCCTCGGCGACGAGCCGCGCGGCCTCGCGGTCGAGGGCGTCGCTCGGGAGATAGGGCCGGTCATCGTCGAGCATCCGGCGCTGCTCGTGATCGATGTGCTGCTGCCACAGCGCCAGAAGCTCCTCGACCCGCGGATCGTCGAGCGAGGGGTCGAGTCCCCGAAGGCCGGCGCGGATACCGGCGGGTTCGTCGACGAGCGTGCCGAGCACGTCGAATACGACGGCATCGATCTCGAGCTCTGACATGGGGGAGGTCTCCTGGTGCGGCGGGGGCGTGAGAGCAGTTGTCGGTCGAACACGGTGGGCGGCGCTCCGATTCCCGAACCACGCCTGCACCACGCCCGGCCGGCGCCCTGTCGGTTACCCGCGGGAACCGTCCCCACCCGCCGTATCCAGTTGCGCCGGTTGCCGCCGAATTGCGGCAGTCGGCCTGGCCGCTTTCAGCCCTTGGCTTGAACAAGACCCCCCGAAACAGCCTCTGTTGATCTAGGGTCAGCAAAAAACTCCCTCAGTCGCAAGGGAGTTCGGCCTCAGGGAAAGGTTCACTGCTCGTGGCAGTCGTGTTCAAGGCCGTCGAGTGGAGTGCCCCATGGTGAGCCGCCCCGGCCTCTCCGCTGTCGGCCGCTCCCTGCTGTGGCTGACCGTCGTCGTCCTCATATCCGGCGGCGTCGGCGCGGCAGCACTCGGCGCCGGGTCCAGCTCGCAGCGCTCCCTGATGGTGGGCCTCGCCACTCTCGGCGGCCTCCTGCTGGTCTGGGGTCTGCTGACCGTACGGCAGTTGGCCACAGCGCAGGCGGAACGTGAGCGCCTGCTGCGGATGACGACAGCCCGCGATGCCGAAGTCGGGCACCTCGCCGCGGTGCGGATGCCGGCCATCGTGGAGCGCGTCAACGCGGGGCAGCGCCTCGACGGTGTCGCCGGGCCGCTGCGCACCTCCGCCGAGCTCGGCGAGGACTTCGCACGCGCCCTGGACACCGTGGCCGCCGCCCTGAGCTCCGATGAGGCGGTACGGCGTGAGCGCGCGCTGCGGGACTCCGTACAAGCCGCGTTCGAGTCCGTCGCCCGCACCATGCACGCGATGGCCACCGTGCAGCAGCAGGTCCTCGACCAGATCGAGCGCGACATCGTCGACCCCCACCTGATGGCACGGGTGATGAAGGCCGACCACGCGGCAGCGCAGATGACCCGCAAGGCGCAGACGCTCCTGGTGATGTGCGGGGTCTGGCCGGCCCGCCGGGAGACCCAGCCCGTCTCCCTGTACGACTGCGTACGCGGTGCCATGTCGCGGATCGTCGAGTTCGGCCGCGTCGAGGTGCACGGCGGGCAGACCCTGTACGCGGCGCCGCCCGCGGTCGAGGGCCTGATGCACGCGCTCGCCGAACTCCTGGAGAACGCCACCGTGTTCTCGCCCTCACCGTCCAAAGTCATCGTGTCGGTACGGGAAGTGGGCGCCGGAGCGGTCATCGAGGTCGACGACGCCGGGCACGGCATGCCGCCGGACGTCCTGGAGCAGGCCACCGCACAGCTCACCGACGACCTCGACCTGGCCCGTCTCGGCGCGGTGCCCCGCCTCGGCCTGGCGTGCGTGGGCCGGTGGATGCGGGAACTCGGCTTCGACGTGCAGCTGTCCGGCACTTCTGCGTATGGCGGCACCCGGGCCGTGGCTTTCGTGCCCTACCGGCTGCTGACCGAACCGCTGTCCAACCTGGCGAGCCCCGCCCGCCCCGCCGTCGCCCAGAGCGCGTTGCCGCTGCAGCGCAGCGGTGCGTACGACCCCGTACCCGCACCGCAGCAGCCGGCAAGCGGGGGAGAGGGCCCGGAAGTCGGCGGCCTTCAGCCGACGGGCGCGGCGGCCGCGAGCAGCTCGGACACCACCGTGGCCGGTCTGCCGCAGCGGCGCAGCCGCCGTACGGCCACCGGTTCGCAGGCCCGCCACGCGGCGCCGCCACCCGCCGCCCCCGCCGCGCCGGCCGAGCCGTGGACCCCGGAAGCCGCACGGGCCTCGATCGCCAGCGTGGTGTCCGGCACCCTGCGCGGCCGGGCCCCGGCCACCGCGTACGACGAGACCGGGGACAACGGGCAGCACCCCGCGCACAGCCGTCCCGCCCCCACGGCGGACGAACCGCCTTTCCCCAGCACCATGGATACACCTGACGGAGGCCAGCCGTGACCGGCACCATCGCTCGACTTCCCGACCTGGGATGGATGCTGCACCCGCTGATCGCGATCCCCGGAGTGCGGCACGCGGTCGTGGTCTCCGAGGACGGGCTCCGGCTCGGGCACGCGTCCGCCGAGGACCTGTCGGGACCGGTCGCCGCGCTCAGCGTCGGCGAGGCGGAGGCGCTGTCGGCCGCGAGCGCGGCGATGACCATGACGGGCCGCTCGACCGCCGGGCTGCTGTTCGGCGAAGGGGCCAGGATCCGCCAGATCATGGTCGAGTCCGACCTCGGGTTCGTCCTGTTCACGCACGCAGGGGCCGGCGCCCAGCTCGGCGTCGCCACCGACACGGCAGCCGACGTGGGGCTTGTCGCCCAGCAGATGCAGCTCCTCGTCGCGAAGATCGGTGCCCAACTCAGCGCCCAGCCCCGGGAACAGGCCGCCCCCACGTCATGACGAACGGTCCTTGGGAACGAACCTCTCCCGTTCGCCCCTATGTGATCACCGGTGGGCGTGCCGAGTCCGAAGGTGGCCCGCTGTCCTGGGAGTCCCTGGTCATGGCCACCGACGCGGCCTTCCCCGCCGCGCTGCAGCCGGAGCACCAGGCGATCCTCACGCACTGCCAGGGCTTGTTGTCGGTTGCCGAGGTGGCCGCCCACCTCGGGCAGCCGCCCTCGGTTCTGCAGGTGCTGCTCGCCGACCTCCTGGAGTGGGGGCTGATCGTGACGCGCCCGCCCATCCCGCCGGCCGAACGTGCCGATGTGACCATGCTCAGAAAGGTTCTCAGTGGTCTCGAAAGCCGACTTTGAACCGTGGCCCGAGCCTCCCGCGCCCGCCGGCCCGCAGGCTTCACCGGGTTCCACCGGCCCGCAGGCTTCACCGGGTTCCACCGGCAAGTACGTCGCGCAGAGCGTCACGGGCGCGGCGAAGATCCTCATCGTCGGTCCCCTGGGGGTCGGCAAGACCACCTTGATCGGCACCGTCTCGGAGATCAAACCGCTGTTCACCGAGGCCGTGATGACCCAGGCCGGCGCCCGCGTCGATGCCCCGGCGCACGGTACGAAGGACACCACGACCGTGGCGCTGGACTTCGGCCGGATCACCGTCGCCGGCGATCTGGTGCTCTACCTGTTCGGCACACCCGGCCAGCACCGCTTCCTGCCCGCCTGGCGCGATCTGGCCAAAGGAGCCCTCGGTGCGCTGGCGCTGATCGACCCGAGGGACGTGGCCGCGTCCTTCGACGTGCTCGGTCATCTCGAAGACCTCGGACTGCCGTTCGCGGTCGCCGTGAACGTCTTCCCGGACAGCCCCCAGCACCACGACGCCGAGCTGCGCAAGGCGCTCGATCTGCTGCCCGACACACCCTTGGTGCTGTGCGACGCACGCGATCAGACCTCGTCCATCCAGGCGCTGATCGCGCTGGTCCGCCACCTCATCCTTGCTGCCACGGAGACACCATGAGCACGCAGCCGCCCCCTTTCGCAGCGGACGGGTCCCGCTGCCCGGTCACCGGCGCCACCGCGAGCGGACCGACCGCGCTGTACGGGCCCGATCTCGACGGCGACATGATGCCCGCCCTCTACGAGCAGTTGCGGGCCGCCTACGGGCCGGTCGCTCCGGTCGCCATCGCGCCGGGCATCGACGCCTGGCTGGTGCTCGGGCACCGCGAGCTGCTGCAACTGACGCGCGAGGAACAGGACTTCTCCCACGACCCGCGCCGCTGGACGCTGCTGCGCGAAGGCAGGGTCCCCGCGGACTCGCCCCTGCTGCCGATGGTCGGCTGGCGCCCCGCGCTGCTGTTCACCGACGGCCAGCAGCACCGGCGGATGCGTACCGCGGTCGCCGACGCACTCGCCGGCATCAACGGGCATGAACTGCGCCGCAGCGTCCGCGACATGGCCGAGAACCTGATCGCCTCGTTCGCCGGACGCGGCGAAGCCGACCTCGTCGCCCACTACGCACGCCTGCTCCCGATGCAGGTGATCATCCAGCTGCTCGGCGTGGACCAGCACACCGGCCGCGCCCTGGTCGAGGCGATCGCCGGCACGGTCTCCGCCACCGCGCGCTCCGGCGACGCCAGCAAGCGCATGGCGCAGATCCTGCTCCAACTGATCGACGACAAGCGCCGCAACCCCGGCGACGACGTCACCTCCGCCCTGCTGCACCACCCCGCCAAGCTCACCGACGAGGAAGTGCTGCACAACCTCGTGGTCATGTTCGTCGCCGGCAACCAGACCACGGTCAACTGGATCGCCACCTCGCTGCGCATCCTGCTGTGCGACCCCGCCTTCCGCTCCTCGCTGACCGGCGGACACCTGAGCGTGGACGACGCCCTCGACCTGGTCCTGTGGCGCTTCCCGCCCACCCAGAAC
>NZ_JAAKZW010000360.1 GCF_011044995.1 Streptomyces mesophilus | reverse complement strand
GGTTTCGGGAAGGGGCGGGTAGGGGAAATCCCGCCCGCCGCAGGCGCAACCGGCCCGCAGACGGCGACGAACCCGCACCCCTCACCCCGCCGCACCCGAACCGTTACCCACCCCGCAGCAACCATCCGCCCAGCTCACCGGTCTTCCCCCGCACCATGGCACTGCTACGCGCCCTCATCAGCACCGCCCGCATGCTGAAGCACACCAAGCACCTCGCCGTCGGCCTGCCCGCCGACGACCAGGTGCTGCTCGACGCACCCGACGAACGCCTCGCCCCCGCCCTCGTCGCGGCGGGCCAGGACGAGTACGGCCCCGCCGCGACGCTCCTCGCGGCCACCCGTGAAGAGGCCGCGTGGGAGAACCGCGACCTGTACACCCGGCGCCTCGCCGCCTTCGCCCGCCACCGTCCCGACTGGTTCGAGCACTGGCTCGCGGACCGCCCGTACGACCCGGACGCCCTCCTGGTGAAGGCCGAGCTCGCCCTCGCCCGCGCCTGGGAGTCCCCCGCGTACGCAGAACTGCTTCGCGAGGCGGCTCCGTTGATCAGCGCCGCCGCCGAGGGCCACCCCCGCGACCCGGTGCCGTGGCGGCTCGCGCTCGACCACGCCCGCGGCACCCATGCCTCGCGTGCCGTCTTCGACGCGCTGTGGCAGCAGGCCATAGACCGCGCCTCGCACCACTACGGCTGCCACACCTCGGCGGTGCAGTACCTCTCGGCCGCCTGGTACGGCTCGCACCGCGAGTGCTTCGACTTCGCCGAACAGGCCGCCGAGGGCGCGCTGCCCGGCTCGCTGATCCACGCCCTGCCGGCCCGCGCCGCCCTCGCGTACCTCACGGGCCCCGGCTCCGCCGTCCCCCGCGAGCGCCTCGACGCCGCCGCCGACCGCGCGATCGCGCTCTCCGCGGGCTATGAGCCCGGCGACCCGTACCCGGCCGAGGTGCGCAATCTCCTCACGTACGTCCTGATCCGCCTCGAACGCTGGCAGGACGCCCTGGACCAGCTGCACCTGATCGGCCCGTACGCCACCTCGTTCCCCTGGGACCGCGTCTCGGACGACCCGCTGGGCCAGTTCCTCGAACTGCGCGACGGTGTCCGCCTCGAGGTCGCCGCGGGGACCCCCCTGTGCACACCGGCCAAACAGGCAGCTCGGGGCCACTAAGGTAGAGAGTCGTGACCACCGTCCGGCTTCCGCTCTTCCCGCTGAACACCGTGCTGTTCCCGGGACTCGTGCTGCCCCTGAACGTCTTCGAGGCGCGCTATCGGGCCATGATGCGCGATCTGTTGAAGTCCGTCCCCGAGGACTCGGAGGAACCGCGCCGCTTCGCCGTCGTGGCGATCCGCGACGGCCACGAGGTCGCCCTCGCGGCGCCCGGCCTCCCGGACCAGACGGCCACCGTCGAGAAGGGGCCCGCGGCCGGCTTCGGCGACGACCCGGCGAAGGCATTCCACTCGGTGGGCTGTATCGCGGACGCGGCCACCGTCCGCGAGCGCGCCGACGGCAGCTTCGAGGTCCTCGCGACCGGGACCACCCGCGTCCGTCTGGTCTCGGTGGACGCGAGCGGCGAGTATCTGACCGCCGAACTCGAAGAGCTCCCCGAGGAGCAGGGCGAGGAGGCCGGCGCGCTGGCCGAGGGCGTCCTGCGGGCCTTCCGCAGCTACCAGAAGCGCCTGGCCGGAGCCCGTGAGCGTTCCCTCGCCACCGGGGCCGAGCTGCCCGACGAGCCCTCGGTGGTGTCGTACCTGGTGGCGGCCGCGGCCGTGCTCGACGTACCGGCGAAGCAGCGCCTGCTCGAAGCCCCGGACACCGCGCGGCGGCTGCGCGAGGAGCTGAAACTCCTTCGCTCCGAGACCGCCCTGCTCCGTAACCTGCCTTCGCTGCCCGCGGTCGAACTGACCCGGGCGCCGACCAGCCTCAATTGAAGCGCGGAGCACCACGGTGGCGAAGAAGTCCAAGAAGCAGCAGCCCGGCGGCACTCCGGCGACGGTGGCCCTGACCGCCGCGGGCACCGCGTTCACGGTGCACAGCTACGAGCACGACCCCTCGCACCCTTCGTACGGCGAGGAGGCGGCGCAGGCGATGGGCGTGTCGCCCGAGCGGGTCTTCAAGACACTCGTCGCGGACGTCGACGGCGACCTGACCGTCGCCGTCGTCCCCGTGGCGGGCACCCTCGACCTCAAGGCCCTCGCCGCGGCCGTCGGCGGCAAGCGCGCGGCGATGGCGGACCCGGCGGCGGCCGAGCGGACCACGGGCTACGTACGCGGCGGCATCTCCCCGCTCGGCCAGCGCAAGAAACTGCGTACGGTCCTCGACGACTCGGCCTCCGCGCACGACACCATCTGCGTCTCGGCGGGCCGCCGCGGCCTCGAGGTCGAGCTGTCCCCGGCGGACCTCGCGACCCTCACGGACGCGGTGCTCGCGCCGATCGGCCGCGGCTGAGGCGTGCGGGCCCCCTAGGCGCAGAGCCCGTTCTCGGTTAAGTACCGAGAACATGTCGAAGAAGACGCGCAAGCGGAAGTGGCGGACCAAAAAGGGCAAGGCCAACCATGGAAGGCGCCCCGCCTAGCAGCGAGGCCAGGGCCTGACCCAAAAGCCAGGCCCTAGCTCGGACCCTGTGGCGTCCCGTAGCCGTCCTTGGGCTGCGGGGGCTGCGGGGCCTGCGGGGCGTCCCAGCCCGCCGCCTGGGCCGGCTCGGGATCCCGCGGCCCGAACAGCGCCGTGAGCGCCAGATGCACCGCGAGCGCGGCGATCGGCCAGGCGAGCAGCGCCCCCTTGGCGTTCAGCTCGAGCGGCGCGTCGAACGCCACCCCCTCACCGGCCGCCTTCGCGCGCGCCACGACATCGTCGCCGGGACCGAAGACCAGACCGAGCCGCCAGGCGACCACCGACGCGAGCAGTCCGCCGACGGCCAGCGCGACCACCAGCGGGATGCCGCCGTGCCGGCGCAGCAGGAAGACCAGCGCTCCGGTGACGGCGCCGCAGGCCAGGGCGAGCAGGATGAACGTGCCGTCCGCGCCGATCGCCTGCTCCCCCTCGGTGTCGTCGAGGAAGACGGACTTGCCGTCCGAGATCAGCGGCACGTGGGGCGTGAGCCACACCCAGAGCACCCCGAGCACGATGCCGGTCACCGCGAGCCCCAGGACGGTCAGGGCGGCGTCCCGTACCTCGGTGGCGAGCCCGGGACCGCCGGCCGCGTACGGCTCGGCGGGCACCCGGGGCGGGGCCTGCCAGGGGTCGCTCGGCTGGTTCGTGTGCGGCTGCTGGGGAGGCGTGTGGGGTGCGGTCACCCTGCCATCGTGCCAGGCCTCGCCGCCGGGCCCGGGGGGTGGGCCGCCGATCGGGGGTCGCGGGCCCGCGGTCAGCGCACCGCGGCCTTGCGGTACGCCCAGGTCGCGGCCGCCAGCGAGACCACCCCGACGCCGGCGCAGATCCCGAGGTCGAGCGCCACGGCGGCCCAGTCCGGGCTGCTGTCGAACGTACGGGCAAAGGCCTCGACGCCGTACGTGGAAGGCAGCAGATCCCGCGCGTACTGGAGCAGCACGGGCATCCCGTCCGCGGGCAGCACCCCGAGCAGGAGCGCCGCGGACATGCCCAACTGGCCGAGCAGCGTGGCCAGTTCGGGCCGTGGCGCCAGGAGCCCCAGCGCCGCGCCGAGCCCGGCGAGGGCGGCTCCGGCGAGCGGGATGACGGCGAGGAGCACCCACAGATGCGTCAGCGGCAGCCCGAACAGGACGCTGCCGACAACGGCGGTGACGATCGTGCCGGGCACGGTGAACGAGGCATACGCGGCCGCCGCCCCGAGCACCACCGACGAGGGCGGTACGGGCAGGGTCGCGTAGTGGTCGAGCCCGCCGCTGGCCCGCAGCTGCCCGAAGTACTGCGCGAGCAGATTGAGCGCCACGAACGCGACGACGAGGACCGAAGAGCCCGCCACGACGGCGCGTGCCTCGGACCCGCCGTCCACCACACCGCGCATCAGGATCATGATCCCGACGGACTGGAAGGTCGCCACGAACAGCAGCGGGATACGGGCCACCCGGGCCCGCGACAGCTGGGCGCGGTACACGGCGGCGAGCGACGGCAGCAGCCGCGCCCGCGGGGCGAGTTCACTCTCCCCCGTGCGCTTGCCGGCGGCGGTGACTGCCCCGGCGACGGCCTCGACAGGCACCACGCTCACGCCTTCACCAGCCCCTTTGCTCCGTCGGTCCGGCCGCCGAGTGCGAGATAGACGTCTTCGAGGCTCGGCGTGGCCAAGGTGAAGTCGTCCAGTGCCGCGAACGCCTCGCCACCGGTGACGGCGGCCACCGCGGCCCGCGCCTCATCGGGACCGAGCCGCAGCGTCCAGCGCCGGCCGGTCTCCTCGGCACTGGCGCGCAGCGCGGCCACCTCGGGCACGTCGAGCGGCGCTTTCTCACGCCATACGAGATCGAGGCGGACCTCACCGGCCACGGCGCTCTTGAGCCCGCCCGGGGTGTCGCAGGCGATGACGCGCCCTTCTTCGAGGACGGCCACACGGTCGAGCACGGTCTCGGCCTCGATCACGTTGTGCGTGACGAGCAGCACGGTGGTCCCCCGTTCGGCCCGGCGCCGGTCGACGGCGGCCCAGACGGCGCGGCGGGCGACGGGGTCCATCCCGGTGGTGGGCTCGTCGAGCACGAGCAGCGAGCGCTCGCCGACCAGCGCGGTGGCGAAGCAGGCGAGCCGCCGCTGTCCCCCGGAGAGCTTCTTGAGCGGCCGCGAGGCGAGGGATGCGAGCCCGAGCTCGTCGAGGACGGCGTCCCGCTCGACCCGGGCCTCCTTCAACGGAAGTCCGCGCAGCCGGGCCGTCGTCTCGGCCGCGAGGCCGACCGTCAGCTCATCGAGCGCCGAGGACTCCTGCCCCAGATACGCGAGCAGCCGCGCGGCACGTTCGGGGTGGCGCACGATGTCGTGCCCAAGGATCTCGACGCTCCCGGAATCGGGCCGCATCAGTCCGGTGAGCTGCCGCACCAGGGTCGACTTGCCTGCGCCGTTGGGCCCGAGCAGCCCGAAGATCTCCCCGCGCCGTACGTCGAGCGAGATCGCGTCGGTGGCCCTGACGTCGGGCGTCGCGGGCACACCGCGCCGCCCGCGCGTAGCGGGGTAGGTCTTGACCAGGTCACGTACGACGCACACGGCGTCATCGCCGTGCCCCGCGCCCGATCCAGTGCGCACACTCACGACGGAGCAGCCTACGGGACCGGACAGGCCCACTTTGCCCCACCCCTACGATCAGCCCCAATTCAGCCCCTGCGGCGTTTGAGCAGATCCGAACGAAGTTCGGATGCCGGGGCC
>NZ_JAAKZW010000035.1 GCF_011044995.1 Streptomyces mesophilus | reverse complement strand
GGGAGAACGGGACCGGCGTTGTCAGTGGTCGCCGATAGCCTGATAGGGGCTCGGCCCCCGGGAGGGCGGGGTCTGTCCGGCGTACGGGGAGCGGGGACTTGGCCGTCGTGCGCTCGCCCCACGACCACGTCAGACCCGCAACGTGGCACCGCCGTCCACGTACAGGTCATGCATCGTGATGTGCCGGGCCCGGTCGGAGACCAGGAACGCGACGGCCTCCGCGATGTCGACCGGGTCGGCGATCCGGCCGAGGGGGATGCCCACGCGGTAGCTGGCGGGGTCGCCGTCGACGACGCGCCGCGTGGCCGCCTCGTCGGGCTCCGTCCACAGCTGCCGTTGCATCGCGGTGTTCGTCGAGCCGGGTGAGACGACGTTGCAGCGCACCTGGGCGCGGGCGAGTTCGAGGCCCAGGCATTTGGTGAACATGGTGGCCGCCGCCTTGGACGCGGCATACGCCGCCATCGAAGTGCGCGGCACTCCGGCCGCGTTGGACCCCACGGTCACGATGCTGCCCGAGCGGCGCCCGGCCATCCGGCGGGCGGCGGCGCGCGAGGTGTGGAACACGCCGTCGGTGTTCACCGCGAAGGTCTCGGCCCAGTCGGTGTCGGTGAGTTCGACGACGGGCGCGGGGCGCAGGATTCCGGCGACGTTGACGAGGATGGCGAGCGGGCCGAGCGTGCGCTCCACCTCGTCGACCAGGGCCTCGACGGCGGTGGCGTCGGTGACGTCCACCGCGCGGGCGACCACGTCGCCGCCCGCGTACGGGGTGCCCGTGTGCGAGCCGCCCGCCTGCGAGGTCCCCGCGAACGAGGCCCCCGCGAACGAAGCCTCGACCTCCTTGACCGCGACGGGATTGCGGTCCACGGCCACGACGCGCGCGCCCCGTTCGGCGAGGGCGCGGGTCACGGCTTCTCCGATGCCCTGTCCGGCGCCGGTCACCAGGGCGAGGCGCCCTTCGAGTTCCCTCTCGGTCACAGCACAACCCTCTCCCGTTGACTTAGGTAAGGCTAACCTAACACGTCTTGATCGGGGGGTGCAGCCCGCCCCGGGCGGATGAACTGCCCCGCGGGAGCGGCCAGTTGTGCGCGAGCCCAACCGCGCGCGGCCGCCCGGGACGTGAAGTCCGGGGCGGCCGTACGAAGGGTGTCGACGGTCAGCCGACCAGGGCCTCGGTCACGTCGGCGAGCACCGTGCGGGCCGCGAGGAAGCCGCCCGCGCTGTTCCACGCGGACCCCTCGATGACCACGACGTGGCCCGCCTTCTCGGCCTTGAGCTTCGTGAAGTTGGGGACCTTCTTGGCCTCGGCGTAGGCCTTCTCGCTCGCGGCCTTGTCGCCGAGCGCGCCGAAGAACAGCCAGTCGCCGTCGATGGTGTCGAGCTTCTCCAGGCTCACCGGCTCGCTGTGGCCGATGCTCTCGCCCTGCTGGTCCTTCGGCCGGGTCAGACCGAGCGCGGACAGCGTCGAGCCCACGTGCCCCTTGCCCTTGCCGACGACGGAGGGGGCGCCGTTCTGCCAGCGGATGACGCTGCTGACGGCTGCGGCGTTCTTGCCGAGCTCGCCCTTGGTCTTGGCCAGGTCGGCGTCGAACTCGGAAAGCAGCTTGTCGGCGTCGGACTTCTTGTTCAGGGCGTCGGCGGTGGCGCTGAACGCCTTCTTCCAGTCCTCGTTCAGCTTGGCCGTGACCACGGTCGGAGCGATCTCACCCAGCTTGTCCAGGAAACGCTTGGAGCCGGTGGTCTCGTCGAGAAGGATCAGGTCGGGCTGGAGCGTGGCGAGCTTCTCCAGATCCGGCTCGGCGATCGAGGCCACGACCTCGGCCTTGGCCGCCTTGTCGGCGAGGTAGGTGGACACGCCCTTCTGGCCGCGGCCCGCCGTGGCGCCGATCGGCTCGATGCCGAGGGCGAGGGCGGCGTCGAGGGTGGGCTCGCTGAGCGTGACGACCTTCATGGGGTCGGCCGGCACCGTGACGCTCTTGCCGTTCGCGTCGGTGATCTTCCGGGTGTCCGAAGAGCCGTTCTTCGCCTGCTCCTTGCCGCCGTTCTTGTCGTCGCTGCCGCAGCCCGTCAGCACGAGGGCGCCGGCGAGCGCGGCGGCGGTGAGGGTGGCTGCGGTGCGGGGGCGGTGGGAAAACATGGGTGGGGACTCCTGTTTGTGGTGCTTCGTAAGGAATGAAAGGGATGTAAGGAATGAAAGAGATGTAAGGGGTGGAATGAGGTGGTCCTACGGGGAAGGTGCGGGTCAGTCGGCCGGGCCGAGGGTTGCCGCCAGTCCGTCGGCCAGGCAGCCGCGCCAGCAGGCGTAGTCGTGGCCGCCGTTGTACTCGGTGCGGGTCACCGGGTAGCCGAGCGATGCGAGTGCGGTGTGCAGGGTGCGGGCGTCGCCGACCATGCGGCCCTCGTGCAGGCCCACGGCGAGCCGCACCGACACAGGGCGCCGCTCGGCCTCCGCGAACAGGGAGACCAGCCAAGGCGTCTCGGTGGAGACGGTCTTGGGCACGCCCTGCGGCAGACCCGGTCGCCACCAAAGTGAGGCGGACTGGGCCAGTGCGTGGCCGAAGCGGTCCGCTCGGGTGTGGACGGCGTACAGGGCGGTGACGCCCCCCAGGCTCTGGCCCGCGATCACGGTCCTGGCCGGGTCGGTGGTCAGCGGCCAGCGGTTCGCCGCCCACGGCAGTACGAGGTCGGCGAGGAAGGAGACATAGGCGTCGCGGCCGCCCAGGTCGCCCCAGCGGGTGGGGTTGTCCACGGCGTCCGGCGCGAGCACGGCCAGCGGGGGTACGGCACCGTCGGCGATCAGCGCGTCCAGCGTGTCCTGGAAGCCGAGTTCGCCGAACCACATGTCGCCGTCGCACAGCACCAGGACGGGCAGCTCGGCAACCGGATCCGGATCCGCTGCGGTCGTGGCGCCCCGGTCCGCAGCCGCGGCCTGGTCGATCCCGGGTGGCAGATAGACCCACACGTCCCGCTCCCCGTCGAGCGCCCCGCCCGGCCTGCGGTGCCGTTCGACCGTGCCGCGCGCGATGCCCGCGCGCCGTCCGGCCCAGGGCTGGGCCGGAGCGTCGGGCAGGGCGAAGACGGAGGCGCCGGCGGGTGACCAACGGGTGGGCAGGGCAGCCGGGTTGAGCGGGTCGGGTGCCGCGTACCGGGACAGGCCGCGCAGCCGCTCCTGGAGCAGTCGCGGATCGGCGGGCGGCTCGCCGGGGTAGACGTCGGCGGCCAGCTGATAGCTGCCGCGGTGATCGGCGCGCAGTTTCAGACCCAGGTGCCAGATGTCCGTGTCCGGAATCCGCCGCAGCAGGGAGGCCGCGAGGTGTTCGCGGTCGGCCAGCCGGTTGCCGAGCAGCAGCACCTGCTGTGTGGCGCGGTGGCCGCGCCACAGGAACGTGACCGCGCGGTGCCCGGGTTCGCCGTCGAGCTCCTCGACCAGCGGGGTGCCGCGGCGCTCCGCCGCCGCCCAGAACTCGGCGACGATCCGGTCGCGTTCGGCCGTCGACGAGGCCTCGGCGAGCCGGCGGGTGAGCCGTTCGACGGCGGGTCCGGTCAGCGGGTGCGGCCGTACGTCCGCGTCGGTCAGCTGCGGGCCCACCAGGGGTATCGCGACGCTCATCGCAACGCCCCCTGGGTGCTGGCGAGTTCGACAAGGCGTGGCACGGTCTCGGCGGGGCTGGGCATGCCCGCCATCTCGCGCGCTGTCTCGCGGGCGGCGTCCCGCAGACCGTCGTCGGTCAGCAGCCGTTCGACGAGCTTCGGGGTGAGGTCGCCGGGCCCTTCGGGTACGAGGCCGCAGCCCCGGGCCCGTACCGCCGCGGCATTGGCCGGACGGTCGGCGCCCTCGCCGAGGACGATCTGCGGCAGGCCGGAGTCGAGCGCGGTCAAGGTCGTGCCCGCCCCGCCGTGGTGGATGACCGCGTCACAGGCGGAGAGCAGCGCGCCGAGCGGGATCCAGTCCACCGGGCGTACGTTGTCCGGGAGTTCACCGAGGTCGCTGAGGTCCGCGCCCCCGAGGGCGAGTACGAACTCGGCCTCGCTCTCACGGGCGGCGTCGATCACCCACTGCACGGGCGAGACCCCGTCGACCACCGGGCGTACGGTGCCCAGGGTCACGGCGACCCGGGGGCGGTCGCGTGGTGCGAAGAGCCAGGAGGGCAGTGCGGCGCCGCCGTTGTACGGGACGTACCGCAGGAACCAGCGGCGCGCCTCGTCGGTGACGCTCATGCTCGGCGGGGTGACGTCCAGCCATGCGGATACGGGGCCGGGGCCGGACAGTCCGTGCCGGGCGTAGGCGCCGGCGAGGGCGTTGTTCATCATGCCGACGTGCGCCGAGGTGTGCCCGAAGCCGACCGCGTGCAGCACCGAGGGGACACCGAGGCGGGCGGCGACGAGCTGGCCCACGACCCCGTTCGGCGTGTGGACGACCAGGTCGGGGCGCCAGTGCTCGGCGACCTCCACCATCCGGTCGGCCATCTCGTCGCTGAAGAACGAGAAACCCTTGCCCTTGGGCGGTGCGGTCCGCTCGCCAGGGGAAGGCGGCTTACGGCCCTGACGATCCTTCTCCATCTGCGCGTACAGGGCATCGGGGTCGATACCGGGCGCACAGTCGACGGCGAGGAGTCCGGCTCGCTCGGTGTGCCCGACGGCGGCACCGCACGTACCCCACAGGACGTCGTGACCTGCGGCACGCAGGGCGTGTGCCAGCGGAACCATGGGGTAGAGCAGTCCGAAGAAGGGCGGACCGGCGAAGAGGACGCGCATCGCTCCCGCCTTCCTGGCTTGACGAGGCGTCAAGTCCTGTTGTGTGGGGGCCTGTTGACGGCGGGCCCGTCGAGAAATGGGCACATGTCCGTCACCTGGACGGACGGCCGGGGCGAAGGACCCGCGGCGTGACAAGGCGAGGTTAGCTTAGCCTAAGCTAACCTCATGTCTACCGGATCCCCCCATGGCACCGGAGGGCTGCGCCGGCCCTTGGTCGCCTGCCGCAGTCACCCGGGTCTGCTGACCGCCGTCCTGCTCAGTTCCGTGTTCGGAACGGGCCTCGAGGCGTTCGGCCCCCTGCTCACGGGCCTCGCCGTGAACGACGCCATCGCGGGCCGCACGGACCGCGTCGTCGTGCTCGTCGCCGTGCTGTGCGCTCTGGCCGTGGTCCAGTTCGGGGCCGAGTTCACCCGCCGCTTCTACGCGGGGAAGCTGGCGCTCGCCGTCCAACACGATCTGCGGACCCAGGTGTTCGCCTCGGTGCAGCGCTACGACGGCGTCAAGCAGGACTCGTTGCGCACTGGGCAGGTGGTCTCGCGCGCCAACAGCGATCTTCAGCAGATCCAGGTGCTGCTCGGCATGCTGCCGATACCGGTGGGTGTCACCGCCCAGTTCGCCGTCGCGGCGGCGGCGATGCTGTGGCTGTCGGCGCCCCTCGCCCTGGTCGCCCTGACCGTCGTACCGGCGCTCGCCCTGCTCGCGCGGCGCAGCCGCCGCCGGGTCGGCCCGGCCACCCGGCAGGCGCAGGCGCAGGCGGCCACGATCGCCGAGCACGTGGAGGAGACGGTCACCGGCGTACGTGTCGTCAAGGCCTTCGGTCAGGAGCAGCGCGAGACCGACCGGCTCGCGCGGGCGGCCCGTGCCCTGTTCGGTCGCCGCGTCCGACTCGCCCGTATCCAGGCCGACTCCGCGGCGTCCATGGCGGTGCTGCCGCCGGCCGGCCAGGTCGCGCTGCTCGCGCTCGGCGGCTGGCTCGCGCTGCGCGGCAGTATCGACATCGGTACGTTCCTCACGTTCGCCGGATACCTCACGCTGCTCGCGGGCCCGGCCCGGCTCTTCGCCAACTTCACCGTGACCGCGCAGCAGGCGCGTGCCGCGGCGGAACGGGTCTACGAACTCATCGACGCCGCACCGGACATCGTGGACGACCCGCGCGCTCCGGATGTACCGGACGGGCCGCTCGGGGTCGAACTGCGCGACGTCACCTTCGGATACGCCCCCAGCGACCCGGTGCTCAAGGACTTCTCGCTCACCGTCCGGCCGGGCGAGACCGTGGCCCTGGTCGGGCCGCCCGCGTCCGGCAAGTCCACCGTGTCGCTGCTGCTCAGCCGGTTCTACGACCCGCAGTCGGGCAGCGTGCTGGTGCGGAGTGCGGCGGACGTCGCGGTCGGGACGGGTGGTGCCGAGTCCGGGAGGGATCTGCGGGAGCTGCGCCTCGCCTCGCTCCGGCGCGCCGTCGGCACGGTCTTCGAGGACCCCTTCCTCTTCTCCTGCTCGGTCCGCGACAACATCGCCCACGGCCACCCCGAGGCCACCGACGCCGAGGTGAGGGCGGCCGCCGAGGCCGCCGGCGCGCACGGCTTCATCAGCGAACTGTCCGACGGATACGCCACCTTGCTCGGCGAGCGCGGCCTCGGCCTCTCCGGCGGCCAGCGCCAGCGGATCGCCCTCGCCCGGGCCCTGCTCAGCGCGCCCCAGGTGCTGGTACTCGACGACGCCACCTCGGCCGTGGACCCCGCCACCGAGGCGGCCATCCAGGACGCGCTGCGCACCGTGGCGGCCGACCGTACGACCGTGCTCATCGCCCACCGCCGTTCCACCCTGGCGCTCGCCGACCGCATCGCCGTCCTCGACGCCGGACGCCTGGTCGACATCGGCACCGAGGCCGAACTGGCCGACCGCTGCCCGCTGTTCGCCGAACTTCTGGCCGGAGCCAGCGGCTCCCTCGACGAACGGACCCGCCCTGCGGACGCATCGGCCGACGGGACGACCGCGGAGCTGTGGCCGAACGGCCCGACAGCGCAGGAGCCAGGGGAGCCGGAGAAGTCGGAGGACCCCGGCCTCGACGAGAAGGACCTGCGCGCCCCCGACCCCCGGCTCTCCCTCGGCAGGCTCCTGCGCCCCGTGCGGGCCGCCCTGCTCGTGGGCCTCGCCCTGCTCGCCGCGGACTCCCTGGCCGCCATCGCCCTGCCGATCCTCGTACGCCATGGACTCGACGACGGCGTCAGCCGGGACAGCGCGGGCGCCCTCACCGTGTGCGTGCTGCTCGCGGCAGGCGCCGTCGGGCTCGGCTTCCTCGCGTACCGCGCCCAGGCGCGCGTGACGCGCCGGGCCGGTGAACGCGTCCTGTACGGCTTGCGCGTGCGGGTCTTCGCCCATCTGCAGCGCCTGGGGCTCGACTTCTACGAGCGCGAGCGCGGCGGCCAGGTGATGACCCGGGTCGTCAACGACATCGACGCCCTGTCGCAGTTCCTGCAGACGGGCCTGCTCACCTCCGTCGCCTCCCTGGCCACGCTGACCGGCGCGGCCCTGGCCATGGTGGTGGTCCACCCGCCGCTCGCCCTCGCCGCACTCGGGCTGCTGCCGCTGGTGCTCGCCGCCACCGGGGTGTTCTGGCGGCTGTCCTCGGCCGCGTACGACGAGGCCCGCAAGCGCATCGGCGCGGTCAACTCCAGCCTCCAGGAGAACGTCAGCGGGCTGCGCACCTCCCAGTCGCACTCCCATGAGCAGGGCGCGTCCCGCGAGTTCGGGGAGCTGTCCGACGCCTACCGGACCGCACGCCTGCGGGCCCAGCGCTATGCCTCCGTCTACTTCCCGTCCATCAACTTCGCCGCCGAACTGTCCCGGGCGCTCGTCCTGTTCGTGGGCGCGCACCGGATCGCCGACGGCGACCTCAGCCCCGGTGTGCTCGCGGCCTTCCTGCTCTACCTCGGCATGTTCTTCTCGCCGCTTCAGCAGCTCTCCCTCGCCTTCGACGGCTACCAGCAGGCCTCCGTGGGTCTGCGCCGCACCATGGAACTGCTGCGCATCACCCCCTCCCTGCCCGAGCGGAGCGCGGAGGCGCCGCTGCCCGAACGCCTCACCGGAGCAGTGGAGTTGGACGCCGTCGCCTTCACCTACCCGGGCGCCGAACAGCCGTCGCTGCACGACACCACGCTGCGCATCGCACCCGGCGAGACGGTGGCGCTCGTCGGCACCACCGGCGCCGGCAAGTCCACGGTGGTCAAGCTCCTCGCCCGCTTCTACGACCCGGACCGGGGCAGTGTCCGTGTCGACGGCCATGATCTGCGCGACTGGGCCCCGTCCGGCTACCGGCAGCTCATCGGCTATGTCCCGCAGGAGGCCCACCTGTTCACCGGCACCGTCGCCGACAACATCCGCTACGGCAGGCCGGACGCCTCCGACGCCGAGGTGGAGGCGGCCGCCCGCGCGGCCGGCGCCCTCGAGGCCGTCGCCGCCCAGCCCTACGGCTTCCATCAGCCGGTACGCGAAGGCGGTACGTCCCTGTCCGCGGGACAGCGCCAACTCATCGCCCTGGCACGGGCGGAGCTCGTCGACCCGGGGCTGCTGCTGCTCGACGAGGCGACCGCGTCCCTGGATCCGGCGGCCGAGCAGAGCGTGCTCGATGCCACCCGGCGCCTGGCCCGCAAGCGCACCACGGTCGTCGTGGCGCATCGCATGAGCACCGCCGCACGGGCCGACCGGATCGTCGTCATCGACCGGGGGCGCATCGCCGAACAGGGCGGCCACACCGAACTCCTCGCGGCAGGCGGCCACTACGCCCGCATGTGGCAGCACACCACGGGCACGGCGCCCCGGCCGGACGAGCCCGGCCTCGGCGACGTATCGCATCCGACGGACGTACCGGAGCCGACCGACGTACCGCGGCCGGCAGGCCCACCGCATCCGACCGACGTACCGCAGCCGAGGGACGCCATGACTCCAGCATCGGAGAGTGCCCGATGACCGCGGCCCCCGCCGCCGCCCCCGCCGTCACCACCAACCTGGCGGATGGCGAAAGACCCCGGAAGGGCACCCGGCTTTCCGTGCGCCTCGCGGGCCTGCTGCTCGGCCTTGTGCTGCTCGCGGCCGCCTTCGCGCTGAGTCTCGCGATCGGTACCAAACAGGTCCCGCTCGGCGAGGTGTGGTCGGCCCTTGCCGACCCGGTGGGCAGCAAGAACGACGCCATCGTGCGCGAACTGCGGCTGCCCCGCACCCTGATCGGCCTGGCGGCGGGCGCCGCCCTCGGGGTCGCGGGCGCCGTCATGCAGGTGCTCACCCGCAACCCCCTCGCCGACCCCGGACTGCTCGGCGTCAACGCGGGCGCCTCCGCGGCCGTGGTCACCGCGATCAGCGTGTTCGGGATCGGCTCCTTCACCGGCTATCTGTGGTTCGCCCTCGCGGGCGCGGCCGTGGCCGCCGTCATCGTCAACGCGCTCGGCGGCAGCCGCGCCGCCACCCCCGTACGTCTCGCCCTGGCGGGCACGGCGGTCAACGCCGCCCTGTTCGGCTATGTCAACGGGCTGCAACTCGTCGACCTGGACGCCCTGGAGACCATGCGGCACTGGGCGGTCGGCACACTCGCCGGACGCTCCATGGAGCTGCTCACGACAGCCCTGCCCGTGATCGGGGCCGGCATCGCGCTCGCCTTCCTGCTGGCCCGCCCGCTGGGTGCGCTGGCCCTCGGCGACGACTCCGCGCGGGCGCTCGGCGCCCATCTGGGCCGTACGCGCGTGCTGTCCATCGTCGCGATCACCCTGCTGTGCGGCGGGGCGACGGCGCTGTGCGGGCCCATCGGCTTCATCGGGCTGATGATCCCGCACGCGACGCGCGCGTTCTGCGGCTCCGAACCACGCTGGCTGCTGCCCTATTGCGCGGTGTACGCACCGGCCCTGCTGCTCGTCTGCGACGTACTCGGCCGGGTCGTGGTGCCGCCCTCCGAGATCGAGGTGGGCGTGGTCACCGCGTTCATCGGCGGCCTGATCTTCATCCACCTGGTGCGTCGGCGGAAGGCGGCCCAACTGTGACCTCCACCAAGATCTCCCCGGCTCCCCGACCTGCCGAAGCCCCGGCCCCCGTCGTCCGCGGCTACGTCCGCAGAGGCGCGTGGTCGCTGCGGTTCGACCGCAGGGCCCTGCTCGTCTGCACGCTCCTGGCCGCACTCGGCGCGGTGGTCATGCTGTTCGCCATCGGCACGGGACGCTTCGCCCTCACCCCGTGGGAAGTGGTGCGGACGCTGGCCGGACAGGGGCCGCCCGGAGCCGAGTTCATCGTCATGGACCTGCGGCTGCCCCGTGCCCTCGACGGGATACTCGTCGGCTTCGGGATGGGCATGGCCGGCGCCGTCTTCCAGTCGCTGACCCGCAATCCACTGGGCAGTCCGGACATCATCGGCTTCGGCAACGGCGCGTCCGCGGGCGCACTCGTCGCGATCATCCTCTTCGACTCGGGCATGGCCCAGACGGCCCTCGGCGCGGTGGCCGGCGGCTTCGCCACGGCGATCGCCGTCTACGTCCTCGCATGGAAGCGCGGTGTGCACGGCTACCGGCTCGTCCTGATCGGCATCGGCGCCTCCGCCGTGCTCGGCTCGGCCACCAGCTACCTCTACGTACGGGCGGAGATCGGCAAGGCGGCGCAGGCGGCCAGTTGGATGGTCGGTTCCCTCAACGCCCGCGGCTGGAACGACGTGTGGATCGCCGGGTTCTCGCTGGCCGTGCTCGTCCCGGTCACCCTCCTGTACGCGCGCCGGCTGACCATGCTCGAGATGGGCGACGACACGGCGGCCGCGCTCGGCGTGCCGCCCGAGCGCACCCGCCTGGTGCTGCTCGCGGCCGGCACCGGCCTGACCGCGATGGCCGTGGCGGCGGCCGGACCGATCCCGTTCGTCGCGCTCGCGGCGCCGCAACTGGCCCGGCGGGTCACGCGCTCGCCCGGCCCGAACGTGCTGCCCGCCGCATGGATGGGCGCCGTACTGGTCTGCGGCGCGGACCTCGTCACCCAGCGGATCACCAGCTCGGCCCTGATGCCGGTCGGCGTGGTCACCGGCGTCGGCGGCGGCATCTACCTGAGCTGGCTGCTGCTGCGCGAGCGCAAGTCGGGGCGCCTGTAGTGGTGCTGCACTCAGCTGTACCTGTAGTGGTGCACTCAGCTGTAGTGGTGCATTCAGCCCCGGCTGCGCGCACTCAGCTGTAGCGGTGCACTCAGCCCCTGCTGCGCAACCGGTCCCCGCTCGCCAGGATCGCCGAGGCCAGCGCCTGCGCCGCCTCCTGCGTACCGGTCCCGCGATGGCGCCCCTGCAACAGGACGAAGTCCACCGCGCCCAGCTCCGGCAGCCCACCGCCCCGCAACCGCACAAGCCCCGGCGGGATCAGCCCTCGCGCGTGCGCCATCACGCCGAGGCCCGCGCGGGCCGCCGCCACCAGGCCGTTGAGGCTGCCGCTCGTACAGGCGATGCGCCAGGCGCGGCCCTGTTGTTCCAGGACGTCCAGGGCGCGGGCGCGCGTGATCCCCGGCGGGGGAAAGAGGATCAGCGGGACCGGTCGGTCCGGGTCCAGGCGCAGGCCCGGTGCGCCGATCCAGGCGAGCTCGTCGCGCCACACCATCTCGCCGTGCCGGTCGTTCGGGCGGCGCTTGGCGAGGACCAGGTCGAGCGCGCCGTCCGCGAGCTGTTCGTGGAGGGTTCCGGAGAGCTCGACCGTGAGCTCGAGGTCGACCTCGGGGTGCTCGTGCCGGAAGGTTTCGAGCGTCTCCGGGAGGCGGGTGAGGACGAAGTCCTCCGAGGCGCCGAAGCGCAGCCGCCCGCGCAGCCGAGTGCCCGTGAAGAACGCGCTCGCGCGCTCGTGCGCCTCCAGGATCGAGCGCGCGAACCCCAGCATCGCCTCGCCGTCCTCCGTCAGCTCGACGCTGTGCGTGTCCCGCGTGAACAGCGCCCGCCCGGTCGCCGCCTCCAGGCGCCGTACGTGCTGGCTGACCGTCGACTGGCGCAGCGAAAGGCGGCGCGCGGCCTGGGTGAAGCTCAGGGTTTGCGCCACGGCGAGGAAGGTACGCAGGTGCACCGGGTCGTACATACGCCCAGCGTAGACGGTTATCGCGGATCGCGATGACAGTAAGTGCTGTATGCAGGATTCCCGATTTCGGTGATCAGGAGGACGATGGAGAGGGCACGTACCGCGCCTCACCGGGGAGCGGGAAACGTGCCGCACCAGCGAGCAGGAAGCGCGCCCCACCAGCAAGCCCCCCACCTTGGAGCACCACGCAAGTGAAACGCCCCGCCTGGCCGAAGCGGCTGCCGATCGACCCGTACATCCTGGCGCTCCTCGCCACCGTGGGCGTCGCCGCGCTGTTCCCGGCCCGCGGGACCGGTGCGGACATCGCGTCGGGCGGTGCGACCGCGGCGGTGGCGCTGCTGTTCTTCCTGTACGGAGCCAGGCTCTCGACCCGTGAGGCCGTCGACGGGCTGCGGAACTGGCGGCTGCATCTGACGGTCGTGGCGTGTACGTTCGCGCTCTTCCCGCTGCTCGGCCTGGCCGCCAAGGGCCTCGTGCCGTACGTCCTGACCCCTGCGCTCTACAGCGGCTTCCTGTTCCTGACCCTGGTGCCGTCGACCGTGCAGTCCTCGATCGCGTTCACCTCCATCGCGCGGGGCAACGTACCGGCCGCGATCTGCGCGGGGTCGTTCTCGTCGCTGATCGGCATCTTCCTCACGCCCCTGCTCGCCGCGGTGCTGATCGGCGGGCAGGCCGGGTTCTCCGCCGATTCGCTGGTGAAGATCGTGCTGCAGCTGCTCGTGCCCTTCGTGGCCGGGCAGCTCCTGAGGCGCTGGGTCGGGCCGTTCATCGCCCGGCACAAGAAGGTGCTCGGATACGTGGACCGCGGCTCGATCCTCCTTGTCGTCTACAGCGCCTTCAGCCTCGGCATGGTCGAGGGCATCTGGAGCCAGGTCACCCCGCTGCGGCTGCTCGCGCTGCTCGGCGTCGAGGCCGTGCTGCTCTCGGTGATGCTGACCGTCAGCTGGTTCGGGGCGAAGCGGCTCGGGTTCAGCCGCGAGGACCGGATCGCGATCCAGTTCGCCGGCTCCAAGAAGTCCCTGGCCGGCGGACTGCCCATGGCGAGCGTCCTGTTCGGGGCACATGCCTCCCTCGCCGTACTGCCGCTGATGCTCTTCCACCAGATGCAGCTGATGGTCTGCGCGGTGATCGCCAAGCGGCGCTCGCGCGACCCCGAAGTCCTCGCCCAGGACGGTCTCGCGGGACCCGAGGCCACCGGGTCGGCTACGGCGCCGGCTCGAGACGCAGCCGTACGAACCGCGGCCGGTACAGGGACACGTTCCGGCTGATGTGCGACTCCGCCACCCGCGGGGCCGCGTCCAGCCAGTTCACGTCATAGCTCAGGGCCAGGCCCTTCCCGCCCAGGTCGGGGTGGATCTGGGGGTTGTACGCGGCGGTGTCCTGCTCCGGCGCCGCGTCCTCGGGGAGGGGCGGCTCGAAGTCCCGGGTCGGCCCGTGCCACGGACCGTGCGGCGCACACGCCCAGTACGAGCTGATGCTGCGCAGCCCCTTCGTCCCGGCGGCCATCGTGAACAGCACCCAGGTCCCGTCCTGCCGTACGACCGTGAACGCGCTGCCCACGCCCTTGCGTTTGCCGTCCCCGAGCACGGGCCGCGCCTTCTTGCTGCTCGCGCTCCAGCCCTCGCCGTCCCAGTAGCGCCAGGCGCTGGGCTCGGCCAGGCGGCCGCCCGGCACCCGGGCCAGGTAGGCGTGGGATGCGGGGCGCAGGGCGGCCTTGCCGTCGTTGCCGCCGTAGACGTAGGTGTAGCCGTCCTCGGAGACGGCCGTCGTGCCGTAGAGGACGCGCCGGGACGGGTCGGGTACGGAGTTCTGGTCCAGGATCCGTACGACCCCCTCCAGACGCAGATCCGGGAGCGAGAGCGTGGCCACCTCGGTCGCCGTCGGCACCCCGAAGATCCAGGGTGCGGGCGCCGACGCCCGGGTCCACAGGAGCACCCGGACGACCTGTTCGGGCGAGCCCGGCGAGCGCTCCTCGACCTGGGCGGCCACCGGCCACCGCCACTGCTGAGGGGCCGGATCGGGGAACAGCGGGGCGGGCAGGGTCTGTTCGAGCCGGCCCGACGGGGACATCACCACCGCACTGTTGCGCAGGAAGGGGGCGCCGGCGTCGCGCCAGGGGTAGGGCTGCCCCGACAGGTTGGGCGGCTGGTGCACCTGGCCGAGATAGCTGTCCGAGAACAGCCACAGGATCCGCCCGTCGGGAAGCCGTACCGAATGCGTACCGTCGCCGCCGGTCCAGTCGTCGGCGCGGGCCGCGTCGTTTCCGTACCGGGCGAACTCGGCGGTGGTCGCCTCGTCCGCGGACCACGAGGCGACCACCGAGCCGTCACAGACCTCATCGCCCTGCCGGTCGTTGTCCGGCAGGGCGATGAGCAGCACGGCCGCGCAGGCCAGCGCGAGCAGGACGACCAGGACATAGCGTGTGCTCGGCTTCCCCGCTGCGGACATGGAAGGCGACGCTAGTTGCTGTGGCTGATCCGGTCCATGGGCAGCCACAGGATCGCGTCCCGTGCGGACGACGAAGCCAGCTCCTCGTCGCTCAACAGGCCCTCGTGGACCCGTACTTCGTCGAGGGCTCCGGTGAAGTGCGCCCGCGAGTCCAGGCGCTGGCCGAGGTGCACACCGAAGCCTGAGGTGCGGCTGGCCGTTCCGGGGATGTCGGCCACCGTGGTCTTCACGCCGTCGACGGTCAGCGAGAACTCGCCGCCGCCGCGCCGGAGGACCGCCTGATGCCACTGCCCGTCGTTGTACGCGGACGAGGTGCGCGCCGCCGCCGACTTCACGGGGGTCATGCCTTCGCGTGTGGTGATCAGGGCGCTCACCCGGTTCTGCTCGGGCTCGCCGCGCAGCCACACCTGCGGCTGGCCGGTGCCGATGCCGCCCATCCAGAGCATCGGCTGCTCACCGGTGGTGGCGTCGTAGCGGAACCACACGCTCGCGGTGAAGTCCTTGGTGCCGAGCGGCAGTTCGCGGCGGTACGGCAGGCGTACGGCGTCATCGGTGCCGTCGAAGGCGATCGCCTTGCCGAAGCGTCCGTCCGTCTCACGGGCCCCGCCGAGCACCGACGCGTCCGCGGCGCCGCGCGCCCGGTCCGCGGTCTTCGGGTCGGGGCCGCGGCGCGGCTTCAGCCAGTCCTCGGTGAAGCGCGCGAACCGGATCTCGTCGCGCGCGTCCACCGCACCGCCCTCGTACATCAGGCCCACGGTGTCCTCGTCCGCGAGCACCATGTCCGAGTAGCCCGACCAGTCGGCCGTGACCTGCGTACCGCGGTCGACGCCGTCCCAGGTGCGGCCGCCGTCGTACGAGGAACGCACCATCATCGTGCGCCGCCGGTCCGGATCCGCCGGGCAGGCGAACAGCATCCGGCCCTTGAACTGCAGCGTGGAGCCCTGCGCTTGGGGCGCGTAGAGGTCGGGGACGGTCGTGAACGGTGTCACGAACGTGTCCCCTCCGTCGCGGCTCACCGTATGCGTACGGTGCCCGAGGTCCGTGCCGTCCTGCTCGCGGCCGTTGACGTAGACCGAGCCGTCGGGCCGCTCGGTGAGCGCCATCTCGCTCGGCTTCTGCCGGAAGGTGCCGTCCTTCGCGGAGATCGGATACGAGTCGGTCGCGCCGATCTTCCAGTTGTCGCCGCCGTCGTCGCTGGTGATCAGGGCGGCGTGGTTGGCGGTGACGCGGGAGCCGTCCCAGGTCTCGGTGTTCACGCCGAAGACGAGGCGGCCCTTGTGCTTGCCGCGGCTGAGCTGGATGCCGTGGTGCGGTCCCGTGGCGTACCAGGAGTTCCAGTGGCCGGGCAGCAGCTGGTCGCTCAGATCGCGCGGCGTCGACCAGGTGCGGCCGTCGTCGTCGCTGTGCTGCATGTGCGGGGTGCGGTCGCAGGGGACCGTGCAGTTCTTCCCGTCGGTGCGGCCCGTGTTGTACGTCTCGGCGAGGACGATCCGGCCGGTCTCGCGGTCCACGATCGGGGCGGGGTTGCCGTGGGTGTCGCCGTTGCCCTCGTTGATCACTTGGAGCGGGCCCCAGGTGCGGCCGCCGTCGGTGGAGCGCTTGAGGACGAGGTCGATGTCGCCGGAGTCCGAGCAGTCGTTCACCCGGCCCTCGGCGAAGGCGAGCAGGGTGCCCTTCGTGGTCTTCACGATCGCGGGGATGCGGTAGCAGGCGTAGCCCGGGTCCTGGGAGGCCTTGAAGAGGATCTGCTGCTCGAAGGCCGGGGTCGCGGCGTTCTCGGCCTCCGGGGCCGCGGCCGAGATCAGCCCGGGTATCAGGAGTGCGGCGAGTGCGGTGACGACGGTGGGTCTGAAGCGTGCGCGATGTGGTGCCGGCATGCGGGTCTGCCCTTTCTGCGGGTGCGAATGGGGAGGTGCCGGGTGCGTAGCTGCCCAAACGGACATCAGACGTAGGACGTCCAATGTCCAAGCCCCAGACGGTACTTGGGGGTGCTCACGCCTCACAAGGCGCGTGCACGCCTTTGTTCCGGATCGGCCACGCGGCCCCTCGGATTGGGCAGCAGGGCAGGTCGGGGGGAGGATGGGGGCGACAGTACGTCCGTCGAGTCGGGGAAGGCCGCGTTGAACTTCTGGTCCATCTACAGCCAAGGCTTCGCACGTATCGCCGCTTGCACGGGCCATACGTATATCGCCGACCCGCACGCCAACGCGGACGCCGTTCTGCGGCAGGCGCGGGAGTGCGCCGAGGACGGGGTGGCCGTCGCGGTCTTCCCCGAGCTGACCCTCACCGGGTACTCGATCGAGGACCTGCTCCTCCAGGACGTCGTCCTCGACCAGGTGGAGGCGGCCCTTCAGGAGGTCGTCGCCGGGTCCGCCGAGCTGCTCCCGGTCCTCGTGATCGGCGCCCCGCTGCGCCACCGCCACCGCATCTACAACTGCGCGGTCCTGGTGCACCGCGGCCGCATCCTCGGCGTCGTACCGAAGTCGTACACGCCGAACTACCGCGAGTTCTACGAGCGCCGGCAGATCGCGGACGGCGACGACGAGCGCGGCGGGACGATCAGGATCGCCGGCCAGGAGCTGCCCTTCGGCACGGATCTGCTGTTCGCCGCCGACGACGTTCCCGGGCTCGTCGTGCACGCCGAGGTCTGCGAGGACATGTGGGTGCCGGTGCCGCCCAGCGCCGAGGCCGCGCTCGCCGGCGCGACCGTCCTCGTCAACCTCTCCGGCAGCCCGATCACCGTCGGCCGCGCCGAGGAGCGCAAGCTCCTGTGCCGCGCCGCCTCACAGCGCTGCCTGGCCGCGTATGTGTACTCGGCCGCCGGACCGGGGGAGTCCACCACGGATCTCGCCTGGGACGGCCAGACGATGATCTACGAGAACGGGTCGCTGCTCGCCGAGACGGAACGCTTCCCCGACGGCGACCGGCGCTCGGTCGCCGATGTCGACCTCGACCTGCTGCGCCAGGAGCGCATGCGGATGGGCACCTTCGACGACAACCGCCGCGTCCACGGCGAGCGCACCGCCGCCTTCCGGCGGATCGCCTTCCGCCTCGACGCACCGACCGGGAACCTCGGCCTCAAGCGCCGCCTCGAGCGCTACCCCTTCGTGCCCGCCGACGCCGAGCGCCTCGCGCAGGACTGCTACGAGGCGTACAACATCCAAGTCGCCGGTCTCCAGCAGCGGTTGGCCTCGATCGGCAACCCGAAGATCGTGATCGGTGTCTCCGGCGGGCTCGACTCCACGCACGCGCTGATCGTGGCGGCCCGTGCCATGGACCGGGCGGGCCGGCCCCGTACCGACATCCTCGGCTTCACCATGCCGGGCTTCGCCACCGGCGACCACACCAAGGGCAACGCCCACCGACTGATGAACGCGCTCGGTGTGACGGCCGCGGAGCTGGACATCACCGGCACCGCCCGGCTGATGCTGGACGAGATGGACCACCCGTTCTCCGAGGGCGAGCCCGTCTACGACGTGACGTTCGAGAACGTCCAGGCCGGGCTGCGCACCGACTATCTCTTCCGGCTCGCCAACCAGCGGGGCGGCATCGTGCTCGGCACGGGCGACCTGTCGGAGCTGGCGCTCGGCTGGTGCACGTACGGCGTCGGCGACCAGATGAGTCACTACAACGTGAACTCCGGAGTGCCGAAGACGCTGATCCAGCACCTGATCCGCTGGGTGGTCAGCAGCGAGCAGTTCGACGCGGAGACGGCCGCGACGCTGACCGCCGTGCTCGACACCGAGATCAGCCCCGAGCTGGTGCCCGGTGAGGAGCTGCAGTCCACGGAGTCGAAGATCGGCCCGTACGCGCTGCACGACTTCACGCTCTTCCACGTACTCCGCCATGGATTCCGGCCGTCGAAGATCGCCTTCCTGGCGTGGCACGCGTGGCACGACGTGAAGGCGGGCGCGTGGCCGCCCGGCTTCCCGGACGACAAGCGCGGCGCTTACGACCTGCCGGAGATCCGCAGCTGGCTCGAGGTCTTCTGCAAGCGCTACTTCGCCTTCGCCCAGTTCAAGCGCTCCGCCATGCCCAACGGCCCGAAGGTCTCCCACGGCGGCTCGCTCTCCCCGCGCGGCGACTGGCGCGCGCCTTCGGACAGCACGGCGGAGGCTTGGCTGCGGGATCTGAAGCGGATCGACGAGGCGCTGTAAGGCTGGGGCCCGGCCCGGCGCAGGGGGCGCTCCCCGCCGGTGCCGGGCCCCGCCCGTCGTGCAGCGGACCGCGGTCGCTCAGCTCGTCGAAGCCGTCGCCTCGAGGGCCAGGCGATGCTCGCCCGCGTACACGTTCATGGAGTCGCCGCGCAGGAATCCGACCAGCGTGAGGCCGGTCTCCGCGGCCAGGTCGACGGCGAGCGAGGACGGTGCCGAGACCGCGGCGAGCACCGGGATGCCCGCCATCACGGCCTTCTGCGCCAGCTCGAACGACGCGCGCCCCGAGACGAGCAGCACGGAGCGGGACAGCGGAAGGCGCCCTTCCCGCAGCGCGCGTCCGACGAGCTTGTCGACCGCGTTGTGCCGGCCCACGTCCTCGCGTATGTCGACAAGGTCGCCGTCCTCGGTGAAGAGCGCGGCGGCGTGCAGGCCCCCGGTCCGGTCGAAGACCCGTTGTGCTTCCCGCAGCCGGTCGGGGAGGCGGGCGAGCAGTCCGAGATCGAGACGGACCGGGGGAGCGGTGTCCCCTTGCGTGTCGTCGATCGGCCAGCGCGCGGTGGTGCGTACGGCATCGAGCGACGCCTTTCCGCACAGGCCGCACGAGGACGTCGTGTAGACGTTGCGCTCCAGGGTGATGTCGGGGATCACGACATCCGGAGCGGTCTTCACATCGACGACGTTGTACGTATTGGACCCGTCGGCGGTCGCGCCCGCGCAGTACACGATCGACTGCAGTTCCTCCGCGGCGCCGAGCACCCCCTCGCTCACGAGGAAGCCCGCCGCGAGCGCGAAATCGTCGCCCGGGGTGCGCATCGTGATGGCGAGCGGTTTGCCGTTGAGCCGGATCTCCAGAGGTTCCTCGGCGACCAGGGTGTCCGGGCGCGCGGAGATCTGTCCGCCCCGCACCCGGATGACCCGGCGCCGCTGAGTGACGCGTCCCATGAGTGATCAGTCCCGGTTCTGTACGTGCTGGTAGCCGAAGCGGCCCTTGATGCAGAGATTGCCGTGGGTCACCGGGTTGTCGTGCGGCGAGGTGACCTTGACGATCTCATTGTCCTGCACGTGCAGCGTGAGATTGCAGCCCACTCCGCAGTACGCGCAGACCGTGGTGGTCTCGGTCTGCTGGGACTCGTCCCAGGTGCCCGCCTCGCGCATGTCGTACTCGGACTTGAAGGACAGGGCGCCCGTCGGACACACCTCGATGCAGTTGCCGCAGTACACGCACGCCGACTCGGTGAGCGGTCCGTCGTGCTCGACGGCGATCCGGGCGTCGAAGCCGCGGCCCACGACCGAGATGGCGAAGGTGTTCTGCCACTGGTCGCCGCAGGCGTCCACGCACTTGTAGCAGAGGATGCACTTGTCGAGGTCGCGGACGTAGAGGTCGTTGTCGATCTTCGGGTCCTCGTTGAGCCGCGCCGCGTCCGGACCGAAACGGTCGGGCTTCGCGTCGTACTCCTTGATCCACTCCTCGACGCGGGGCGTGGTGGAGAGGTCCACGGACGACGCGAGCAGCTCGATCACGATCTTCCGGCTGTGCCGGGCCCGCTCGGTGTCCGTCCTGACCGTCATGCCCGCTTCGGCCTTACGGGAGCACGCGGGCGCCAGCGTACGGGCGCCCTCGACCTCGACGACGCACACCCGGCAGGCGTTCTTGGGCCGCAGCGTGTCGCCCTCGCAGAGCGTCGGGATGTCCTTGCCCTCGGCCCGGCAGGCCTCCAGGATCGTGGACCCCTCCGGGACGCGGACCTCCTGGCCGTCCAGAGTGAACTCGATGAGCCTGCGCGGCAGTCCGAGCGGAACGGCGGACGTGTTGCGTGGCATGGCCGGTGCTGTCATTCGTACGCTCCCAGACGGTCGATGGCCGATTCCACGGCGCTGAACGCGGTCTGTCCGAGACCGCAGATCGAGGCGTCCTTCATGGCCGCCCCCACTTCCCGCAGGAGTGCGATGTCGTTCGCGGCGGCCGCTCCGGTGCGGTCCGCGATCCGGTGCAGCGCCTCCTCCTGCCGTACGGTGCCGACGCGGCAGGGCACGCACTGGCCGCAGGACTCGTCACGGAAGAACTCGGCGATACGGAGCAGCATCCGCGGCAGCGGCACGCTCTCGTCGAGCGCCAGCACCACACCCGAGCCGAGCGTCGTGCCCGCCTCGCGGGTGCCCTCGAACGTGAGCGGGATGTCCAGCTCGTCGGCCCGTACGAAACCCCCCGCCGCGCCACCGAGCAGCACCGCCTTCAACCGCTCGGGCGGGCCCGCGAGTTCGAGCAGATCACCGAGCGTCGCACCGAACGGCAGCTCGTAGATCCCGGGCTTCTCCACATTCCCGGACACGCAGAACAGCTTCGGTCCGGTCGACTTCCCCGTGCCGATCGCCGCGAACGCCTGCGCGCCCATCGTCAGGATCGGCAGCACGTTGACCAGCGTCTCGACGTTGTTCTCGACGGTCGGCTTGCCGAACAGGCCCTTCTCCACCGGGAACGGGGGCTTGGAGCGCGGCTCGCCGCGATAGCCCTCGATGGAGTTGAAGAGCGCCGTCTCCTCACCGCAGATGTACGCGCCCGCGCCCCGGCGTATCTCGATGTCGAAGTCGTAGCCCTGGCCCATGATGTTCTCGCCGAGCAGCCCGCGCGCACGGGCCGTCTCGATGGCGTTCGTCAGACGCTCCAAGGCGCGCGGGTACTCGCCGCGCAGATAGAGATAGCCCTGCCTGGCACCGATCGCATAGCCGGCGATCGTCATCGACTCGATCAGCGAGTACGGATCGCCCTCCATGATGACCCGGTCCTTGAAGGTGCCGGGCTCGGATTCGTCGGCGTTGCAGACCAGGTAGTGCGGGTGGTCCGGCTGGGACGCGGTGGCCCCCCACTTGACCCCGGTGGGGAAGGCCGCGCCGCCCCGGCCGACCAGGCCCGAGTCCTTGACCTCGCGGATCACGCCCGCGGGGCCGATCGCGAAGGCCGTCCGCAGCGCCGTATAGCCGCCGTTCGAGCGGTAGTCGTCGAGGTCGTACGGGTCGACGACACCGACGTTCTTGAGCAGCACCAGACCGTCCTGGCCGGCCTGCGGGACCGACAGCGCGGCCGCCGGCTCCTCGGGCGCCGTCTCGGGCGCGGTCGCCGCGACGATGGCCTCCTCGACGGTCGCCGGGGCGATCACGGCTGTGGCGCGCGTGACGTCGGACGCCACCGGCTCACCGCCGCTGAGCGCACCCAACAGCCGCTTTCCGGGGCCCACTTGATCGGGGGCGGGAGCCCCCGCCCGTATCACCAGAGCCGCAGGAGCCCGCTCACACAGCCCCAGACAGGGGCTCTTCTCCCAGAGCACCCCCGCCCCCGACGGTGTGCCCGCCGGACCCAGGCGCGCCTCGAGACCCGCACACAGCGATGCGGAGTCCCGCGACGCGCACGCCAGGTCCGTGCACACATGAAGGACCGTCGCGGGGCGGGGCTTCATGGAGAACATGGAGTAGAACGTCGCGACCCCGTACGCCTCAGCCGGCGGGACCGTGAGCCGCCTGCACAGATAGTCGAGCGCGCCCTCGCTGATCCATCCCACCCGGTCGTTGACCGCATGCAGCCCCGGCAGCAACAGATCGCGCCGCTCCCGTGCGGCCCGTCCTCCACGTGCCCAGCGAAGGTCGGTGTCCGTACGGTCCGACGCCCCCTCCCAGGCCGACTCCGGCGGACCGAGCAGCGCGTCGATCGCTGCCCGCTCCTCATCGGTCGGCTTGCTGTCACCGAAACGCAGATCCATAGTTCTCCTACCGTGGTACGTTCCTGATGCCCCGAAAGGGGTCGGTTCGGGCTGGACCGCACCCCTCGGGGTGGAAGCACCCGCCCTCGGGCGGGGAGCGGAGTCACGTCCTGCCTCAGCTCCTGCCGGCAGTGACAGGTAGTTTCTCGATGCGGACCGCCGAGGCTTTGAACTCGGCGGTGCCCGCGATGGGGCAATTGGCCTCGATGGTCAGCAAGTTGGTGTCCACCTCGTCCGGGAAGTGCATGGTCATGAAGGCCAGTCCGGGCCTGAGCGCCGGGTCGACCCAGACGGGTGCGGTGACCGTGCCGCGCCGGGACGCGACCTTCACCTCCTCGCCGACCTGGACACCGAGCCGCTCGGCGTCCTCCGGGCACAGCTCGATGTACTCGCCGCGCCTGAGCGGTGAGGCGAAACTCCCGCTCTGCACACCGGTGTTGTACGAGTCCAGGCGCCGGCCCGTCGTCAGACGGATCGGGAAGGACTCATCGGTCAGGTCCACCGGCGGATCGTGGTCGACGAGACCGAACGCGGCGGGAGTTCCGCGCAGCTCCGGGTCGGTCTCCCAGAGCCTGCCGTGCAGGAAGCTCGACGGGAGTTTGTCCGTGTCCGGGCAGGGCCACTGCAGTCCGTGGTGCTCCTCGAGCCGGTCGTACGTCATGCCGAAGTGGTCGGGGGACAGGGAGCGCAGCTCGTCCCAGACGGCCTGCGAGTCCGCCCACTTCCACTCATGGCCGAGGAGGCCCGCGATATCGCAGATGATCTCGATGTCCTCGCGCGCCTCGCCGGGCGGTGTGAGAGCCGCTCGTACGCGCTGAACCCGCCGCTCACTGTTGGTCGTTGTGCCGTCCGTCTCGGCCCAGGCGGCCGTCGCGGGAAGGACCACGTCCGCGAGTTCGGCGGTCTTGGTGAGGAAGATGTCCTGGACGACGAGGTGGTCGAGCGCCTTCAGGCGGCGCAGGGCCTGCTCGCTGTCGGCCTCGGACTGGGCCGGGTTCTCGCCGATGCAGTAGACGGCCTTGAGCGTGCCGTGGTCCATCGCCTCGAACATATCGGTGAGCGTCATGCCGTACTTCGGCTGGATCACCACGTCCCAGGCGGTCTCGAACTTGGTGCGGTGGGAGACGTCGAGGATGTCCTGGAAGCCGGGCAGCCGGTTAGGGATGGCGCCCATGTCGCCGCCGCCCTGCACGTTGTTCTGGCCGCGCAGCGGCTGCACGCCCGCGCCCCAGCGGCCGACGTGGCCGGTGAGCAGGGAGAGGTTGATCAACGCCCGTACGTTGTCGGTGCCGTTGTGGTGCTCGGTGATCCCGAGGGTCCAGCACAGCTGGGCGCGTTCCGCGCTCGCGTAGGCGTGGGCGAGGTCCTTGATGGCGGCCGCGGGGACGCCCGTCACCTTCTCGGCGAGCGAGAGCGTCCAGGGTTCGACCAGCTTCTTGTAGTCCTCGAAACCGGTGGTGGCCCGGTCGATGAACGACTGGTTGTGCAGCCCGGCCGCGATGATCTCGCGCCCCACCGCGTGGGCGAGCGGGATGTCGGTGCCGACGTTGAGCCCGAGCCAGCTCTCCGCCCACTCGGCGGTCGAGGTGCGGCGCGGGTCGACGGCGTACATCCTGGCGCCGTTGCGTATCCCCTTCAGGACGTGCTGGAAGAAGATCGGGTGCGCGAAGCGGGCGTTGGAGCCCCACATCAGGATGAAGTCGGTGTGCTCCACCTCCTCGTACGAGGACGTGCCGCCGCCCGATCCGAAGACCGCGGAGAGGCCGGCCACGCTCGGGGCGTGACAGGTGCGGTTGCAGGAATCGACGTTGTTCGTGCCCATCACGACGCGGGTGAACTTCTGTGCCACGTAGTTCATCTCGTTGGTGGCGCGGGCGCAGGAGAGCATGGCGAAGGAATCGGGGCCGTGGTCGATCCGGCTCTGCCGGAAGCCGCCCGCCGCCTTCGCCAGTGCCTCGTCCCAAGTCGCCCTGCGCAGTGGCCCGTTCTTCTCGTCGCGGACCATGGGATGGGTGAGCCGGCTGTACGTCTTGGGAGTTCGGTCTCGCTTCTTCACGCTGAGCTCCTCATGCCTGTATTGCATACAGTATTCTGTCGCCTGTGTTCCAACGGAAGCCTCTTGCAAGGGGTTTGTTGATCCGTGGAGCTCCTGGCGGCGGATGAAGCGGGACGGGCATACGGGAGCGATACGCCGCATGCCCGTCCCGGTCGTGCGGGGTCAGGCCGCGACGGCCGTGCCCTGGGCGAGGAGGTCCGAGATGGCCGCGACCGTACGCAGCGTCGGGACCTTGACGTCGGTGAACTCGGCCAGCTCCACCACGGCCGAGAGCAGGACGTCGAGTTCGAGCGGTTTGCCCTTCTCCAAGTCCTGGAGCGTGGAGGTGCGGTGGTCGCCCACGCGCTCCGCGCCCGCGATCCGGCGTTCGATGGAGATCTCCGGATGGCAGCCGAGCGCGGAGGCGACGGAGAGGGTCTCCGCCATCATCAGCTCGATCACCCCGCGCGTGGAGTCGTGCACGCACATCTCGCGCATCGTCGCCCGGGTCAGGGCGCTGATCGGGTTGAACGAGATGTTCCCGAGCAGCTTGATCCAGATGTCGTTGCGCAGATCCGGTTCGACCGGGCACTTGAGGCCGCCGGCCTGCATCGCCTCGCTGAACTCGAGGCAGCGCTTGGAGACCGAGCGGTCCGGCTCGCCGATCGAGAAGCGGGTGCCTTCGATGTGGCGGACGACGCCCGGGCCCTCCAGCTCGGTCGCCGCGTAGACCACGCAGCCGATGGCCCGCTCCTGCGGCAGTACGGCGGTCACCGAACCGCCCGGATCCACGCTCTCGATCCGCTTGCCGTCGTGCGGCCCGCCGTGGCGGTGGAAGTACCACCACGGAATGCCGTTCTGGGCCGCGATCACCGAGGTGTGTTCCTGGAGCAGAGGCTCCACCAGCGGCCCGCACGCCGCATAGGAGTTGGCCTTCAGCCCCAGGAAGACATGGTCGACCGGGCCGATGTCCTCGGCCCGGTCCGTCGCGTGCACCTGCGCGGTCCAGTCGCCCCGCGGGCTGTGCACCTTCACGCCGTGCTGCCTCATGGCCGCCAAGTGCGGTCCACGGGCCAGGAGATGAACGTCGGCGCCGGCGCGCTGCAGCGCCGCTCCGACGTAGGCGCCGATCGCACCGGCGCCGACAACTGCGACTTTCACTGTGAAGCTCTCCGTTCGGTCGAGGGAAGCCGATCAAGGGGAGCGAGGGCTTGTGGCCCGGAACTGGTTAGTGTCGACGAAATATTGTCTACAGTATGGGAACCATCCCGACAACCCACCGCGGAGAAGCGGAAGTTGTAGGCGTTTACTTTTCAACCACTGATCGGATGTCTAGGGTGCGCACGTATGACCCCTCCGATCGCCCCACCCGGTTGGAGCCGCTGGCTCGTCCCGCCCGCCGCCCTCTCGGTGCATCTGTCCATCGGCCAGGCCTACGCGTGGAGCGTCTTCAAACCCCCACTCGAATCGGCGCTCGACCTCACCGGCACCCAGAGCGCCCTGCCCTTCCAGCTCGGCATCGTGATGCTGGGCCTGTCCGCCGCGTTCGGCGGCACGCTCGTCGAACGCAACGGCCCGCGCTGGGCGATGACCGTCGCCCTGATCTGCTTCTCGTCCGGCTTCCTGCTCGCCTCGCTCGGTGCCGCCACCGAGCAGTACTGGCTGATCGTCTTCGGCTACGGCTTCGTCGGAGGTGTCGGCCTCGGCATCGGCTACATCTCCCCGGTCTCCACCCTGATCAAGTGGTTCCCGGACCGGCCGGGCATGGCCACCGGCATCGCGATCATGGGCTTCGGCGGCGGCGCGCTGATCGCCTCGCCCTGGTCGGCGCAGATGATCGAGTCCTTCGGCGCGGACAGCGGCGGCATCGCCCTGGCCTTCCTGGTGCACGGCCTCACGTACGCCGTCTTCATGTCGCTCGGTGTGCTGCTCGTCCGCGTGCCGCGGCCGAAGGAGACCGCGGACGGCAAGCCGCCGGAGCTCACCGGAGTCCAGGTCTCCGCACAACAGGCCATCCGCACCCCGCAGTTCTGGTGCCTGTGGGTGGTGCTCTGCATGAACGTCACGGCGGGCATCGGGATCCTGGAGAAGGCCGCCCCGATGATCACGGACTTCTTCGCGGACACCAGCACCCCGGTCTCCGTCTCGGCCGCCGCCGGATTCGTCGCGCTGCTCTCGGCGGCGAACATGGCCGGCCGCATCGGCTGGTCCTCGACCTCGGACCTGATCGGCCGCAAGAACATCTACCGGCTCTACCTGGGCGCCGGCGCGGTGATGTACCTGCTCATCGTCGCTTTCGGCGACTCCTCCAAGCCGCTGTTCATCCTCTGCGCCCTGGTGATCCTCTCCTTCTACGGGGGCGGCTTCGCGACCATCCCCGCGTATCTGAAGGACCTGTTCGGCACCTACCAGGTCGGCGCGATCCACGGGCGTCTGCTGACCGCCTGGTCGACCGCGGGAGTCCTCGGACCGCTGATCGTCAACTGGGTCGCGGACTCCCAGGAATCGGCCGGCAGGAGCGGGCCGGGTCTGTACGGCCTTTCCCTGACCATCATGATCGGGCTGCTCATCGTCGGATTCGTCGCCAATGAGCTGGTACGTCCCGTCGACCCGCGCCACCACCACATCCCGGCACAGCGAAAGGCCTCCGATGACTCCTCCGTCGAGCAGCAGTCCGCCTGACCGCCGTCCGCTGATCGCCTTTGCCTGGCTCTGGGTGCTGATCCCGCTGGGATACGGGATCTACGAGCTCGTACGGAAGGCCACCCAGCTCTTCACGGGCTGAAGCGGGCCAACGAAAACAGGGGCTGAGGTGCGCGAACGCGCGCCTCGGCCCCTGCTTTGCACACGGATGCGTATCCCTCTGTGACAAGGGCAACTTTTACCCACGCTGGAAATTGTGCTCGGTAGACTGTAGACGATAGCCAAT
The DNA here is from genome assembly GCF_011044995.1 of Streptomyces mesophilus. Lineage (GTDB taxonomy): Bacteria > Actinomycetota > Actinomycetes > Streptomycetales > Streptomycetaceae > Streptomyces > Streptomyces mesophilus. Next base: position 17,491 of record NZ_JAAKZW010000035.1, on the reverse strand, counting down.
GCCCATCCGTGAGGGGCGAGTTGACCGTGTGGCGGTGACGCCGCCCAGGAGGGGGATCGTGATGTTGTCCGCTGGACTGCCGCAAGGAGCAGTACCCAAACTCGAGCGGCCGGGTCCGCTGCGCGAGCGTGTCTATGTCGCGCTGCTCGAGCTCATCACGACCAGATCGCTGCGACCGGGCCAGCACCTTGTCGAGAGCGAGCTCGCCGGCCACCTCGGCGTCTCGCGTCAGCCGGTGCGCGAGGCCCTGCAGCGCCTGAACACCGAGGGCTGGGTCGATCTGCGTCCCGCGCAGGGTGCGTTCGTGCACGAGCCCACCGAGGAGGAGGCCGACCAGCTCCTCACCGTGCGTACCCTCCTCGAAGCGGAGGCGGCGCGGCTCGCGGCGGCGAACGCGGGCTCCGCCGGGATCGCCGCGCTCGAGGCGCTGTGCGAGAAGGGCGAGCAGGCCGTCGCCGACGGCGATGTGGACCTGGTGGTCGCGACCAACGCCGAGTTCCACGCCAAGGTCATGCAGCTGGCCGGGAACCTCGTGCTCTCCGAGCTGGCCGCCCGCGTCGACCAGCGGGTGCGCTGGTACTACACACCGGTCGCCCGCCAGCGCGGCAAGCAGTCCTGGATCGAGCACCGCGAGCTGATCGCCGCGATCTCGGACCGCGACGAACAGCGCGCCACGCAGGTCATGCGCGCCCACACCGAGCACACCCGCCGTACGTACCACCAGCGCGAGAACGGCTGAGTACCGCTGCGTACGATGAGCGCGTGACCGCAGCCCTGTCCACGAGGAGCCGCCCCGCCGGGCGGCTCCTCGTGCTGCTGGTCCTCGCCGTCCTGACCGGTGTGCTCGGGATGCACGCGCTGCCTCCCGGGGGTGTGCCGATGGCGCATCCGAAGGCCATGGCGCACGGCGGCGAGCGGGCGACCGTCGCAGGTCACGCGGCCGTCGCAGGTGACGCCACCTTCGCGGGACATGCGGCCGTCGCCGGCCAGGCGACCGTCCACTGCGCGCACGGCGGTCACGGCTCGCAGCACCTGGAGCACGCCGACGGCACCTGCGCGGCGGCCGGTATCGGCTCGCCCTATGCGCCGCCCGCGCTGACCACGGCCGTGGTCGACACACCCGCCGGGTCCGTGGTGCCGGCCGGTGTCTTCGCCGGCGCCGAGCGCGGCCGGGCTCCGCCCGATCTGGCTGAACTGCAACTTCTGCGTATATAGGCCGCTTTGCGCGGCGACCGCTCCGGCGTGCACCTCGCCGGGCGCTCCGCCGTGTTCGCGTACACCCTGTATTCGCGCATCCGCACGGCCCGCGGTGGCCGTGCGCGAAGGAGTTGCACCCCAGATGAAGAGCACACGTACCCTCATCCGCCGTACCGTCGCGGTCACCGTCGCCGGTGCCGCCGCGTTCGTCCTGGCCGCCTGCGGCGGCGAGGGCTCCACCGGTCACGGCGGCGGCCACACCTCGACGTCGCCGTCGGCCGAGCAGAGCAAGCAGAACGCCGCCGACGTCGCGTTCGCGCAGGGGATGATCCCGCACCACCGCCAGGCGGTCGAGATGGCGCAGCTGGCCCCCGAGCGGGCGCGGTCGACGGAGCTGAAGCAGCTCGCCGAACAGATCCAGAAGGCCCAGGACCCGGAGATCAAGACCCTGTCCGGGTGGCTGACCTCATGGGGCGAGGAGGTGCCCGCGGAGGGCGCATCCGGCCACGCGGGGCACGGCGGCACGGCGGGCATGATGACCGGACAGGAGATGACCGAGCTCGAGAACGCTTCGGGCAAGGCCTTCGACACGGCCTACATGGAGCTGATGATCAAGCACCACGAGGGCGCCGTGGCCATGGCGAAGACCGAACAGGCCGAGGGCGCCTACGCCCCCGCCAAGAAGATGGCCGACGCGATCGTCACCTCGCAGTCCGACGAGATCGAGCGGATGAACACGATGCTCGGCAAGGACTGACCCCGGGCAGGTGAGGGGGCGGGCGCCCGAGGGTGTCCGCCCCCGCCTCCTCAGGCGAACGCGTCCGCGTGCTCCGATGCCCAGGTGCGGAACGTCCGCGGCGACCTCCCCGTGAGCTGCTCCACCGTGGGCAGCACCTTCGACTCGTCGAGCGTGCCGTCCACGTAGAAGCGGAAGAAGGCGTCCACGTACGCGGCGGGCATCTGCGCGCTCATCTCGGCCCGCGCCTCGTCGTCCGGCTGCCCGACGAAGGTCAGCTTGCGCCCGAGCACGTCGCCTAGGATCTCCACCCGCTCCTCGGGCAGCAGCGACTCGGGACCGCTCAAGGTGTACGCCTTGCCTTCGTGGCCGGGGGAGGTGAGGGCGAGGGCGGCGACCGCGCCGATGTCGTACGGGTCCAGGGTCGCCTGCCGTACGTGGGCGAACGGGGCGCGGATCACGTCGCCGGCCGCCAACTGCTCCTTCCACTGCAGGGCGTTGGCGGCGAACGCGCAGGGCCGGATGAACGTCCACGGCAGTCCGCTCGCCTCGACCGCCTCCTCGGATTCCTTCATGTAGCGGGTCACCGCGTTGCTCCGCTCCCCGCCCGGGACCGAGCTGCTGGACAGCAGCACCACCCGCTCCACTCCCGCGTCCGCGCACCTGGCGAGGGTCTCGGGGAGCCGCTGATAGCCCGGAAGCAGGAAGATCCCCCGTACGCCGTCGAGGGCCGAGGCCACCGAGGCGGGATCGTTGAGATCGCCGGGGACGGGCAGGGCGCCGTCCGTGCGGGGCAGGCCCTTGCGGCTGAACGCCCTTACGGGCACGTCGAGTCGGCGCAGGTGACGGACGACTTCCGAGCCGACATTGCCGGTGGCGCCGGTGACCAGGAACATGCGGGACCTCTCCCTGTTGCGTCGGATGACCCCACCCCAACAAGGACGCGGCGGGCTGTCCACCCCGTACCGAACCGTGGACCCGGCGCCGCCGATACGGCCGTCCCACCGGGCCCGTTCGCATCTTTGTCCTGTGCGTGGAGAAAGTTGTACTGGATTCCTGCGCAACTTCTTCCCCCTCAGGTCAACCGCTGCTACTTTCCCCTCGAAAGCCAGCGGATGCCGGAGTACGGCGGGAGGGGCGGCGTGAGACGAATGACGGCTCGACCCGCGAACGCGCACCAGGCGCGACTGCTCCGTCTGCTGCGTGACGGCGGGCCGAACTCACGGGCACAACTGGGCGACCAGGTCGACCTGTCCAGGTCGAAGCTGGCCGTCGAGGTGGACCGCCTCCTGGAGACCGGTCTGGTCGTCGCCGACGGCCTGGCCGCCTCGCGCGGCGGCCGCCGCTCCCACAACATCAGGCTCGCACCGGAACTGCGCTTCCTCGGCGTGGACATCGGCGCGACCTCCGTCGACGTGGCCGTCACCAATGCGGAACTCGAGGTGCTCGGCCACGTCAATCAGCCGATGGACGTCCGTGAGGGCCCCGTCGCCGTCTTCGAGCAAGTCCTCGCCATGGCCGCCAAGTTGAAGGCCTCGGGGCTCGCCGAGGGCTTCGACGGGGCGGGCATCGGCGTCCCGGGACCGGTGCGCTTCCCCGAGGGTGTTCCGGTCGCTCCGCCGATCATGCCCGGCTGGGACGGCTTTCCCGTACGGGAGGCGCTCAGCCAGGACCTCGGCTGTCCGGTCATGGTCGACAACGATGTGAACCTCATGGCCATGGGGGAGCAGCACGCGGGCGTCGCCCGCAGTGTGCACGACTTCCTCTGCATCAAGATCGGCACCGGTATCGGCTGCGGCATCGTCGTCGGCGGCGAGGTCTACCGCGGCACGACGGGCAGCGCCGGCGACATCGGCCATATCCAGGTCGAACCGGACGGCAGGCCCTGTGCCTGCGGCAACCGGGGCTGTCTGGAAGCCCACTTCAGCGGTGCGGCCCTTGCGCGAGACGCCGAGGAGGCGGCCCGTTCGGGACGTTCGCCGGAGCTCGCGGCGCTCATCGAGGCCGAGGGATTCGAGGGCAGACTCAGCGCCGCCGACGTGGCCACCGCCGCGGCCGCGGGTGACGCCGTCGCCCTGGAGCTGATCCGCGAGGGCGGCAACCGGACCGGGCAGGTCATCGCCGGTCTCGTCAGCTTCTTCAACCCGGGGCTCGTGGTGATCGGCGGTGGTGTGACCGGACTCGGCCACACACTGCTCGCCGCCATCCGTACCCAGGTGTACCGCCAGTCGCTGCCGCTTGCGACCGGCAATCTGCCCATCGTCCTGGGCGAGTTGGGGCCCACCGCCGGAGTGATCGGCGCGGCCCGGCTCATCAGCGACCACCTGTTCTCGCCGGCCTGATCCACGAGGCCGGCGCGCACCACCCGGCACGGCTGCACCACCGCTCCGTACGGCACCCGGTACGTCCCGTACGGCCACAGCATCACCCATGCCTCTGGCAACACTCGTACCCCTGGCAACACCCGCACCCGTAGAGCCGCCCCTACCCGTCGAGCGAACGACTCAGCCCCACCCCATCCGGACCCGCGCCCGGTACGACGCGCGGCTTTGCCCTGCCCGCTCACCCGGCATGGACCGCCCTTTGAGGGGATATGTCATGGCACCAGAGCAAGACCGAGCACCACAGCCGCCCTTGCTGCTCATGGACGGCATCACCAAGTCCTTTCCCGGCGTCCGCGCTCTCGACGGCGTCGCCCTCGAAGTGCTGCCCGGTGAGGTGCACTGTCTGCTCGGGCAGAACGGCGCCGGCAAGTCCACCCTGATCAAGGTGCTCGCCGGCGTCCACCAGCCCGACGGCGGTGAGATCCGCTGGCAGGGTGAACAGGTCGCCCTGCGCTCGCCGATCGCGGCGATGCGCCTGGGAATCGCCACCATCTACCAGGAGCTCGACCTCGTCACGCATGTGTCCGTGGCCGAGAACGTGTTCCTCGGGCACGAGCCGACCAGCGCCGGTTTCGTCGTAAGGGCCGGCGAGGCGAAGGAAGCAACGCGCAAGCTGCTCAAGCGACTTGGGCACCCGGAGATCGACCCGGGCACGCTCGTCGGCAACCTTTCCGCCGCCCATCAGCAGATCGTCTCGATGGCCCGCGCGCTCTCCCACGACGTACGCCTGATCGTGATGGACGAGCCGTCCGCGGCGCTCGACCCGGACGAGGTCGAGAACCTCTTCCGCATCGTCGCCGACCTCACCGCAGACGGCGTCGCCGTCGTCTACATCTCGCACCGCCTCGAGGAGATCCGCCGGATCGGCGACCGGGTCACCGTCCTCAAGGACGGCCGGGCGGTCGCCGTCGGACTGCCGGCCAAGACCACCCCGACCAGCGAGGTTGTCTCCCTGATGACCGGGCGCGACGTCGAGTACATCTTCCCCGAGCGGCCCACCGCGGCTGCGAACGGCAAGGTGCTCCTGAAGGCCGAAGGCCTTTCGCGCGACGGCGAGTTCGCGCCGCTCGACCTGGAGATCAGGCCCGGGGAGATCGTCGGCCTCGCCGGCCTGGTCGGCTCGGGGCGCTCCGAGATCCTGGAGACCATCTTCGGTGCCAGGAAGGCCAGTTCGGGCCGCGTGCTCGTGGACGGCGAGGAAGTGCGGCCCGGCAGCGTGCGCGCCGCCGTACGCGCGGGGCTCGGGCTCGCTCCCGAGGAGCGCAAGCACCAGGCGCTGCTGATGCTGGAGTCCGTCACGCGCAACGTCTCGGTCTCCTCCATGTCCCGTTATTCACGCGGCGGTTGGCTCAACCGCGGCGCCGAGTTCGTCGCCGCGCAGAAGGCGGTACGCGAACTGTCGCTGCGGCCCGACAACCCCGACGTGCCCGTGCGCACCCTCTCCGGCGGCAACCAGCAGAAGGCGGTACTCGCCCGCTGGCTGCTACGTGGCTGCAAGGTGCTGCTGCTCGACGAACCCACCCGCGGTGTCGACGTCGGAGCGCGCGCCGAACTGTATGCCGTCATCCGGCGGCTCGCCGACGAAGGCCTCGGAGTGCTGCTCGTCTCCAGTGAAGTCCCCGAGGTGCTCGGTCTCGCCGACCGGGTGCTCGTCCTGCGCGAAGGACGCGTGGTGCATACGGCACCCGCGCAGGAGCTCGACGAACACCGCGTACTCGATCTCGTGATGGAAGGGAGCCCGGCGACATGACAAGCCCTGTTTCGAAGGCGGAGCAGAACGGCCCCGGGGCCGGGCCTGTGCTCGCCGAACCCGAGGCGCCCAAGGCGCCAAGCCCTCGGCGTATCGCCTTCGCCCGTGCTGATCTGCGCACCCTGTCCCTGGTCGGCGTGCTGATCGCGCTGATCATCGTCGGCGGTATCACCAAGCCGGACAACTTCCTCGAGATCGACAACCTCCAACTGGTCCTCACCCAGGCCTCGGTCATCGGTGTGGTCACGGTCGGTATGACCTTCGTGATCATCAGCGGCGGTATCGACCTGTCGGTCGGCGCGCTCGTCGCCCTCGCCTCTGTATGGGCGACGACCGTGGCCACCCAGGAGTTCGGCTTCTGGGGCATCCTGTTCACCGCGGTGCTCGTCGGTGTCGGCTGCGGACTCGTCAACGGGGTCCTGATCTCGTTCGGCGGGATGGTGCCCTTCATCGCGACCCTGGCGATGCTCGCGGCCGGCCGCGGCCTCGCGCTGCAGATCACCGGCGGCAACACGCAGACCGTCACCATCGACTCCGTCCTGGAGCTCGGCTACCGGGACGCCTACATCCTGGGCATCCCGCCGCTCGTACTGATCTTCGCGGGCGTGGCGATCATCGGCTGGCTGGTGCTCAACCGCACCACCTTCGGCCGCCGCACGGTCGCCGTCGGCGGCAACGACGAGGCGGCACGCCTGGCCGGCATCGATGTCCGCAGGCAGCGGCTCTACGTGTATCTGCTCTCCGGACTGTGCTGCGGCATCGCCGCGTTCATGCTGATCGTGCTCTCCGGCTCGGGCCAGAACACCAACGGCAACCTCTACGAACTCGACGCCATCGCCGCCTGCATCATCGGCGGCACCCTGCTCAGCGGCGGCCGGGGCACGATCGTCGGCGCCGTACTCGGTGTGCTGATCTTCCAGACGATCACCAACATCTTCATCCTCAACAACCTGGAGAGCGCGACCCAGCAGATCGCCAAGGGCGCGATCATCGTCGCCGCCGTACTGGTGCAGAACCGCACATCGCGCAACCAGACCACTTAGCCCACGCCCACATCCCCCGTCGTACCCACCTTCCAGCGAAGGGTTCGTCATGCCAGAGATCACGAGCCGCAGAGGGCTGCTCTTCGGGGCCGCCGCCATCTCGACCGGTGCGGTCCTCACCGCGTGCACCAGCAATGAGCCGAGCGACAAGGAGAACGACAAGCCGTCGGAGGCCCCGGTCGCCGACGACAAGCCCGGCAAGGAAGTCACCATCGGCTTCGCCGGACCGCAGGCCGACCACGGCTGGCTCAACGCGATCAACGACAACGCCCGCAACCGCGCCAAGAAGTACTCGGACGTCACGCTCGACATCACCGAGGGCTCCAACGACGCGGCCGCCCAGATCGGCCAGATCGACTCGCTGATCAACAAGAAGGTCGACGTCCTGGTGATCCTGCCGGCCGACGGCAAGGCCATGACCCAGGCGGGCCTCAAGGCCATGCGCGCCGGCATCCCGGTGATCAACCTGGACCGGATCTTCTCCTCGCCGCAGGCCTACCGCTGCTGGATCGGCGGCGACAACTACGGCATGGGCCTCAACGCCGGGCATTACATCGGCGAGAAGCTCAAGGACAAGCCGGACGCCAAGGTCATCGAGCTCGCGGGCATCGACAACCTGGAGCTCACCCAGCAGCGCACCAAGGGCTTCGACGACGCCCTGAAGAACTACCCGAACATCAAGAAGGTGGCCCGCCAGGCCGCCGAGTTCACCGTCGAGTCCGGCCAGGCCAAGATGGCCACGCTGCTCCAGGCGCAGAAGAGCTTCGACGCCCTGTGGAACCACGACGACGACCAGGGCGTCGGCGCCCTGCAGGCCATCGAGCAGGCCGGCCGCGACGGCTTCCTGATGGTCGGCGGCGCGGGCGCGGCCAGCGCCTTCGACCACATCGAGAAGGACGACGGCGTGCTCAAGGCCACCGTCCTGTACCCGCCGACCATGGCCGCGTCGGCCATCGACCTGGCGCGTGCGCTCGGGCAGGCCAAGGGCATCGGCGGTATGGCCGAATTCGAGATCCCGTCCTCGGTCACCTTGTACTCGGCCGTCGTCGACAAGACCAACGTCGCCCAGTACAAGCCCACCGGCTTCAAGTGATGCGGACTCGGGCCCCGGGCCTCGTGGGCCCGGGGACCCGCGCATCCGCACCTGGTGCCGCAGTCGTCCCCCGGCAGACGACTGCGGCCCCGCAGGCCGACTAGGAGGAATCCCGTATGGAGGACGTGCAAGGCAAGCAGGAGTCCGCTGCCGTCAGGCGCGGCGGGCTCGGCGTGGGCATGGTCGGCTACGCCTTTATGGGCGCCGCCCACTCCCAGGGGTGGCGCACCGCGGGACGGGTCTTCGACCTGCCGCTGCAGCCCAGGCTCGCGGCGATCTGCGGACGGGACGCGACGGCCGTGCAGGCGGCCGCGGACCGGCACGGCTGGGCCGCCGCCGAGACCGACTGGCGGGCGCTGATCAACCGTGACGATGTGCAGCTCGTCGACATCTGCACACCGGGCGACAGCCACGCGGAGATCGCGATCGCCGCGCTGGAAGCCGGCAAGCATGTGCTGTGCGAGAAGCCCTTGGCCAATACGGTCGAGGAGGCCGAGGCGATGCTGGAGGCGGCCGAACGGGCCGCTGCACGCGGGCAGTTGGCCATGGTCGGCTTCAACTACCGCCGGGTGCCCGCCATGGCCCTCGCCCGGCAGATGGTCGCCGACGGCAGGATCGGCGCCATCCACCACGTACGCGTGACGTATCTGCAGGACTGGCTGGTCGACCCGGAGTTCCCGCTGACCTGGCGCCTGGAGCGCGAGCACGCGGGGTCGGGGGCGCTCGGCGATCTCGGGGCGCACATCGTGGACCTCGCGCAGTACGTCACCGGATCGCAGATCACCGGAGTCTCGGCGCTCACCGAAACGTTCATCCGGGAGCGTCCGCTGCTCGCCGGTTCCTCGGCCGGCCTCTCGGGGGCCGCGTCGGGGGAGCGCGGTCAGGTCACCGTGGACGACGCGGCGCTGTTCACGGGCCGGTTCGCCAACGGGGCGCTCGCCTCCTTCGAGGCGACCCGGTTCGCGACCGGACGCAAGAACGCGCTCCGGCTCGAACTCAACGGTGAGAAGGGCTCGTTGGCCTTCGATCTGGAGCGGCTCAACGAGCTCGAGTTCCACGACCAGACCCTGCCCGCCGGCACGGCCGGATTTCGGCGCATCCTCGTCACCGAACCCGAGCACCCGTATCTGGAGGCCTGGTGGCCGCCGGGTCACGGTCTCGGCTACGAGCACACCTTCGTCCACCAGGCCCGCGACCTCGTGCACGCCATCGCCTCGGGCACCGCGCCCGCGCCGTCCTTCGCGGACGGGCTCCAGGTGCAGCGGGTGCTCGCGGCGGTCGAGGAGAGCGCGGCCAAGAACTCCGCGTTCACCGCCATACCGGCCCAGGAGGCCCGGACGTGAGCCGCATGAGCCCTGTGCACCGCATACCGGTCGAGGAGGCCCGGATATGACCCGCCCGTTCACCCTGTTCACCGGCCAGTGGGCCGATCTCCCGCTCGAAGAGGTCTGCGCGCACGCCCGCGACTTCGGCTACGACGGCCTCGAACTCGCCTGCTGGGGCGACCACTTCGAGGTCGACAAGGCCCTCGCGGACCCCGCGTACATCAAGGGGCGCCACCAGCTCCTGGAGAAGTACGGCCTGAAGTGCTTCGCCATCTCCAACCACCTCGTCGGCCAGGCCGTCTGCGACTCGATCATCGACGAGCGCCACCAGGCCATCCTGCCCTCGCGCATCTGGGGCGACGGCGAGGGCGAAGGCGTACGGCAGCGCGCGGCCGCCGAGATCAAGGACACCGCACGGGCCGCCGCGGCCTTCGGGGTCGACACCGTGATCGGCTTCACCGGCTCCTCGATCTGGCATCTCGTCGCCATGTTCCCGCCGGCGCCCGAGTCGATGATCGAGCGCGGCTACGAGGACTTCGCCGAGCGCTGGAACCCGATCCTCGACGTCTTCGACGCGGAGGGCGTGCGCTTCGCCCACGAGGTGCACCCCAGCGAGATCGCGTACGACTACTGGACGACCGTACGCGCGCTTGAGGCGGTGGACCGCCGCCCGGCCTTCGGTCTGAACTTCGACCCGTCGCACTTCGTCTGGCAGGACCTCGACCCGGTCGGCTTCCTGTACGACTTCCGCGACCGGATCTACCACGTGGACTGCAAGGAGGCCCGGCGCCGCCTCGACGGCCGCAACGGGCGGCTCGGCTCGCATCTGCCCTGGGGCGACCCGCGGCGCGGCTGGGACTTCGTCTCCGCGGGACACGGCGACGTGCCCTGGGAGGACGTCTTCCGGATGCTCAACTCCATCGGCTACGAGGGTCCGATCTCGGTCGAGTGGGAGGACGCCGGGATGGACCGCCTGCGGGGCGCCCCGGAGGCACTGGCCAAGCTGAAGGCGTACGACTACGAGCTGCCGACGGCGTCGTTCGACGCCGCGTTCGGCAGCGACTGAGCGCGGGCCCGCAGGGGCCCGGTGGTCGTCCGCGACCCCGGGCCCCCGCTCCGGCCTGCCCGGAAACAGGCCGTCCGTCAGGCCGCTGACCTCGGCGAACAAGGCTTTGTCCTTAGCCGGGAAAAAGTTCAACTTCCTTGCTGCACAACGTCTTTCGGAAGTGGACGAACCCGGCTACGGTCCCTGAGGTGTACAGGACATGAGTCGCTCGGGGTGACGGCGCACCCCGGCCCCTTTACCGCACGTCACCGCACCCGTTCCGTACGGCCCACCCGTTCCCGGAGGGACTTCGTGCACAGAAGCAGAGATCTCACTCCAAGAGCCGTCAGTGCCAAGAAGCGTCCGAGACTGCGCACCACCCTCGCCCTGTTCACCGGCCTGCTGCTCGCCGTGGGCACGCCGGCGAGCATCGCCGGAGCCCACCCCGGCCACCCCGAGCACGACGAACAGCCGGCCGCCGCCGAAGGGCAGTTCCAGCAGGTGCCGCTCGCCAAGGGCGAGCCCGAGACCGGCGAGCCGATGTCGCTCGCCGTACTGCCGGACCGCAGCGTCCTGCACACCTCGCGCGACGGCACACTGCGCCTGACCGACCAGGGCGGTGTCACCAAGGTCGCCGGCAAGATCCCCGTCTACAGCCATGACGAGGAAGGCCTGCAGGGCGTCGCCGTCGACCCGGACTTCAAGAACAACCGGGCGATCTTCCTCTACTACGCCCCGCCGCTGGACACCCCCGCGGGGGACGCCCCGGAGACCGGCACCGCCGAGGACTTCAAGAAGTTCGACGGTGTGAACCGTCTCGCCCGCTTCACCCTCAACGCCAACGGCACGCTCGACATGGCCAGCGAGAAGAAGGTCATCGACGTCGCCGCCTCGCGCGGTCTGTGCTGCCACGTCGGCGGCGACATCGACTTCGACGCGCAGGGCAACCTGTACCTGTCGACCGGTGACGACACCAACCCCTTCGCGTCCGACGGGTACACCCCGATCGACGACCGCGAGGGCCGCAACCCCGCCTTCGACGCGCGGCGCAGCTCCGGCAACACCAACGACCTGCGCGGCAAGATCCTCCGGATCAAGGTCGCCGCGGACGGCTCGTACACCGTCCCGGAGGGCAACCTCTTCGCCCCGGGCACCGAGAAGACCCGTCCCGAGATCTACGCGATGGGCTTCCGCAACCCGTTCCGGATGAGCGTCGACGACAAGACCGGCATCGTGTACGTGGGCGACTACGGCCCCGACGCGGGTGCGGCTTCCGCGACGCGCGGCCCGGCAGGGCAGGTCGAGTTCGCCAAGGTGACGAAGGCCGCCAACTTCGGCTGGCCGTTCTGCACCGGCAACAACGACGCGTACAACGACTACGACTTCGCCACCAAGGAGTCCGGTCCGAAGTTCGACTGCGCCAACCTGAAGAACACCTCGCCGCACAACACCGGCCTCACGGATCTCCCGCCGGCCCAGGCCGCCTGGATTCCGTACGACGGCGGCAGCGTGCCCGAGTTCGGCACCGGCTCCGAGTCCCCGATGGCGGGCCCGGTCTACCGCTACGACCCGGACCTCGACTCCAAGGTGAAGTTCCCCGCGTCCTATGACGGTGACTTCTTCGCGGGTGAGTTCGGCCGCCGCTGGATCAAGCCGATCTCGCAGAACGAGGACGGCTCGGTCAAGGAGATCAAGACCCTGCCGTGGACCGGCACGCAGATCATGGACATGGAGTTCGGCCCCGACGGCGCGCTCTACGTCCTCGACTACGGCGTCTCCTGGTTCCAGGGCGACGAGCACTCCGCGCTCTACCGGATCGAGAACGCCGAGGACGGCTTCTCGCCGCTCGCCGAGGTCAGCGCCGACAAGACGTCCGGACCGGCCGGTCTCAAGGTCAAGTTCACCGGCTCCGCGAAGGACGCCGACTCGACCGACCTGACCTACAGCTGGGACTTCGGCGACGGTACGAAGGGCGAGGGCCTGACCCCCACCCACCAGTACAAGAAGATCGGCACCTACACGGTGACGTTCACGGCGAAGGACCCCGAGGGCAACACCGGCAGCGCCAACGCCCGCATCGTCGTCGGCAACACCGAGCCCAAGGTGAAGATCGACATCCCGGGCAACGGCAGCCTGGCCGAGTTCGGCAAGCCCGTCCCCTTCAAGGTGACGGTCACCGACCCCGACGAGACGGTCGACTGCTCCAAGGTGAAGGTCGCCTACAGCCTCGGCCACGACTCCCACGCCCACGAGCTGACCAGCGAGATGGGCTGTGAGGGCACGCTGACGCCGCCTCCGGGCGACGGCGGGCACGACCCCAACGCCAACATCTACGGCGTCGTCGGCGCTTCGTACACCGACGGCGGCTCCAACGGCCAGGAGGCGCTGACCGGTACGGCCCGCGCCGTGCTCCAGCCGCTGCACCGCCAGGCCGAGCACTTCGGCAAGCAGTCGGGCATCCAGACGTACGACAAGGCCGGTGCCAACGGCGGCAAGACCGTCGGTGACATCAACGACGGCGACTGGATCTCCTTCAGCCCGTACAAGTTCTCCGGGCAGAAGAAGATGACCGTACGGGCCTCCTCCGGCGGCGCGGGCGGCTTCGTCGAACTGCGCACCGGCTCGCCCACCGGGCCGCTGCACGGCTCCGCGTACATCCCGCCGACCGGCAGCTGGGACACGTTCCAGAACGTCGACGTGCCGCTGCGGGCCCTGCCCGCCAAGACCACCGAGATCTACCTGGTCTTCAAGGGCGGCGAGGGCGCGCTGTACGACGTGGACGACTTCGAGTTCTCCACCGAGCCGTATCGGGCCGGCAAGAAGGTCCTGGTCTTCTCCAAGACCGCCGGCTTCCGGCACGACTCCATCCCGACCGGTGTCGCCGCTCTGAAGGAACTGGGCGCGCCCGCCGGCATCACGGTCGACGCGACCGAGGAGGCCGGACAGTTCACCACCACCAACCTCGCCAAGTACGACGCGGTGGTCTTCCTGTCCACCACGGGTGACGTCCTCAACGAGGCGCAGCAGAAGGCCTTCGAGGGGTACGTGGCGAACGGCGGCGGCTACATGGGCGTCCACGCGGCCGCCGACACCGAGTACGACTGGGAGTTCTACGGCGGCCTCGCCGGCGCCTACTTCGAGTCGCACCCGGCCATCCAGAAGGCCACGGTCCGCGTCGAGGACCACGACCACCCGTCCACCGCGCACCTCGACACCAAGTGGGAGCGCACCGACGAGTGGTACAACTACCGCACCAACCCGCGTGACAAGGCGAAGATCCTCGCCACCCTGGACGAGACGACCTACCAGGGCGGCACCATGAAGGGCGACCACCCGATCGCCTGGTGCCAGAGTTACGGCGGCGGCCGCTCCTTCTACACCGGTGGCGGTCACACCAAGGAGTCGTACGCGGAGCCGGCGTTCCGCACCCATCTGCTCGGCGGTCTGCAGTACGCCTCCGGCCAGGTGAAGGCGGACTGCAAGCCGGACACCGGCTACCGGGACATCTTCAACGGGGAGACCCTTGAAGGCTGGAAGCAGGCCGGTCCCGGCAAGTTCAACGTCAAGGATGGGGTCATGGAGACCGAGGGCGGCATGGGGCTGCTCTGGTACCAGGCCAAGGAGCTCAAGTCGTACTCCCTGAAGCTCGACTGGAAGATGCAGGGCGACGACAACTCCGGGATCTTCGTGGGCTTCCCGGCCTCCGACGATCCGTGGTCCGCGGTGAACAAGGGGTACGAGATCCAGATCGACGCCTCGGACGCGGCCGATCGCACGACAGGAGCGGTCTACTCGTTCAAGTCGGCGAACATCAAGGCCCGTGACCAGGTCCTTCGGCCGCCCGGCCAGTGGAACTCGTACGAGATCAGGGTCCAGGGGGAGCGCCTCCAGGTGTTCCTCAACGGAGTCAAGATCAACGACTTCACCAACACGGACCCCGCGCGGAGCCTGACCGACGGCTACATCGGTCTGCAGAACCACGGCGCCGCCGACCATGTCTCCTTCCGCAACATCCAGTTGAAGAACCTGCCCGTTCCGGGCGCCTAGTACGGCGTCGGGCGGCGGACGCCGGACCTCCGCCCGACGTCTCAGGTCCTGTCGCCTCCGGGTGAGCTGGACCAGGCCGGACCGGCTGTCCCCGAATTGATCACGGGGGCGGCCGGGCCCGGTCCGTCTCTTCCGGCGACAACCAGCGACTACCGGTGACTGGCGGCATGGTCCGTCGGTGGCCGGGATCTGTCCGGTGGCCGGCGTCTCCTACCGCCGGCGGCCGGGCTGTCCGGCGGCTGGGCGGCGTATGCCGACGGCGGCCGGGACCTGGCGACTGGGCGGTGGACGCCGACAGTGGCCGGGACACCTGGCGGCTGGGCGGCACATGCCGACAGCGGCTGGGATCACCTGGCGGCTGGGCGGCTCACTCCGACAGCGGCCGGGACTATCCGGCAATGGTCCGTGCACGACAGGAGGCTCCCTGTGTCCACGTCCACATCCCCCCAACCGCCCTCCACCGCCCCCGCCTTGGGGGTGTGGCTGATCGGTGCCCGCGGCTCCGTCGCCACCACCGTCGTCGCCGGCGCGGCGGCCGTCGCCGCCGGGCTGCACCCGGCGACCGGCATGGTCACCGAAACGCCACCCTTCGCGGACTGCTCGCTCGCGCCCGTGGGGTCGCTGGTGTTCGGCGGCCACGACACCAACAGCTGCCCGCTGCCCAAGCGCGCCGAGCACCTGGCCGCCGGGGGAGTGCTGCCGTACGGTCTGCCGGCCGCGGTCGGCGCCGAACTGGCCGCCGCGGACGCGGAGATACGGCCCGGCGGCCCGCTTCCGGGCGACGCGCGCTCGGACGAGGAGCTGATCGGCGCCTTCGCCGCGGACATCACGGATTTCGTACGGCGGCGGGGACTCGCCCGGGCCGTCGTGGTGAACGTGGCCTCGACCGAGCCCCTGCCCGGCCCCGACTCCGAGCGGCTGCCCGTCAGCTCGCTGTACGCGGCCGCCGCACTGCGGGCCGGGCACCCGTATGTCAACTTCACGCCCTCCACGGGGATGCACCACCCCGCACTGGCCGACGAGTCCGCCACCTCGGGGATCACCTGGGCCGGGCGGGACGGCAAGACCGGCCAGACGCTGCTGCGTTCCGTCCTCGCGCCGATGTTCCTGCAGCGCGCACTCGACGTACGGGCCTGGTCCGGCGCGAACCTGCTCGGCGGCGGCGACGGTGCCGCGCTGGCCGACCCCGCCGCGGCGGCCGCCAAGAACGCCGGCAAGGAGCGTGTCCTTGCCGATGTGCTCGGCGCCGCGCCGCAGGGCGAGGTGCACATCGACGACGTCCCGGCGCTCGGTGACTGGAAGACCGCCTGGGACCACATCGCCTTCGACGGCTTCCTCGGCTCGCGGATGGTGCTCCAGACCATCTGGCAGGGCTGCGACTCGGCGCTCGCCGCACCGCTGGTCCTCGACCTGGCCCGGCTGGTCGCGCGCGCCGGTGAGATGGGCCTGACGGGTCCGCGCCCGGAACTCGGCTTCTATTTCAAGGACCCGGACGGCGAATCCTCCTCCCTCGGCGAACAGTTCACCCAACTTCTCGCCTTCACCGAGCAGTTGCGGGCCACCCGATGAACGGCGGTCGCGTCCGCCTCCTGTCTCTGGCGGGCGCGCTCGCGTTGGCAGGGGTCGCGGCGGCGGCTTGGTCCGGGGCGGGACGGGGTGGCGGTCGTCGGGCCCCAGTCGTCACCGGTGGGGCGGAGACCGCCGACGGCACCGTTGACGCCGCGTCGCCGAGCGATCCGGGAACGCGGCCCGGGCCGCCTGGAACCGGTCGTGTCTCCGCTGGGGAGAACGTTGTCAGCGGTACGGGGGACGCGCCGGGGGAGAGCGGTACGCCCCCGGAGCCGGGCGGCGCGCCGCTGCGGGAACGCGAGGCGGCATCGGACGGCGAGGCGCCAGGTGTCGTGCCGTTGTGGGACCGCGGGGTGGCATCGGGCGGTCAGGTGTCGAGCGACGTGCCGCTGGGGCTCCGCGAAGGGGCATCGGGCGGTCAGGTGTCGAGCGACGTGCCGCTGGGGGATCGCACCGTCGCTGCGCGCGGCCGGGCGTCCGGCGCCTCGCCGCTTGGAGGCGCCGTCTCCGACGGGCAGCCGAACCCCGCGCACCGGCCCGGCACTGTCCCGTACGCGAAGGCGCACGTCGATGCGGACCCACCACGCCACCGCCCTCGCCTCGGTGACTGGGCCGAACTCCTGCGCGTCTCCGCCTTGTTCACCGTCCCTGGCGACGCTCTCGCCGGCGCCGCCGCCAGTGGTGCGCGGCCACGGGGACGCACCCTGGTCGCGATCGCCTCCTCGCTCTGTCTGTACGAGGCCGGGATGGCCCTCAACGACTGGGCAGACCGCGAGGTCGACGCCGTGGAACGCCCGCACCGGCCGCTGCCCTCGGGCCGTATCACCCCGTTCGCCGCGCTCTCCGCGGCCGCCGGACTCACGGCGGCCGGGCTTGCGCTCGCGTCGCTGGCCGGGCGGCGTCCGCTCGCCGTCGCGGGCGCGCTGGCCGGCACCGTATGGGCGTACGACCTGGGCCTGAAGAACACCCCGGCGGGCCCGCTCGCCATGGCCGGCGCCCGTTCGCTCGACCTCCTCCTCGGCGCCGTCGCCACCACCGGGCGGGTCCGGCCCGCGCTGTCCGCCTCCGCGCTGCTCGGCGCCCACACCTTCTCCGTCACCACCGTCTCCCGTCGCGAGGCGGAGGGCGGCTCAACCCTCGCCCCGCTGGCGGGACTTGCGGTCACAGCGGTGCTGGCGCGTGCGGTGGCGCACGGACGCGTGGGGAGCGGTGAGCCGAGGCCGGGCGCAATCGGCCCGGCAGCCGGTGCGAACGCGCCTGCCTCGGACACCCTCCGCCGAACGCCCCCACCCCACCCGCTCC
>NZ_JAAKZW010000359.1 GCF_011044995.1 Streptomyces mesophilus | reverse complement strand
ACCCTGCCGTCCTCCCGCCCCCGCCTGGCACACTGCGCCGGTGACCACCACCGAGCCGTCCCCGATATCGATCACGCCCGAGCAGGTGCCCGCGCTGCGCCGGCGGACCACCGCCGTGCTGATCGCGAGCCAGATCCTGGGCGGGCTCGGAGTCGCCACCGGGATCGCGCTGGCCGCCGTCCTCGCCCAGGAGGTCAGCGGCACCGAGGCGCTCTCCGGCCTTGCGCCGACCGCGACGGTGGCCGGTACCGCGATCCTGTCGATGCCGCTGGCCGCCCTGATGACCCGGCGCGGACGACGGCCCGGACTCGTACTGGCGTATGCGATCGGCGCGTTGGGCGCGGGGGTCGTGGTGCTCGCGGCCGCGATCGGGAACTTTCCGCTGCTCCTGATCGGCATGGCGGGCTTCGGTGCCGCGTCCTCGGCCAATCTGCAGGCCAGGTTCGCGGCGGCCGACCTCGCCGAACCGCAGCACCGGGCGCGGGCGATCTCCAACGTCGTCTGGGCGACGACCATCGGCGCCGTCCTCGGCCCCAATATCGCCGCACCCGCGGGCCGCAGCGTCTCGGGCCTCGGGATACCCGAGGCGTCGGGCGCGTTCCTGTGGGCGGCGGGGGTCTTCGTCGTCTCGGCCGTGCTCGTCGCCGTACTGCTTCGACCCGATCCGCTGCTCGCCGCCCGCGCCCTCGACCCCGAGGCGAACGGCTCGCCGCAGAGCCGCTCGCTGCGCGCGGGACTGGCCGCGGTCGCCGCATCGCCGAAGGCCCGGCTCGCCCTGGTGACGGTCGCCGTCTCGCACACCGCGATGGTCTCGATCATGTCGATGACCCCGGTCGACCTGGGCCACCACGGCGCGGACATCGATCTGATCGGCCTTGTGATCAGCGGCCACATCGCCGGTATGTACGCGTTCTCGCCGGTGATGGGCCGCCTCTCGGACCGCCTCGGCCGGCTCTCCGTGATCGCGCTGGCCGTCTCGCTGCTCGCGGTGGCCGCCCTGCTAGCCGGCACCGCGGGCCCCAACCACACCCAGACTGCCATCGGTCTGTTCGTACTCGGCCTCGGCTGGTCGGCCGGTCTGGTCTCCGGCTCCGCCCTGCTCACCGACTCCGTCCCGCAGCCCGCCCGGGCCGCCGCCCAGGGCCTGTCCGACCTGACCATGAACACGGCGGCGGGTGTGGGCGGCGCTGCGGCCGGCTTGATCGTCGCGCAGGCGAGCTACGCCTGGCTCAACCTGATCGCCGCCGTACTGCTGCTTCCGCTGGCCGCGCTCGCGGTACTCACACCGCGGCGCTCGCGCCGGCCCAAGGAGACGCCGGACGCGGCGAGTTGACCGTAGGAGTGATGCACAGCGAGCCGGCCGTCAAAGGCGTCTGACGCATCCGGGACGTCGGAGACGCGAGAGGCGTCAGAGGCTGATGTGGTACGCCTTGCGCAGCGTCTCGTGCACGGTCCACGTCGTACGGTCCCCTTCGCGCAGCACCGCCGCGACGCCCGGCCCGAGTTCGAGGACGTCCCCGCCCTCGACCGCCACGGTCGCCCGCCCGCTCACCACCACGAACAGCTCGTTCGCCTCCGTGTCGGTGACGACGCCCGGCGTGATCTGCCAGATGCCGCGCAGCTGCTTGCCGTCCGGCGACTCCCACAGCACCTTGCCGGTCACCTCGGGCGTGCCCGACACGATCTGGGCGGGGTCGAGCGGTTCGGGTTCGAGCTCGGCGTCCGGGATGTGCACGGCGAAGGAAGCGGGGGCCGCGGTGTCGGCAGCGGCGGTGGCGGTGGCTGCGGCGGTGACAGCGGCGGTGGCGGTGGCTGCGGGATCAAGATCAGTCGTCATGGCCGGTCACTCTAGAGACCCTGGCCGCAGGGGCCTCCGCCGGGCCATACGAACCGGCCCGATTACCCCTCCGCACCCCCTGGCCGCCTCCCCGCCCCGGTAGCAGACTCCGCCATGCGCACAGGCCGTACGAGCCACGGGCGCGACCCGCCCGTGGACGCACATCCGCTGCCTAGAGCCGAAGGGACGGCGAGCGATCCATGAGCGGATCCGCCGGAAACAAAGCAGTCGCGTATCTCAAGCCGGGAGCCGTGGAAGTCAGGACCATCGACTACCCGACGCTTGAACTCCAGGACGGACCAGGGGTCGCACCCGAGAACGTCGGCCGCAAGTGCCGGCACGGAGTGATCCTCAAGGTCCTCGCCACCAACATCTGCGGCAGCGACCAGCACATGGTGCGCGGCCGCACCACCGCGCCCGAAGGTCTGGTGCTCGGGCACGAGATCACCGGAGAGGTCGTCGAACGCGGTCCCGATGTGGAGACCGTCGAGACCGGTGACATCGTCTCGGTCCCGTTCAACATCGCCTGCGGCCGCTGCCGCAACTGCAAGGAACGCAAGACCGGTCTCTGTCTGAGCGTCAACCCGGCACGCCCCGGGGCCGCTTATGGCTATGTCGACATGGGCGGCTGGGTCGGCGGACAGGCCGAGTACGTCATGATCCCGTACGCGGACTTCAACCTGCTCAGGTTCCCCGACCGGGACCAGGCACGGGCGAAGCTCCTCGACCTGACCATGCTGTCCGACATCTTCCCGACCGGCTTCCACGGCGCGGTCACCGCCGGGACCAAGGTCGGCTCGACGGTGTACGTGGCCGGTGCCGGGCCCGTGGGGCTCGCGGCCGCCGCGTCGGCGCAGCTGCTCGGTGCGGCCGTGGTGATCGTCGGCGATCTCAACGCCGAACGCCTCGCCCAGGCACGGAGTTTCGGCTGCGAGACGATCGATCTGACCCGTGGCAGCGTGGACGAACAGATCGCCCAGATCCTCGGTGAGCCCGAGGTGGACGCCGCGGTCGACGCGGTCGGCTTTGAAGCGAGGGCGCATGGGCCGGACTCGCCCGAAGCACCGGCCACTGTGCTCAACTCCCTGATGGGCGCGGTCCGTGCGGGCGGCGCGCTCGGCATCCCGGGCCTCTATGTGACCGACGACCCGGGCGGCGTCGACCAGGACGCGCGCAGCGGCACGCTCAAGGTGCGCCTGGGCCTGGGCTGGGCCAAGAGCCACCGGTTCACCACGGGGCAGTGCCCGGTGATGAAGTACCACCACGGCCTGATGAGGGCGATCCTGCACGAGCGCGTGCACATCGCGAAGGCGGTCAACGCCACCGTGATCGGCATCGAGGACGCCCCGCGCGGCTACGCCGAGTTCGACCAGGGCGCCAGCCGTAAGTACGTACTGAATCCGCATGGAGTGCTGGACGGGGTGCGTCCCGTCTGAGCGGCCGCGCCGCCGGCGTGCCCGCGTATCCGCAGGGGTGCGCGGGCACGCGTATGCCGCGGCGGTTTGGCGGTCCGCCGTGCTCGCCAAGGATGAAGGGGACACGACGAGTGTGCTCGACGAGGGGAGACGTGCGCGTGCTGGTGGTTTCCGCTGAAGTACGGGAAGCGATCGCGGGGCGGCGGCCGGTCGTGGCCCTCGAGTCGACGATCATCGCGCACGGGCTGCCGCGCCCGCGCAATCTCGAAGTGGCCCTGGAATTCGAGCAGTCGGTACGGGAGGAAGGCGCCGTACCGGCGACGGTCGCCGTGGTCGACGGCCAAGCGCGGATCGGTCTGGACAAGCAGCAACTGGAACGGATCGCGGCAGGTGACAGCGTACGCAAGCTCGGGCAGCGGGATCTGCCGCTCGCCCTGGCGACGGGCGCGACCGGGGCGACGACCGTGTCCGGTACGGCGTTCCTGGCCGCCCTCGCCGGGATCCGGATCTTCGCGACCGGCGGACTCGGCGGCGTGCACCGGCAGTGGACCAGCACGCAGGACGAGTCGGCCGACCTGGGGCTGCTCGCGCGGACCCGGATCGCGGTGGTCTGCGCCGGGGTGAAGTCGATCCTCGACGTACCGGCGACGCTGGAGCGCCTGGAGACGCTCGGCGTCGCCGTCGCCGGCTATCGCACGGAACGTTTCCCCGGGTTCTATGTGGCGGATTCGGGTCAGCCGGTGGACTGGTCGCTGTACTCCCCCGCGGATGTCGCCGCGGTGCTGCGCGCCCAGGACGAACTCGGCGGTCCCGACGCCGCGTTGATCGTCGCCAACCCGGTGCCGGTCGCGGAGCAGCTCGACCCCGCTCTCCACGACCAGGTGCTCGACGACGCACTGCGGGCCTGCGACGAGCAGGGGGTGACGGGTCAGGCGGTCACGCCGTTCCTGCTGGACTTCCTTGTGCGGCGTACGAAAGGGGCCTCGCTGCGGGCCAATCTCGCGGCGGTACGGGGGAACGTACGCCTCGCGGCGAAGATCGCGGCGGCGTGGGCATGAGCGGGGATGGTGGCGAGGGTATCGGCGGGGATCGCGGCGGCGCGGGTATCAGCGGGGCCGGCGGCGAGGATCGCGGCGGCGCGGGTATGAGCGGGGATCGCGGCGGACGGGAGTGGGCCGCGGGTGACGGGACGCCGGTGCCCGGCGGACTGCTCGTTCTCGGTGATGTGGTGACCGATGTGGTGGCGCGCCATACGCTCCCCCTCGCGTCGGGCACGGACACGGCGGCCGCGATACGGATGATGCCGGGCGGCGCGGGCGCCAATGTGGCCTGCTGGGCGGCGTATTGGGGCACTGAGGACGTCCGGTTCGCCGGCCGCGTGGGCGCGGATGCCGCGCAGTGGCACGCCCGGCGCCTGGACGCCGCGGGGGTACGGGCTCACCTCACGGTCGACGAGGAGGCGCCGACGGGCACGGTGGTGTGCCTGGTGAACGGGGGCGACGCGGCGGAGCGCACGTTCCTCACGGACAGCGGTGCCGTGTTGCGGTTGCGGCCCGAGGACCTCTCATCCGGCCTGTTCGACGGGATCGCCCATCTCCATGTGTCCGGCTATCTGTTCTTCGCCGAGTCCAGCCGGGCCGCTGCGGTCGCCGCCATCCGTACAGCACGAGCCCGGGGCGCCACGGTGAGCGTGGACCCCGCGTCGGCGGGCTTCCTGGCCCGGACCGGGGTCGATCGCTTTCTGAACGCCGTACGTGGCGTGGACGTTCTGCTGCCCAGCCACGCCGAGGCGGAACTGCTCTCGGGGACGGCCGAACTCACCGAAGCCGCATCCCGGTTGAGCCGGACGTTTCCGCTGGTCGTGGCCAAGAACGGGGCGCTGGGCGCCCTGGTGTGCCACGCGGGGGACGTGGCGGCGCGGGTGCCGGCGACGTCCGTGCAGGCGGTCGACACCACCGGCGCCGGTGACGCTTTCACGGGCGCGTTCCTGGCCGCGCGGCTCGCGGGGGCAACCGCCGAGAAGGCGGTGGTCGAGGGGTGCCGGGCGGGAGCGGTCTCGGTG
>NZ_JAAKZW010000358.1 GCF_011044995.1 Streptomyces mesophilus | reverse complement strand
GCCCGGTGTCGTGCACCGGGCCCCGCCCCTTGCTGTTGCCCTGTCAGCGGCCTTCGCCGAACCACCCGTCCTGGGGGTGCGGTTCGGGGCTGCGCCGGGACTGACCGTACGAGGCCGCCTGCGGGTCCGTCCCGTCGTCGTATCCCTGCTGCCCGTAGCCGCCCTGCTGCGGCTGCTGCGGGATGCGGGGTGGCTGACCGCCCTGCTGATAGCCGCCTGCCTGGCCGCCGTAGCCCTGCGGGTGCTGCCCCTGCTGCTGTTGCTGCGGGTGCTGCCCTTGCGGGTAGCCATGCTGAGGCCCGGACTGCCCCTGACCGTAAGGGACTTGGCCGCCCTGCGTCCGCCCGGCCATGGGGTGCGGCCCCTGCGGCTGCTGCGGGATGTGACCACCCTGGGGCTGCGCGCCTTGGGGCTGGACGTACTGGCCCTGCTGGTACTGGCCCTGCTGGTGGTGGGCGGCCTGCTGGTACTGCCCCTGCCGGCCCTGCTGCGGGTGCGGCTCCTGCTGATACTGGCCCTGGGGGGCCTGCGGCGCGTACTGGCCGTTGTGCGCCTGCGGCGGGTACTGCCCGTTCTGCGCCTGCGGAACGTACTGCCCGCTCTGGTACACGGGCCGCTGGCCCTGCTGCGGGATGGGCTGCGGTTCGTCCGGCACGCCGCTCCATGCCACGCGCTGCTGCGGCATGCTGGCACCGAGATCCTTCAACTCACCGTCGCTGTACTCGTCGTGATACGGCTGGCCGGCGAGCTGACGGCCGGTGTGGTGCGCCTGTGTGCGGGCGAGCGCGATGCCCTCGAGGCGCATCATCTCGATCGTGGAGGAGACCTGCCGCGAGGAGTTGAGGTCCTCTTCCTCCCAGACCTCGGCGATCTCGCCCTCGTGGCCCGCCACCGAGACCTCGACACCGGCCTGGCGGGTGCCCCAGCTTCCCTTGTGCAGGGTGAGCAGCGCGTAGAAGCGCAGCGGCGTGAGCAGCAGGAGCTGGATCACTCCGTACAGCGGGGCGAGCAGGAACATGCCGAAGCGCTTGATGAAGCCCATGCCGCGGCGCGGGAAGTCCAGATAGCGGACGTTGCGCAGGTACCCCATCAGGACCATGAAGATCAGGTAGTCGCCGATGTGGTTGACGAACTGCGACGGGTGCATGATCGGCAGGATGACCATGGAGTAGAACATCGCCGAGCCGAAGATCAGCCACAGGGCGAGTTCCATACAGGTCAGCCAGAACGCCGGCCGCCACTTCTTCTGGTTGCGGAAGGCCCACAGGGACTCGCGGAAGAAGGACTTGTTCCAGCGGACCTGCTGGCGCAGGAAGTGCGGGAGCTTCTCCGGGACGGCGGTGTAGCCGACGGCGGTCTCCTGGAAGACGACCTGGCCCTCGATCAGGCAGTAGTTCGTCATCCGGCGGTCGTCGCCGAAGACGGCCGGCTTGCCGAGGAACTGCTGGTTGAGGAAGTCCGGCAGGTACTTGCGCACCAGGGTGCCGCGGTACACCGACAGGGCGCCGCAGCAGCACAGGACCGACTTCAGACGCGAGTACGCGGCCCGCTCGAAGAGGAACGAGTTGCCGTACCTGAGGTCCTGGAGACGGGTGAAGATATTGCTGTCGTGGTTGAGCGCGAGCACCATGCCGGTCGAGGCCATGATCTTCGGGTCGGCCATCGGCAGCAGCAGCTCACGGACGGTGTCGCGGGAGAGCACGGTGTCGGAGTCCACACACAGGAACAGATCCGTGTACGGAGCCGCCTCGAAGCCAAGGGCGAGCGCCTCGCGCTTGCCCTTGTTCTCGGGCTGCACACTGACGGTGTACTTGACGCCCCTGGCCTCGAACTCGCGGCGCATCTTCTTGGCCGCCCGGATGCCGCCGGCATCGGCGCTGCAGTCGTCGATGATGTGGATCTCGTTGGGCAGCCGGCTCTGCGCGAGCAGGGAGCGCATGCCCTGCTCGAACATCACCGGGTCCTCGTTGTAGATCGGGATGACCGCGGTGACCCACGCGTTGTCCAGGTACATCAGCTCTTCGCGGTCGGCCTTCGCGGGCCGGTAGAAGAGGGCGCCGAACATCTTCAGGGTCAGCAGACCCATCGCGCCGAACGAGTACAGGTGGAGCGAGTCCGGGTCCAGCTTGGTGGCGATCACCGCGGCGATGGCGAGGAAGAAGAAGTACGACACCTTCAGATGTCGTCGCCGCTTGTGCCTACGGCGGCCGTCGGTATCGACGGCCCCGGGTATGTACGTGTCCGTATCACTCACAGCTTGACTACCTGGGGATGGTCGGCGGACTTGCCTCGGGTGTCGAAGAGCTTCGTCGCATGGTCGGCCAGCTTGTCCAAGTCCAGCTCGCTGTGGTGCTGGAGCAGGATGGTCAGATCGGCCCGGGCCGCGCCCTCGAGGTAGTCGTCGACGCGCGGCACCTCTGCGCCGTCGACGGTCCAGCCCTCCACGCGCGGGTCGTAGTAGACGAGGTCGGCGCCGCGCTCGAGCAGCAGCTCGGCGACGTCCACGGCGGGACTCTCACGCTGGTCCGAGATGTCCGGCTTGTACGTCACACCGAGGAGCAGCACCTTGGAGCCGCGCACCGGCTTGCCCTGGTCGTTGAGCAGATCGGCCGCGCGCGAGACGACATGGGCGGGCATCCGCTGGTTGATCTCCTGCGCCAGCTCCACGAAGCGGAACGGTATGCCGAGCGAGCGCACCTTGTACGAGAGGTAGTTGGGGTCGATCGGGATGCAGTGACCGCCGACACCCGGGCCCGGGTAGAAGGGGGCGAAGCCGAACGGCTTGCTGGAGGCGCAGCGGATCGAGTCCCAGAGGTCGACACCGATCTCACGGCAGAACATGGCCATCTCGTTGACGAGGGCGATGTTCACATGCCGGTAGGTGTTCTCGAGCAGCTTGGCCATCTCGGCCTCACGGGTGCCCTTGGCCTCGACGACCCCGCCGACGAAGCCCTCGTACAGGGCGCGCGCGGCCTTGGTGCAGTCGGGGGTGGTGCCGCCGACGACCTTGGGAGTGTTCTCCAGGCCGTAGGTCGGGTTGCCCGGGTCGATGCGCTCGGGCGAGAAGGCGAGGTGGAAGTCGACGCCGGCCCGCAGACCGCCGGCCTCGAGGGCAGGGCGGACGACCTCGTCGGTGGTGCCGGGGTACGTGGTGGACTCCAGGACCACCAGGGTGCCCGGGGTCATGTGGGCGGCGATGTCGGCGACCGAGGCGTTGACGGCGCCGAGTTCGGGGGCACCGTGGTCGGTCAGGGGGGTCGGCACGCAGATGACGACGGCGGCCGCCTCGGCTATGACCTCGGGGCTGTCGACCGCGCGGAAGCCGCGCTCGATCATCGCCTGGACATCCGCGTCGCTGATGTCGTCGATGTGCGATACGCCCGAGTTCAGCCCCTGGACGACCGGTGCGCTGCGATCGAGGCCGACGACTCTCAGCCCGGACGCACTGGCGGCACGGGCGAGCGGCAGGCCGACATAGCCGAGCCCGACGACGACCAGGTCCACGGTTGCGCTTCTGTTCACAGCCACGCTTTCCCCACGGCGCCGCCGGCACCCCCGCGGGTGGTTGGCGCTCAAGTTCTCTCAAGAATCGAATAAACGACTGGTGATGCTATCGAGGAATGGCCAACTCTTCACAGCTTGTGCACGGTCTCGATTCTCACAGCACATTCCGTACAACCCTTGAGTCCCTTGGGGAGTCGGCCTCTCTGCAAACCCAGTGGTAACAAGGAGGCCGGGATTCCGTTATCCACTCTTCACCCTGCCCGAGCCCCGGCTCCCCGGTCGACTGCGGGTAATCTCGGCGCCGTTCCAGCAGCCGGGCGCGCATCGCCCAGCGCCCCCCTGAAGGAGTTTCCGTGGCGACCTCCCGCCGCCGGCGGCCTCAAGGCCGCAGCCGAATAGGCAAGGTGTTCAAAACCCTGCTCGTCCTGGCCGTCCTGGCCGGTGCGGGTTTTGCGGCCAAACCGCTGTACAACCACTTCAATCCGGACGAACCCGACCTTACAGTGCGCTACCGCACCGAAACCAAGGCCGAGTCCGACGCGGCCCGCCCGTGGCTCGAGGTCCTCAATACGTCCGACAAGCCCCTGCCGTTGAGCGAAGTGAAGCTGCGCTACTACTTCACGGCCGAGGACGACGCCTCGTACGCCTTCAACTGTGTCGAGGCCCACATCGGCTGCTCGAACCTGTCCGGGACGATCGTCGCCATGGACAAGCCCAGCGAAAAGGCAGATCACTACCTGGAACTGGGCTTCTCAGACAAGTCGGGCACGGTCGCCCCGGGCGGCAACAGCAAGGGCCTTGAGCTCCAGCTGTTCCGCACCGACCACAAGCCGCTCCAGCAGGACGACGACTGGTCCTTCGACGCGACGAAGAGCGCGTATGCGGAATCCGAGCAGATCGCGGCGTACCGGCAGGGCAAGCTCGCCTGGGGCGAGGAGCCGGACGGCGGGACGGGCACCACGGAGGCCGGCGGTTTCGCCGAGCTCCCGGCCGGGGCGGTCTTCGACAACTTCAACTACCAAGGCCCCAAGGACACCGCGCTGTTCAAGCACAACTGGCTGGTGCGGTCCAGCGAGGGCGGCCCCGGCGTCGAGGACACCTGGGAGGCGGGGGGCATCTCCTTCCCCGGCGCGAAGGACGCGGTCGACGGACAGGTTCTGAACCTGAGGGCGAGCACGGACGGAACCACATCGGGCACCAGCCAGTCGGCGATCGGCACCAGGAACGGAACGTTCCGCGCCGGCACCTACGCCGCCCGGGTCAAGTTCGCCGACAAGCCGGCCTCCGGCAAGAACGGCGACCCGATCCAGCAGACCTTCTTCACCATCGGCGGCAAGGGCGCCAAGTACAGCGAGCTCGACTTCGAGTACATGCCGAACGGCGGCTGGGGCGCCCCGGGTCCGCGGCTGACCACCACGACCTGGCGCAACGACAATCTCGAGGACATCGGCGCGCGCGTCACCCGCGAGCACGACAAGCGCCTGGGCGGCTGGCACACGATGCTCATCGTCGTCGACAAGGACGGCGTCACCTACAGCATGGACGGCAAGACGCTGTACCGCAGCAGCAAGAGCTACGTGCCGCGCTCGGACATGCACATCAACTTCAACACCTGGTTCGTGGACCTGGACAAGCCGCTCTCCGGTGAGCGGGTCTGGGACATGCAGATCGACTGGATGTACCAGGTCGCGGATCAGACGCTGACGGCCGAGGAGGCCGAGCAGGCGGCGGAGTCCTTCAAGGAGGGCGGGGTCGGGTACTTCGATACGTCGAAGAGCGACTGACGCGGCAACGACAGCAGGGGGCCGCCCGGGTT
>NZ_JAAKZW010000357.1 GCF_011044995.1 Streptomyces mesophilus | reverse complement strand
GGCCCGGCGGTCGGACGCCTCGAAGACCGGGCCGTCGACGACGGGCCGCGGGTCCTCCTCGGAGGGCTCGGAGTCCTCCTGCGGGTCCTTCGACTTCCCGGAGTCGTCCACGGCCTCGGCGACCCCGGCGCTCTCCTCACCGGGCTCCGTCCCGGGTGCCGTGTCGTCCTCGGGCTCGTCCGTCCCGGTCTTGGCGTCCTCCCCCCGGGCGGACGCGGGCGAGGTGAGCCCGGGGATGAATGCCGGGTCGAATCCGGCGCCTTCCAGGGGCTGGCTGCTCGAACCTATGCGCTGCTCCACACCGCAGGAGTATGGTCGACAAACCTGTGCCGGACACAGCCAGCCCCCAACTTCGTTATCAGACGCCTACACAGGCACCCCGGCTCCCGCCACCAGGATCACCGCCGCGGCGACCGCGAACCCGTTGGGCCGCGAGAGCCCCGCGAGCGCGGCCAGGGTGCCCGCCCACACCCACCGGCCGGTCAGGAGCGCGTACAGGGACCAGGCCGCGCAGGCCGTGAGCACCGGTTCGGTGTACGCCATCGACAGCACGACCGAGTGCGGCAGCAGACCCCACAGGACCACCAGGAGCGTGGCGGTGCGCCGGTCGTACAGGTGCGCGCCGATCGCGTAGATCCCCCAGGCCGCGAGCGCGGCGGCGAGCCAGGCCACGAGGATGCCGGCCGCGGGGGTGCTCACCGGGAGCACGGTGGCGGCCGCGCGGATCAGGCCCGGATACAGCGGGAAGAAGGCCAGGTCGCTGTGGACGACGTCCGGGCCGAAGTGCAGGGTGCGGCCGTAGCCGTGGGCCGCGATACCGGTGTACCAGCGGGCGTCCCACGAGGCGCCGAGCAGCGCGAACGTGTCCTGCCCGGTGCGCCGGGCGACCGCCGCGAGCACGACGATCCCGGCACACCGCGCGGCGGCGAACGCCCCGAGCGCGAGGACCGGGGCGGGCAGGCGCGCGACTCGGCCGCTGAGCTGCGGCCAGGCGAGGGTCTGAGTCACATGCGTACGATGCGCTGTTTGTCCCGATTATTCTCCTGCACGCGCCCGGACAGCCCGCAATCCGTTACCAGGACTTCAGCCGCCGTACGGCCTTCGCGTACGGCTTCTGCGTGTGGCCTCCGCGTACGGCCTCTACCAGGACTTCAGCCGTGCCACGGCCTCTTCGAGCACCTCGGTCTTCTTGCAGAAGGCAAACCGCACCAGCGAGCGCCCGGCCTCCTTGTCGTCGTAGAACACCGAGGTCGGGATCGCGACGACGCCCGCGCGCTCGGGCAGAGCGAGGCAGAACTCCACGCCGTCGCGGGCGCCGAGCGGGGTGATGTCGGTGGTGATGAAGTACGTGCCGGCCGGGCGGTAGACCTTGAAACCCACGTCCTCCAGACCGGCCGCGAGCAGGTCGCGCTTGGCGCGCAGTTCGTCGCGCAGGCCGTCGAAGTACGCGGGCGGCAGGGCGAGGCCCTCGGCGATCGCGTACTGGAAGGGGCCGGAGGCCACGTATGTGAGGAACTGCTTGGCCGTGCGGACCGCCGTGACGAGTTCGGGGGTGGCGGTGATCCAGCCGACCTTCCAGCCGGTGAACGAGAGGCTCTTGCCCGAGGACGAGATGGTGACCGTGCGCTCGCGCATCCCGGGCAGCGAGGCCAGCGGGATGTGCTCGCCGTCGAAGACCAGGTGTTCGTAGACCTCGTCGGTGATGACCAGGAGGTCGCGCTCGACGGCGAGTTCGGCGATCGCGGTGAGCTCGGCGCGGGTCAGGACCGTGCCGGTGGGGTTGTGCGGGGTGTTGAGCAGGATCAGCCGGGTGCGGTCGGTGACCGCGGCCCGCAGCTCGTCGAGGTCCAGGTGGAAGCCGGTCTCGTCGGGGCGCAGGGTGACCGGGACGCGCTTGCCGCCGGCCATCGCGATGCACGCGGCATACGAGTCGTAGTACGGCTCCAGGCCCACCACCTCGTCTCCGGGCGCCACCAGGGCGAGCAGCGAGGCGGCGATCGCCTCGGTCGCCCCGGCCGTGACGAGCACTTCGCGGTCCGGGTCGTACGCGAGCCCGTACCGCGTCTGCTGATGCACCGCGATCGCGTGGCGCAGCTCGGGCACGCCGGGCCCCGGCGGGTACTGATTGCCGCGCCCGTCCCTGAGCGCCCGCACCGCCGCCTCCCGTACGGCCTCGGGGCCGTCGGTGTCCGGGAAGCCCTGGCCGAGGTTGATGGCCCCGGTCCTGACGGCGAGCGCGGACATCTCGGCGAAGATCGTGGTGCCGAACTCGGCGAGGTGGACATTGAGAAGCGGGCGGGCTGCGGCAGCGGTCATGACGGCCATCCTGCGCCGGGGTGGGGGCGTCGCTCAAGCGGGGGGCGTTCCGGGCTGTGAACGCCGAACCTCTGAACTTGCTCAACTCCGCTTTGGCGCGGTGTGCGTGCGGGCATCCCCCTCGCACATGAGAAGCGGGGGCACCGCTTCGGGGGACAGAGAGACGGGGGTGGTCTCCGTGGGGATCGTCATCGTGTTGGGCATCGTCTTCGTCGTTCTGGTGGTGGTGGGCTCCAGCCTCAACAGCCAGTCGAGCGGCAGGCCGAAGAAGCGCCGGCGCAGCGGCTGGGCCGGCGGCGGAGGCGGGAGCAGTTCGGGCGGGGGCTGCGGGGGAGGCTCGTCGTGCGGCGGAGGGTCGTCGTGCGGCGGTGGCGGAGGATGCGGCGGAGGAGGCAGCTGACCGGGCCTTCGAGGAGGTCCGCGGGCGACGGGGGCTCGCGGACACCCTCAACTGCCACGGCGGAGGCGGCTGACACGGGGCAGCCGGTCCGAAGGTGGCATCTGCCAGGGGGAATGCATCCGGCATAGTCGCCACGAGAAGGTGCCCGGTGGGAGGGAACTCCTGCCGGGCACCTTCTTGTTGAACTGTGGAGAACAGTTGAACTGTGGGGCCCTCGGGGGGATGGAAACCCCACGAAGTTGGGTAAAAACGCTGTGGCGGCGCTCCCCTTCATGATTCCCTTCACCTGATTGACGCAGCCACGGACCGCTCGAGCCAGCTGATGTGCCAGCCCATGTGTCAGGTCCCCCCACTTCCCACTGCGTGTTTGCGGAGCCGACCCATGCTCACGACCCTTGAGACCACCTACACCGACACGCGCGCGGCCGACCTCGCCTGGGCGCTCGGCCGCGAGCCGTTGCCGGCGCTCGCGGTCCTCGATCTCGAACTGGCGGACGCCAAAGTGCAGTTGCGCCTGCTCGGTGCCTCGCATCAGGTGCTCCTCGATCAGGAGGAGGGCACCTGTTCGGAGACCGTGGCGTGCATGCCGGGCAGCAGCACACCGCTGCCGCTGGGGGTCGCCAAACGGGTGGGGGACTGGGAGTACGAGTTCGCGGCGCGCGTCGAGACGCTCACGCGCGGCCAGTTCGCCGGGCGCGCGCAGGAGCTGCTCGCGCTGGTCGCCGACCATCCCAACGGACTCGCGGGCGTCTTCCCCGGCAGCCCGCACGCGTTCACCGCGATGCTCGTGCAGCGGAACCCCGACCATCCCTCGCAGGTGCACTGGCGCACCTGGCACGCCTATCCCCAGGAAGGCCAGTTGGTCGCGACCCGTACCAGGGTCGGAGTGCGGCAGCCGGCGGTCGTCTGAGCGGCCCGATGGGCACGGTCTGAGCGGCCGAAGGGCACCGTCCGAGCGGCCCGGTGGGCAACTCAACCCTCAAGGCGCCGAGTTAAGCCGTGTGGGTGACAGGCTGTCCACCCTTCGTGACGTAGCGTTCGCAACGTGATCGAACCGCCCCTGCCCGCACCCCCCGGCGTTCCGCCACCCCGTGAGGCGGCCGTCGACGCCCGGCTCCCGGTGTCCGCGCGCACCGGCCGGTTCCTGGTGCTCCTGGGCGTCTTCATCTGCGCGGCCTGCGGACTCGTCTACGAGCTCGAACTGGTCGCCCTCGGTTCGTACTTGATCGGCGACTCGGTCACCCAGGCCTCCGTCGTCCTGTCCGTGATGGTCTTCGCCATGGGCATCGGCTCGCTCGCCGCGAAACGGCTGCGCTGCCGGGCCGCGGCCGGTTTCGGCATGGTCGAGGCCCTGCTCGCGCTGGTCGGCGGCTGCAGTGCCATGGCCCTGTACGCGGGGTTCGTCTGGGGCGGTGAGGCGCGCGCCCTGCTCGTGACGTTCTCCCTGGCCATCGGGATCCTGATCGGCGCCGAAGTCCCCTTGCTGATGACCCTGATCCAGCGCATCCGGCGCCAGGACGCGGGCGGTGCGGTCGCGGATCTGTTCGCGGCGGACTATGTGGGCGCCCTGGTCGGGGGGCTGGCCTTTCCCTTCCTTCTGCTGCCGCTGTTCGGGCAGTTGACCGGGGCGCTGCTCACCGGCGCGGTGAACGCGGTCGCGGGCGGGGCGCTGGTGCTCTGGCTGTTCCGGCGCGATCTGACGCGCCGCGGCCGCCGGCTGCTGCTGCTCGTCAATGTCACCGTGCTCGCGCTCCTCGCCGCCGCGGCCGTCCTCGTCGACGACTTCGAACGGGCCGCGCGGCGTGCGGTGTACGGGGCCGACGTCCGCGTCGCCGTCCAGACCGACGTCCAGGAGGTCGTCCTCACCGGACCGCCCGCGGGACCGCTGAACCTCTTCCTCGACGGGCGGCTGCGGGTCAGCGGCCGCGACGAGCACCGGTATCACGAGGCGCTGGTCCAGCCGGCGATGGCGGGCCGGCACGGGCGGGTGCTCGTTCTCGGGGGCGGGGACGGTCTGGCGTTACGGGAGGTGCTCCGGCATCCCGGAGTGCGGCGCGTCGACGTGGTCGAACTGGACGCGGCTGTCGTGGAGTTGGCGCGCCGGGATCCGGCGCTTGCCGCGCTGAACCGGAAGGCGTTCGACGATCCGCGGGTGCGGGTGGTGCACGCGGATGCGTTCCAGTGGCTGCGCGGGGCGTCGCGGCGCGCGTACGACGTGGTGATCTCCGATCTGCCGGATCCGGGGATCACGGCCTCCACGAAGCTCTACTCGCAGGAGTTCTTCGGGCTCACGGAGCGGGTGCTCGCGCCGGGCGGCCGGTTCGCGGTGCACGCGGGGTCGGCGAGTACGCGGCCGCGGGCGTTCTGGACGGTGGACGCGGGCATGCGGGCGGCCGGGCTTGCGACCGTGCCGTACAGCGCGGGCGGGCGGCTCGCGGGGTTCGCGGCCGGGCCCGACCGGGGGGCGGCGGCTCCGGTGCCGCGGGAGTGGGGGTTCGTGCTGGCTGGGCGTTCGCGGCCGGGGCTGGGCCTTGATCCCTCGTGCCGGTATCGGTCGCTGAGTGAGGGGGTGCTGTGGGCGGGGGCTCGGGCGGTGGAGCGGACGCGGGTGGATGTGGGGCCGTCGACGTT
>NZ_JAAKZW010000356.1 GCF_011044995.1 Streptomyces mesophilus | reverse complement strand
GGAAAGGGGGGTGCCGGGCGTGGAGTTCGCGGCGTGATGCGCGGGGCTGGTCACTGGGCGACTCCGTGCACGTCGAGCAGAGATGTCATACGGGATGCGGCGAGCGCCGGGTCCGGGAACAGGCCGAGCTGGTCGGCCAGTTGGTAGGCGCGCGCCAGGTGCGGGAGCGAGCGTGCCGACTGCAGGCCGCCCACCATCGAGAAGTGGGACTGGTGGCCGGCGAGCCAGGCGAGGAAGACGACTCCGGTTTTGTAGAAGCGGGTGGGTGTCTGGAACAAGTGCCTCGACAACTCAACAGTGGGATCCAGGAGTTCACGGAAGCCCTTGGTGTCGCCCGTGTCCAGGACGCGGACCGCCTCGGCCGCGAGCGGGCCGAGCGGGTCGAAGATGCCGAGCAGGGCGTGGCTGAAGCCGTGGTCGTCGCCGGCGATGAGTTCGGGGTAGTTGAAGTCGTCGCCGGTGTAGCAGCGCACGACGCCTCCGGCAATACGCGACAGCCGGCGGCGCAGGGCGACCTCGCGGTCCGCGTCGAGCAGCGAGACCTTGATGCCCTCCACCTTGTCCGCGTGGGCGGCGATCACCTCGAGGAAGGTCTCGGTCGCGGCGTCCAGGTCCGCCGAGCCCCAGTAGCCCTCGAGAGCGGGGTCGAACATGGGGCCGAGCCAGTGCAGGATCACGGGCTCGGACGCCTGACGCAGCAGGGTGCCGTAGACGGTGAGGTAGTCCTCGGGGCCGCGGGCGACGGCCGCGAGGGCGCGGGACGCCATGAGGATCGCCTGCGCGCCCGTCCCCTCCACGAGCGCGAGTTGTTCCTCGTACGCGGCCGTCACCTCGGCGAGCGTCGGCAGTCCGGCGGGCCCGGTGAGCTGGTCGGTGCCGACACCGCACGCGATCCGTCCGCCCACCGCCTTGGCCTCGGCGGCGGAGCGGCGGATCAGTTCGGCCGCGCCCGCCCAGTCCAGGCCCATGCCGCGCTGCGCGGTGTCCATGGCCTCGGCGACCCCGAGGCCGTGCGACCACAGATGGCGGCGGAAGGCGAGGGTCGCGTCCCAGTCGACGGCGGCCGGTCCGTCCGGCGACACATCGGCGTACGGGTCGGCGACCACATGGGCGGCGGAGAACACCGTGCGCGAGACCAGCGGTGCGCTGCCCGAGACGGTGAACGGTTGGGTGCGCGGCGTATAGGCGAAGGTGCCGCCGCCGGCGCGGGGCAGGTGGATCGTCATGGTGCGGGCTCCGTCGGATCGCGGCGGGTCAGAGGGTCGGCTCGGGCACGTCGTGACGGCGGGTCACAGGTTCGGCTCCCGCATGTCGTGACGGCGGGTCACAGGGTCGGCTCCGGCACGTCGTGACGGCGGATCACAGGTTCGGCTCCGGCACGTCGTGACGGCGGGTCACAGGTTCAGCTCCGGCACGTCGTAACGGCGGCCCTCCGACGAGGACTTGAGGCCGAGCTCGGCGAGCTGGACGCCGCGGGCGCCGGCGAGCAGGTCCCAGTGGTAGGGCTCGTCCAGGACGACGTGGCGCAGGAAGAGCTCCCACTGGACCTTGAACCCGTTGTCGAAGTCACCGTTGTCCGGCACTTCCTGCCACTGGTCGCGGAACGACTCGGTGACGGGGATGTCGGGGTTCCAGACGGGCTTGGGAGTGGCCGAGCGGTGCTGGACGCGGCAGTTGCGCAGGCCCGCCACAGCCGAGCCCTCGGTGCCGTCGACCTGGAACTCGACGAGTTCGTCGCGGTTGACGCGTACCGCCCAGGAGGAGTTGATCTGGGCGACGATCGAGCCTTGGGGGCTGTCCAGCTCGAAGATGCCGTACGCGGCGTCGTCGGCGGTGGCGTCATAGGGCTTGGACTGCTCGTCCCAGCGCTGCGGAATGTGCGTCGAGGCCAGCGCGGTCACGGACTTCACACGGCCGAACAGCTCGTGCAGGACGTACTCCCAGTGCGGGAACATGTCGACGACGATGCCGCCGCCGTCCTCGGCGCGGTAGTTCCAGCTGGGGCGCTGGGCCTCCTGCCAGTCGCCCTCGAACACCCAGTAGCCGAACTCGCCGCGTACGGACAGGATCCGGCCGAAGAAGCCGCCGTCGATGAGGCGCTTCAGCTTGAGCAGACCCGGCAGGAAGATCTTGTCCTGGACGACGCCGTGCTTGACGCCGGCGCCGTTGGCGAGACGGGCCAGCTCCAGGGCGCCCTCCACGGAGGTGGCGCTGGGCTTCTCGGTGTAGATGTGCTTGCCGGCGGCGATGGCCTTCTTGAGGATGCCCTCGCGGGTGGAGGTCATCGCGGCGTCGAAGAAGATGTCGATGCTGTCGTCGGCGAGGACGGCGTCCACGTCGGTGGAGACGTTGGCCTGATCCAGACCGTGCTTCTCCGCGAGTGCCCGCAGGGCGTGCTCGCGGCGGCCGACGAGGACGGGCTCCGGCCACAGGACCGTGCCGTCGCCGAGGTCGAGGCCGCCCTGCTCGCGCAGCGCGAGGATCGAGCGGACCAGGTGCTGGCGGTAACCCATGCGCCCCGTCACGCCGTTCATGGCGATACGCACCGTTTTGCGTGTCACTGATGTCCCTCCGTATGGCAGGCGCGCGCCGGTCGGCTTCGACGCCGGGTCGTTGATGGGTCCGTTCCTTGCGGTCGCCACCCGGGGGCAGGCATGGAGCGGCATCCGCCGCCTGCCGCACCCTCGATAGCAAGCGCTTTCTATCTACGTCTGCGGGAAAGTTAGCCTGCGAGGTGAGCCCCGGACAAGGGGGCGGCTCAAATCCCCTGCACCACCCGGGGGGCTCCTCGATCCGTCTCTGCGACGATGGGCCTCCAGGTCGTAGCCATCTCGTGGCCGGAAAGCGCCCCCATAACGGACGTACAGCCGGTATCACTTACGGCATCGGTGCAGTGCGTCGACCATCACTGCGCCGGGGCCGCCGGCTGTCGAGCGGCGAACGACCACCAGCTCCCGGAGGACCAGATGACCGTGACTTTGGCGGATGTGGCGGCTCGCGCCCAGGTCTCCCCCGCGACCGTCTCCCGTGTCCTGAACGGGAATTACCCGGTCGCCGCGACCACCCGCGAGCGCGTTCTGCGCGCCGTGGACGAGCTGGACTATGTGCTCAACGGACCCGCGAGCGCCCTCGCCGCCGCCACCTCCGACCTCGTCGGAATCCTGGTGAACGACATCGCCGACCCGTTCTTCGGCATCATGGCCGGCGCCGTGCAGTCCGAGATCGGCGGACCCGGCGGACGGGCCGGCGGCGAGCGGCTCGCGGTGGTCTGCAACACCGGCGGCTCCTCCGAGCGCGAACTCACGTATCTCACCCTGCTCCAGCGCCAGCGCGCCGCCGCCGTGGTGATCACGGGCGGCGCGGTCGAGGACCCCTTGCACGCCGAGGCGATGGCCGGAAAGCTGCGCAGGCTCGGCGAGGCCGGCACCCGGATCGTGCTGTGCGGCCGCCCGCCCGTGCAGGACACCGGCGCGATCGCCCTCGCCTTCGACAACCGGGGCGGCGGCCGGCGGCTCACCGAGCATCTGCTCGACCTCGGCCATCGCCGTATCGGCTACATCGCGGGACCCGAGGAGCGCACCACCACCCGGCACCGCCTCGAAGGCCACCGCGACGCGCTGAAGGCGGCGGGCGTCGACGAGTGCGCGACGGTGCACGGCCCCTACGACCGGCGGTCCGGTTACGAAGCCACCCGCGAACTCCTGCGCCAGGACCCGGACTTGACCGCGATCGTCGCCGCGAACGACACCGTCGCGCTCGGGGCCTGCGCCGCGCTGCGCGAGGCCGGGCTGCGCATCCCCGAGGACGTCTCGGTGGCGGGCTTCGACGATCTGCCGTTCAGCGTGGACGTCGTCCCCGCGCTCACCACGGTCCGGCTCCCGTTGTACGAGGCGGGGGCCCGGGCCGGCCGTATCGCGATGGGCCGTGAGGCGGAGCCGCCGGGGAAGATGTCGGTGATCGCGGGCGAGTTGATGGTCCGGGGGTCGACGGCACGACCGCGGACGTGAGGGAAGCGGGACGGCCGCCCTGCGGCCAGGACCGGCTTCCCGGATACAGCACCGGCCAGTCGAACCGTGTCCCCCGGCACGCACCGCCGTCCGACGGACCGTGAAACCCGGCATCGCCGACCACGACCCCGTCCGGCTCGGACACCACCGCACGCACGCGGCCGCTGTCCACCGGATCGCACAAGGGCCCGCCGCCCCGGCCCGGCACACCGGTTCCGCACGCCCGGCCCGAGCGCTACCTTTGACTCAGTCAAAGGTATTCCTCGACGTACCGAGGTGCGCCATGCCCCAGCAGTTCATCCACGAGATCCGGGCCTTCAACCGCTTCTATACGAACCTGATCGGCGCGCTCGATTACAGCCGCCATCTGTATCTGCCGTACACGCTGACCGAGTCCCGCGTCCTGTACGAGCTCGCTCACCGCGAGGAGCCCGAAGCGGCGGACCTGCGGGCCGAACTCGGCATCGACGCCGGATACTTGAGCCGGCTGCTCGCCAAGTTCGAGAAGGACGGCCTGGTCGAGCGCGCGCCCTCGCCGCGCGATCCGCGCCGCCAGCGGATCACGCTCACGCCGCGGGGCCGGGAGGCCTCGGAGCTGCAGGAGGAACGGTCGCGCGAGGCGGTCGGCGTGCTGCTCAGCAAGGTACCGGCCGCCGAACGTCCGCGCCTGACCGAGGCCATGCGCACGGTGCGGACCGTCCTGTCCGACGCGCGCCCCACCAAGGCCGCCCAGGTCCGGCTGCGCGAGCCCGGTCCCGGCGACCTCGGCTGGATGGTGATGCGCAATGCGGCCCTGTACGCGGCCGAGTACGGCTGGAACGCGGATTACGAGGGGCTCGTGGCGCGCGTCGTGGCCGACTTCGCCGAGGATCACGATCCGCATCTGGAGCGGGTGTGGATCGCGGATCTCGACGGGATCCCGGTCGGCTCGGTGATGTGCGTGCGGGATGACGCTCCTGGTACGGCGCGGTTGCGGTTGCTCCTGGTTGAACCCGACGCTCGGGGGCACGGGATCGGGGACCGGCTGGTCGCGGCGGTGATCGGCTTCGCGCGGGAGCAGGGGTACCGGGAGCTGGTGCTGTGGACCAACGATGTGCTGGAGGCGGCGCGGCGTATCTATCTGCGGCACGGGTTCGTGCTCACCGCGGAGAGGCCGCACCGGTCGTTCGGGCGCGATCTGGTGGGGCAGGACTGGAGGTTGCCGCTCCATGCGGCGCCGGCTTGACCGCGGGCCAGCGGGCGCGTGCGGCGCCGGGAGCGACGAATAGGATGCGCAATGCGGCCCTGTACGCGGCCGAGTACGGCTGGAACGCGGATTACGAGGGGCTCGTGGCGCGCGTCGTGGCCGACTTCGCCGAGGATCACGATCCGCATCTGGAGCGGGTGTGGATCGCG
>NZ_JAAKZW010000355.1 GCF_011044995.1 Streptomyces mesophilus | reverse complement strand
CCCCCGTGATCTTCGTCCACGGCTACAACGCCGACCCCGGCGTCTGGGGCTCCCTGCGCGAGGACTTCAGATCCTCCGGCTACACCGACGCGGAACTCTTCTCCTGGGGCTACGACACGGACCAGTCGGTGAACGAAACACTGTCGGGCGCGTTCGCCGCCTACGTGGACGACGTCCGCGCGCAGACCGGTGCCGCGCGGGTCGACATCGTCGCCCACTCCTTCGGCAGCCTGGTCACCCGCTGGTACATCAAGCACGGCGGTGGCCTCGGCAAGGTCGACGACTGGGTCTCCCTGGCCGGCCCCAACCACGGCACCAGTACGGCCTGGGCCTGCGCGCTCTGGTCGCAGGCCTGCCGCGACATGACGCCCGGGTCGTACGTTCAGGATGGTCTCGCCGAGGGTGACGAGACTCCGGGCGCGGTGTCTTACACGACGTTCTGGTCGAACTGCGACGAGGTCATCAACCCGGACAGCAGCGTCCCGCTCACCGGCGCGGCCAACGTCGCCGCGGGCTGTCTGGAGCACAACGACTTCCTCGGCGACGACGCGGTGGCCCAAGGCGTACGGGACGCGGTGAGCTGAGGGGCCCCCAAGGCCGGCCGGGTCGGATCACAGCCCGTCGGATCGGATCACAGCCCGTCGCGTCGCATCACGGCCCGTCGCCTCGCATCACGCCCGGTCGCCGGACACCCCCGGAACCCGCAGCGCACGCACCGCGCCGGAGGCGGTGAACGCCTCGCCGCCTTCGGCCAGTTGCCGCTCCAGGTCTGCCGCGGCCCGGTCGAAGTACTCGGCCCGCACTCCGGCGTCCCGGGCGGCCTGCGCCATGTTGCGGGCCGCGGCGAGGAGCACGTCCAGGCCCTGCGTGTACGCCGGCTCGCCGTCGGAGTCGACATCGGCGGCGAGCGCGGGCAGCTGGTGGGCCATGTTCGTCAGCCAGGGCACCAGGAACTCGGTGAAGCCGGCCGCGGTCACGTCCTTGTGCGAGGTGGCCACGGCGACGGCATGGAAGAAGCCCGCGAACAGGTAGTCCATCCCGCTCAGCAGCGCCAGGTCGTACAGGGAGGCCAACCCCGTGTCGGAGCCGAGGTACTTCGCCGTGCCGAAGGCCTCGAACACCGGCCGGTGCGCGGTGAAATGCTTTTCCGCTCCGCTGTAGAGAACGAACGCCTCGGGCGTGGCGATCGTGCCGGGGACGGCCATGATGCCGCCGTCCAGATAGCCGGCGCCCTGTCCGGTTGCCCACGCCTCCAGGGACCGGGCCTGCTCCGGTGTGCCGTTGCTGAGCTGGACCAGGGTGCGGCCGCGCAGGGCCTCGGCCACGGGGCCGAGCAGGGTGCGCGTCACCTCGTAGTCGATCAGGCAGACGAGGGTCAACGGACTGGCCGACAGGGCCTCTTCGACACTCGCGGCCCGCACCGCGCCCTGCGCCACGAGCTCGTCGGCCTTGTCCGCGCTGCGGTTCCATACGGTCGTGCGGTGCCCGGCGGCGACCAGCGCCGACGCCAGTGCCCTGCCCATGTCGCCCAGGCCGATGACGGTCACGTCCGTGCCACCCACGTTGTCCCCTTATGCCGATTCCGGATATCTGCTGACCGCTCGGCCGCCGGAACGGTGACGGCCGCTCCCCAGCCTCGGCCGCCGGATGCACGGCGGCCGCTCCCCAGCCTCCGCCTGGCGTGACGGCCGCCTCAAGTACGTACAACAAAGTGGGTGGTTACCCGGAGGGAAGCGCGCAGCTCGGGCAGGCGACGGGCCGAGCGCCTCAGGAGTCGTGCGGCTTCGTGCAGGTCAGGAAGAACTCACGGACGTCCTCGGAAAGGAGCTCCGGCACCTCCATCGCCGCGAAGTGTCCGCCGCGCTCGAACTCCGACCAGTGCCTGATGTCGTAGATCCGCTCGGCCAGCGGCCGTACCGACTGCGTGATGTCGTACGGGAGCACCGCCACGCCCACCGGCACCTCGCAGGCCGCGTGCCCGCGCGCTGTCTCGCGGTGCAGCCGGGCCGAGGAGGCGGCGGTGGCGGTGAGCCAGTACAGGGAGATGTCGGTGAGCATCCGGTCGGCGCTCACCGGGGTGCGCGGGTCGGTCCACTGCGCGAACCGCTCGGCGATCCAGGCGAGTTGGCCGACCGGCGAGTCGGTCAGCGCGTAGCCGATGGTCTGCGGGGTGGTGGCCTGCAGGGCCTGGTACGGCGGGCGGTTCGCCATCAGGTGACGGACCTTGTCCAGGCGGGCCTCGTCCGAGGCGGAAAGCACCAGGCCGGCCTCCGGATCCGGCCTGGTCGGCAGATAGTTGATGTGGACCCCGACGACCTGCTCGGGTGCGTACGCGCCCAGCGCCAGGGAGATGCCCGCGCCGAAGTCGCCGCCCTGGGCGCCGTAGCGCTCGTATCCGAGACGGCGCATCAGCTCGGCCCAGGCCCGCGCCACGTGGTCGGCGTCCCAGCCGCGGTCGTGGGTCGGACCCGAGAAGCCGTATCCCGGGATGGACGGGATCACCAGGTGGAAGTCGCGCGACAGCGGCTCGATCATGTCGAGGAACTCCAGGAACGAGCCGGGCCAGCCGTGCGTGAGGATCAGCGCGAGCGCGTCCGGCCTGGGGGAGCGGACGTGGACGAAGTGGATGTTCTGGCCGTCGATCTCGGTGGTGAAGTGCTCGAGCTTGTTGAGCTCGGCCTCGTGGGCGCGCCAGTCGTAACCGGTGCGCCAGTACTCGGCGAGCTCCTTCAGGCGGGCCAGCGGGAAGCCGTAGTCGGACCCGGCGCCGGTGAGTTCATTGGGCCAACGGGTGTGGGCCAGGCGGTCGTTGAGGTCGTCGAGGTCGGCCTGGGGGATGGCGATACGGAACGGCTTGATCATGGTTGCACTCCTCGGGGAGGTCCAGGGATCCAGAGCCATAAACGTTCGTGGCACTAACGAAGGTAGACTGTTAGTGCCACTAACGCAATGGGTGAAGGCCGGCGCCGACGCAGTGAGGGTCGGCCGCCGGTGCCGGTACGACACAGGAGGCCCTGATGACCCCGACCCCCGACCCCACCCCGGCCCGGCTGCGCGCCATCCCCAGCCGGCTGATCGCGGGGGCCGCGGTCGTCGCCGACCGGCTCGTGAGCGAGCGCCTCGCCGCCGAGGGTGCGCGCAAGTGGCACTTCGCCGTGCTCGTCGCGCTGGCCGACGCCGGCGCCGCCAGCCAGGCCGAACTCAGCCGCCGTACGGGCATCTACCGCAGCGACATGGTGGCCGTGCTCAACGAACTCTCCGACGCCTCCTGTATCCGCCGCGAACCCGACCCCGTCGACCGCCGCCGCAACGTCATCACCCTCACGGCCACCGGCCGCCGCCGCATGGAACGCCTCGACGCACTCATCGCCGACGCCCAGCGCGAACTGCTCGCCCCGCTCACCGCCGCACAGCAGGGCCAACTCACCCGGCTGCTCACCGTTCTGACCGAGCATCACCGACCCTCGCACCCGGGCCGGGGCGAGGCGCATTAGCCCCTACGCGGGAGGTGTCAGCCCGTACCCGGGAGGTGTCAGCGCCTACGTGGGAAGCGTCAGCCTTACGCGGAAGGCGCACCGAACCGCGCCAGCAGATGCCACACCCGCTTCAGCGCCTGCTGGTCGTACGCGCCCGACCGGGACGCCGCTCCCAGCAGGGCCGGGTCCAAGAAGCCGTCGGCCGCCAGCGAGAGCCCGAGGTCCACGAACTCCTGACCCCGGAAGTCGCCGTGCGGCGCCAACTCGCCCACGGAGATACGGAACCCGCCGTGGAACTCCACGGGACAGCCGAGGCTTCGTGCCGACGCCTCGACCTCCGTACCCCGGAAACAGGGGTCGAGGACCAGCGCCTCGACATCGGCGGTGAAGCGCACCGGGCCGTGCACCTGGGTCTCGATGTAGTCGTCGAGCGCGTCCATGTCGTCGGCGAGCGCGAGAGGGATCAGATCGCAGGCGGCGGCCACACCGAAGTCGGCCGGCTCCAGGAAGCTGTCCGGATAGCAGAAGGTCGTGCGGGCCAGTGCGCCCGCCGTCAGGCGCAGGTGCGCCGAGCCGAAACGGGGCGCCGCACCGGTGGTCCTGCGGCGGAAGTTGAGCCCGCCGTACACCGGACGCTCCGCGCCCGGTGCGTCGTCGTACGCCCCGCCGAAGATCCGGCTCTCCCAGCGCCACCGGTCGCCGCCCTCGTACGCGGTGAGCCCGCCGTTGCTCGTGCCGGTCACGAACTGCGAGCTGTAGAGGCCCTGTTCGGCCATCGCGTCGAGGATCGGTGTGCCGTCGCCGGTGAGGCGGTCGGGGTGGAAGTTCAGCGTGACCCGCAGCGCCGCGTCGAGCGGCCCGCCGCGGGCGAGCCCGGCCACATGGTCGAGCGCGCGCTCGGCCCGGCCGGTCGGATTCGCTGTCTCCGAACTCACTCGCACGCTGTCTCCGTACTCACTCGTGCCCCTCCCCGAGCCGGGCCGGCGTCTCCTCGACGGCCCGGTCCACCACCCGCTCCCCGCAGTCGCCGCACGTCAGCCGGTCGTACGCGGCGTCGACCACGCGCCAGTCATGCCGGTCCGGCTCACCCGCGACCAGTTCGGCCAGGGCCCGCTCCTCGTCCGCGCCCGCACCCCACCGGCGTACGAACGCGGCCCATTCCTCCTCGACGATCGCGTCCACGAGCGCGCGGCAGTCGGCGCAGTCCGGCGCACCGCCGTAGGCGTACTCCCCGCACGCGGCACACCGGCGCACCGCGTTCCCGACCTCCGGTCTCGCCATCATGGTCAGCACTATCTCCCGACACGGGACGGCGACGAAAACCGTTTATGCCGCAGGGACGATCTACGCCGCAGGGGCGACTCACACCGCGGGGACGACTCACACCGCGGGGACGACTCACACCGCGGGGACGACCTCCTGGAGCAGCCCCCACGTGAAGTCCCCGACGTACGCCTTGAGCACCCCGTCCGCATCCGGGGCCTCGAAGGCGAGGCGCCAGCGCGTGGGGGCCGAGCCCTCGAGGAGCTCGGCCGGCGGGAACGCGCGGCCCACCTCGTCGACCGTGGCCGACCAGGGCACGAGATCCTCCACCGTCCGCAGCTCGGGGCCCGCCGCGCCGGGCGCGCGGATCAGCCACTCGTTGATCACCGCCGCACCGCCCGGCGCGAGCAGTACCTCGAACCGCAGGCCGGGCCAGAGCGGCACCGGCCACAGCAGCGCCTCACAGGCCAGATCCCCGACCTGTCGCCGGACCTTCGCCTCGGGCGCCCCGAGCACCGACCGGTACCGCGCCACCGCTCCACGCCCCCGCGGCGACCGCACCATCGCCTGCCACCGCCGGTTCGCCTCCCGCATCTCCGCCTGCGATACGCCGAGTTCACGCCGCGCGTCGTCCACGCGTACGGGCTGGTGATCGGCCA
Organism: Streptomyces mesophilus; assembly: GCF_011044995.1. GTDB lineage: Bacteria > Actinomycetota > Actinomycetes > Streptomycetales > Streptomycetaceae > Streptomyces > Streptomyces mesophilus. The sequence continues at coordinate 52 of NZ_JAAKZW010000355.1, read as the reverse complement.
TCCGCCGCAGGAGGACGAGCTGGAAGTCGAGCGGGGTGAAGGGGGAGGGGGC
>NZ_JAAKZW010000354.1 GCF_011044995.1 Streptomyces mesophilus | reverse complement strand
GCTCCGCCCCCCGGGCCCCCGCATCCGAACTTCGTTCGGATCTGCTCAAGCGCCGCAGGGGCTGAAATGCAACGGTCAGTCCACCTGGGCCAGCACCCGCCGCGCCACCTCCCGCCCGATAGGCAGCGAAGCCGTGGCCGCCGGCGAAGGGGCGTTCAGTACGTGGACCGTGCGCGCGCCCTCCACGAACAGGAAGTCGTCCGCCAAGGTGCCGTCGCGCAGGACCGCCTGGGCGCGGACGCCCGCCGGGGCCGGGTGGAGGTCCGACTCCGTGACCGCGGGGAGCAGGCGGCGGACCGCGCGCGTGAAGGCCGGGCGGGACAGGGAGCGGCGCAGTTCGCCCGCACCGTAGCGCCAGTGCTCGCGGGCTATCCGCCACGAGCCCGGCCAGGTGAGCGTGGCCGCCAGCTCGCGGGGGCGTACCACCGACCAGTCGTATCCCTCGCGCGCGAGGGCGGGCACGGCGTTGGGCCCGACATGGACCCCGCCGTCGATGCCGCGCGTGAGGTGCACGCCGAGGAAGGGGAACGCCGGGTCGGGCACGGGGTAGACCAGGCCGCGCACCAACTCGGGCCGGGCCAGCTCGTAGTACTCGCCGCGGAACGGCACGATCCGCATCCCCGGGTCGTCGCCCGCGAGAAGGGCCACACGGTCGCAGTGCAGCCCCGCGCAGTTCACCAGGACCCGGCCGCGCACGATCGCCCCGGACGCCGTGCGCACCGCGACCCCGCGGTCCGCGCGCCGGTCGATCCGCGTGACCTCCGCCCCGTACCGGATCTCGGCGCCCGCGTCCCGTACCAGCGCGGCCAGCTGTCCGGCCACCGCGCCGAAGTCGCAGATCCCGGTCGTGGCCACATGGATCCCCGCGAGCCCCCGCACCTCGGGCTCGAACTCCGTGATCTGGCTGGGGCCCAGCTCCCGTACCGGAATCCCGTTCTCCCGGCCGCGCTGCACCAGTGCGTGCAGCCGGGGCAGCTCGGAGCGCTCGGTGGCGACGATCAGCTTGCCGCCGACGGCATGCGGAATCCCGTGCTCGGCACAGAACTTGACCATCTCCGCGGCGCCCTCGACGGCGAACCGCGCCTTGAGCGACCCGGGCCGGTAGTAGATCCCGCTGTGGATCACCCCGCTGTTGCGCCCCGTCTGGTGCCGGGCGGGCCCGGGCTCCTTCTCGAGGACCGTGACCCGTATCCCCGGCCGGGCGCGCGTCAGCGCATACGCCGTCGACAGTCCGACGATGCCGCCGCCGATGACGAGCACATCGCAGTCGTACGACACCCGCGTGCCGTCTGCCGGGCCGCGCAGGGCCACGCGCCTCACCTCCGGAGAGCTCCGAGTCCGTCACGGACGCCGAGTACGCCCATGTGTCCGATAGTGCACTGCGCCACTGACAACGCGCTCAAACCCGTACCCGAAGGACCGTGCGGAGCAGTTCGCTCACGCCGGCGCCACCAGCAACGGCCGGGCGCGCTCCCGCAGCTCGATCACCTGCGGCTCGTCCCCGTGCGCCTCCAGGCGGTGCAGCAGATCCCGTACGTACTCCGTGGTCCGCGCAGACGAGATGCGCCCCGCGACCTCCACGGCCCGCAGGCCCTGTGCGCAGCACGCGTCCAGGTTGCCCGACTCCAGTTCGGCGACCGCGCTCACCACGAGCCGCAGCCCGTGCGAGCGGACGAACTCCTCGGTCGGGCTCGACAGCGCCTGCTCGGTGAACCGCCGTACCTGGCGCGGTGCCTTGAGGTCGCGGTAGCACTCTGCGGCGTCGGCCGCGAACCGGTCGTAGGAGTAGAAGCCCAGCCAGGACGGGTCGTTGTCACCGTCGCGGGAGCGCTCGAGCCAGCCTTCAGCGGACTTCAGGGCGCCGCCCGCCGCGTGCGCGTCACCGGCGCGGGCCTGCGCCCGGGCCTCGACGAGATGGAAGAAGCTCATGGTGCGCGCGGTGGCCAGGCCGCGATTGCGCTCCAGGGCGGCCTGCGCGAGGTCGACACCCTCGTCGCCGAAGCCGCGGTAGGTGGCCTGGAGGGACATGGAGGCCAGTACGTAGCCGCCGAGCGGGACGTCGGCTGCCGCGCGGGCGAGCCGCAGGGCCTGGATGTAGTAGCGCTGTGCGGCTTCCTGCTGGCCGGTGTCGAAGGCCATCCAGCCCGCCAGGCGCGTGAGTTCGGCCGTCGCGCCGAACAAGGCACGTCCCACTTCGTCCGAGTACGTCCCCAGTAACAGGGGCGCCGCCTCGACTCGTAAGCACTCCGGCACCATCGACGAACGCCAGTCCCCGCCGCCGTACTTGGAGTCCCAGCGCCGCGCGTCGTGGGCCGCCTCGCGCAGTTTCTGTACGTCGCTGTGGCCGACGCGCAGCGGCTTCTCGCCGGCCGGCGCGGACTCGGCGATCTGCCGCGCCTGCTCCGCCGTACGTTCCACCGAGCTGTCGGCGGGTGTTATCAGCCACCGGGACGCGGGTGTCGCATAGGCGCTCACCGCGAACGAACCGGCAAGCGACTGCCAGATCCCGCCACTTGTGCCCCTGCGGCCCGCGAGGTCGAGCCGGTACAGCTCGGTCGCCGATTTCACCGCCGCTCCGATGTCGCGCGGGAAGGAGAGACCCACCTCGGGCGCCGGGTCGGCGTCCGCGAGACCGATCTCGTGCAGCGGCACGGGCCGGCCGAGCTTCTGGCCGATGGCCGCGGCGATCAGGTGCGGGGCCGCACCCTGCGGAACCATGCCCTTGGAGACCCAGCGGGCCACCGAGGTCTTGTCGTAGCGGAGGGTCAGACCCCGTTGCGATCCGAGGTCGTTGACCCGGCGGGCGAGGCCCGCGTTGCTGATTCCCGCGAGGGCGAGAACGGTGCCGAGCTTTTCGTTCGGCCCGCGTTGCTCCCTGGACATGCGCCACCCCTCGACACAGACGGCTGCCGCGCCGGCACACCACGGCTGGCATAACCGCGCGGCATTCGTAAACCCAGCGTAGTTCCCCGCATTCCAAGCGTTAAGGGGCGGGATTCCGGATGGCGAGAAAGTTGTCTGTACAGGAGTGCGGTCTTTCTGCGGTGTGCTCCCGGCGTGTGGCCGTGCGCCCGCCCGTGCGCTCTTCACCGACCGGTGCGGGAGCGCTTCCATGTGGATGCGTGGGTCGGCCCACCGTGCGCTGGCAACCGGTGGGCTGGGGGACGCCGCCGCCTACATCCCCGCGGGTGGCGGACCGGTCCGGGAGGCCAAGCGCGCCTCCCGGATCGCGCGTTGCCCCGGCCCGCGCCCGCTGTACGCCCATTGCGCGCGAAATGGCCGGATCCAGCCAGGAGTTGGTCCGACTCGCGCGGGAGCACAGAGGCGCAAACGGCGCGCCCGCCTCCCCCTCCGATGCGCCCGCTTCGTGGCAGCATGGTGACCGACTTGGTGCCCATGTTGTCCACAGGCTGTGGAGGCGCGATGCGGTGGTTGGTGGGGTGGAGCAGTACCACCGCGAGGGCGTCCGGTCCCCTGGGCGGCGGCAGCGAGGCCGGCGAGACCGTGCACCCCGTGGGCTCGCAGCTTCTGTGGGGCGACCCGGATCCCCTATGGGCGGTGGGTGACTGGCGGCCCGACGAGGTCCGTGTGGTCAAGGCCGACGACCGGACCCGTATCGCCGTACTCGGCACCTGCGGCGCGAGCGACGAGCAGCTGCGCCTCGGCCTGGTCGCCGCGCGCGGCGGCGCGCTGCGGCATCTGACCGCGTGGTCGGGCAGCTATACGGCGGTGGTCCAGGTCGGCCGCCGCATCATGGTCGCCGGTGATCTCGCGGGCGCACGACCGGTGTTCTACACCCCGTGGGCCGGCGGCACCGCGTACGCCACCGCGGCCCTGCCGCTCGCCGACCTCATCGAGGCGCACCTCGACATCGGCCATCTCGCCGCGCTGCTCGCCTGCCCCGACGTCCCCGAAGCGCTCCAGGACTCCACCCCGTACGAGGACGTGCGCCGCATCCCGCCCGGGCACGCGCTGATCCTGCGCGACGGCGCACGCGAGATCGCCGGATACGAGCCGGTGGCCTCCCTCGCCGTCGCCGCGGCGGAGCTGGACGCCACGCGCGCCGTCGACGGCGTACGGGAAGCACTGGTCGACGCGGTACGGGCCCGGCTCTCCGCGCCCCGCCACGTACCGGACATCGACCCCGGACCCGTCCCGGGCATGGGCCCCGCCGAACGCCGCGCCTCCCGCATGCCGGTCCCCGGCATCGGCGCCGACCTGTCCGGCGGCCCGGCCTCCGGCACGCTCGCGCTGCTCGCCGCCGGACTGCCCGGGATGCCGGGCACGGTGCTCGGCCACGGCACGGGCGCGGGGGAACGGCTGCTCGCCGTCACCTTCAACGACCTGACCGGCGGCCGCCAGGAAGCCGAACTCGGCCGCGCCGGCGCCCTCGCCACCAACCCCCGCCTCCACCACGTAGTGGTCCCGGCGGGCGAAGAGGCCCTGCCGTACGCCGACTTGGAAGGCCCGCTCACCGACGAACCCGGCCCGTCCCTGGTCACCGCCGCCCGGCACAGACTCCGGCTCGCCTCCGGCAGCGCGGACCATCTGTCGGGGTACGGGGCGCGCCAGGTCCTCGACGCCCACCCGGCCCGTCTCGCCGACCTCCTCATGGACCGCCGCCGCCGTCATCTCGTGCGTCCGGTCGCGGCGTTGGCGCGTACGGAGGGCTCGATGAGCTCCGTACTGGTCCCCGCCAAGGTGTACGGAGCGGCCCGCCGGCTGGCCCGTACCTCCTACCGCTCGGGCATCGAGGACGCCGCACTGCGCCTGCGCGCCGGCGTCCTCGACGAGCCCACCGGCCCCGTCGGCGCCTCGCTCGCCGCGCTGACCTGGGTGCGGCCCGGGCCCGCCGCGCGCTGGCTGACCGGCGAGGCGCTCGCTGAAGTATCGGTTCGCCTGGAGCAGTCGGCGACCCGTCCGGGAGCGGGGCCCGGTCAGCGCCCGGGCGAACGCCGGGCGCGCGCGGCCCTCGCGCGGCACGCGGCGGATCTGCGCGTACTCGAACAGGCCGCGGAGGTCCGCTTCCAGCGCCTGCACACCCCGTTCCTCGACAACCAGGTCGTACGGGCCTGCCGCGCGCTCCCGGACTCGTTGCGCATACAGCCCGGGGCTCGGGCGGCGGTGCTCAGGACCGTCCTGGAGGGCGCCGGCGTGACGGACCTGCCGGCGGGCTGGGGCGCACCCTCGTACGCGACGTCCACGGCAGCCCAGAAGCTCGGACTCCGGGTCGCTGTCGAGGACTTGGTGGACCTGTTCGCCACTCCGCTGCTCGCGCAGGCGGGCCTCGTGGAGGGCCGGGTGGTCCAGAAGGCGCTGCGGGCGGCGGCCGCGGGGGAGTCCGTACCGGTGGACGGACTGGCGGATCTGGTCTCGGTGGAGCTGTGGCTGCGGCGGCTGCTCTCGCGCCGCGGCACGTGCTGGACGGGGATGCCGGCCCGGGCCCGGGCGGTACCGGGCGGGATCGGGCCGCAGCGGGGGGCCCTGGGG
>NZ_JAAKZW010000353.1 GCF_011044995.1 Streptomyces mesophilus | reverse complement strand
CACCCGCACACCGCACCCACCCGCAGGCGCCACGCACCCGCACTCAAAAGCGACCGAGGCGCAGCCATCCTGGAGTTCACGGGCTTCCTGCCCACCCTCCTCCTCGTAGGCCTGGCCTGCATCCAACTCGGCCTCGTCGGCTACTCGTTCAGCCAGGCCGGATCAGGAGCGCGAGCCGCCGCAAGAGCCGCATCCCTGGACGAGGGCGCCGACGCAGCGGGCCGCGCAGCCATGAGCACCTGGCTGGCGGACACCGCAACCATCACCGCCCCGCGCGGCGCCGACACCGTGACCGCCACGGTCACGGTCGACATCCCGGAACTGATCCCGTTCGTGGACATGGGCTGGCAGGCCACCCGCACAGTCACCATGCCCATGGACGACTGAGGAGCGCACCGCAGATGAGCCTCAGGGCAAGAATCGCCGCCCCCGAAGACAACGGCGCCGGCCGCGAGGACGACCACACCGTCGCCGTCTACCGCACCAAGCTCCTCGAAGAGATCGACCTCGCCGAAATGTCCAGCCTCGCAGCCGGCGAGAGAAGGGCACGGCTCGAGCGCGTACTCGGCCACATCATCAGCCGCGAGGGCCCCGTCCTCTCCACGACCCAACGAGCCCAGCTCATCCGCAGGGTCGTCGACGAGGCCCTCGGCCTCGGCGTACTCGAACCGCTCCTCGAAGACGCCAGCATCACCGAGATCATGGTCAACGGCCCCGACGCGATCTTCGTCGAACGGGCCGGCCGCGTGGAGCAGCTCCCCCTCCGTTTCGCGAGCAACGAACAACTGATGCAGACCATCGAGCGCATCGTCTCCACGGTGAACCGGCGCGTGGACGAAAGCACCCCCATGGTCGACGCCCGCCTCCCGAGCGGCGAGCGCGTCAACGTGATCATCCCCCCGCTGAGCCTCACGGGCGCCACCCTCACCATCCGCCGCTTCCCCCGCGCGTACAAGCTCAACGAGTTGATCCGCATGGGCAGCCTCGACGAACACATGCTGATGCTCCTCAGCAGCTTCGTCCGCGCCCGCTTCAACGTGATCGTCTCCGGCGGTACGGGCACCGGAAAGACCACGCTCCTCAACGCGCTCTCCGCCCTGATCCCCGACCACGAACGCATCATCACCATCGAGGACTCGGCCGAGCTCCGCCTCCAGCAGGCCCACGTCATCAGCCTCGAATCCCGCCCGCCCAACGTCGAGGGCAAGGGCCAGATCACCATCCGCGACCTGGTGCGCAACAGCCTCCGTATGCGCCCCGACCGCATCATCGTCGGCGAGGTCCGCGGCGGCGAGACCCTCGACATGCTCCAGGCGATGTCCACCGGCCACGACGGCTCGCTCGCCACCGTGCACGCCAACAGCGCCGAGGACGCGCTGATGCGGCTCCAGACCCTGGGCTCCATGTCGAGCGTCGAGATCCCCTTCGAGGCGCTCAAGGACCAGATCAACTCGGCGGTCGACGTGCTCGTCCAGCTGACCCGTTTCGCCGACGGCTCCCGCAAGATCACCGAGATCGCGCTGCTCGTCTCGCACGGCCGCGACGAGTTCAAGATCACGACGGTGAGCCGGTTCGCCGCCCAGCCCATGAGCGCGGACCGCGTGGTCCACGGCGTGTACGAGCACCTCCCGCTGCCCCGCCGTGTCGCCGAACGCCTCTACCTGGCCAGCGAGCCGATCCCCCCGGCCTTCGGCGTATCGGACGGCCTGAACGAGCTGACGACGAGAGAGGCCATGGGCTGATGCGCCACGCGTTGAGGAGCCACCGGCCGATGCGCCACGAGTTGAGGCGCCACCGGCCGATGTGCCACCGGATGAGAGAGGCCACCGGCTGATGCGCCACCCGACAAGAGAGGCCACCAGCCGATGAAGCGCCCGCTGCCGACCGGAGAGGAAACCGGCTCATGAACAGTCCCGTGCTCCTGGCCCTGGGCTCCACCCTCCTGTGCGGCACCTTCGCCACGGCCGGCCTCCACACGTACGCCTCCGGCAAGGCCCAGCGCCAGGCCCTGGTCGACCGGCTCGCGCAGACCGGCCACCACACCGTCGGCCGCCAGCGCCGCTTCACCGGTGTGGACCAGCGCCTCAGGCGTACGCAACTGGGGCGCCGTATCCAGCTGAAGCTCTCCGCGACGGGCCTGGACGTGACGCCCGGCGAGTTCTTCGTCTACATGATGGTCACCGTCGCCGCCCTCTGGCTGATCGCGACCTCGCTGCTCGCCCCGTTCTTCGGCCCGATCGCCGGCATCGTCGGCGCCTGGTCCGCGAACACCTTCCTCAACTGGCAGCGCCAGAAGCGCATCGAGGCCTTCATCAACCAACTCCCGGACCTGGCCCGCCTCCTGGCCAACGGCACCAGCGCCGGTCTGGCCCTGCGCACCTCCCTCGCCATGGCCGCCGACGAGCTCGAAGCCCCCGCCGGCGAGGAACTCACCGTCGTGTCGAACCAGCTCGCCGTCGGCCGCAGCATCGACGACGCCCTCGGCGAACTCGCCGAACGACTCCCGTCCCGCGAGCTGATCGTCCTCGTCACCACCCTGATCCTCTCCAACCGCGCGGGCGGCACCATCGTCGGCTCGCTGCGCAACCTCACCGAGACCCTGGAGGAGCGCAAGGAGACCCGCCGCGAGGTCCGCACCATGCTCTCCGAGGTCAACGCCACCGCCTTCACCATCCCGTGCCTGGGCGTCGGCGCGATGCTGATGCTGAACGCCATGAACGACGGCGCCCTCGCCAAAGTCACCGGCTCCCCGCTCGGCCAGGTCCTGATCCTGATCTCGCTCGGCCTGTACGCCGTCGGCTTCGTCGTCATCCGCCGCCTGGGCAAGATCGAAGTCTGAGGGGAGCTGAACTCACATGCTGGGACTCGGACTTGCGCTGCTCCTCGCCCTCTCCGTAACAGGCATTTTCACGGGCATACGGATGTACCGCGCCGACGCGAAACTGCCGGGCGACCTGGCGGTGGCCCTCGAATCGGGCTCGTCCCGCGTCTCGGCCACGGAATCGGCGATCGACCGCCTCGGCATCCGGTTCGCGCCCACGGTCCTGCGCCTCATGGGCCCGAAGAAGGTGGACGACAAACGCCGGAAGATCGACATGGCGGGCAACCCCGGCGGCCTCACCATCGACCGCTATGCCGCCCGCCGCGCCGTCTACGGCCTCTTCGGCGCGGTCTGCGCCCTCTCCCTCTTCGCCAACGGCGTCCCGGTCTTCGGCCTCCTCGCGCTCGCCTTCGGCCTCTTCGCCGCGGACGCGCTGATCTGGCAGGCCATCCGCGAACGCAAGGAACAGATCGAACGCACCCTGCCCGACTTCCTCGACGTCCTCGCGGTCGTCGTCTCGGCCGGCCTCGGCTTCCGCCAGGCCCTGGACCGCGTCGCGGAACGCTACGAGGGCCCCTGGTCCGACGAACTCCGCATCACGCTCCGACAGATGGACATGGGCGTGAGCCGCCGCGACGCCTTCGAGCAGCTCCGCCGCCGCAACGCCTCGGAGCAGGTCTCCCAGTTCGTCACGGCCCTCCAGCAGGGCGAGGAGCTCGGCGCCCCCATCGCGGACACGCTCATCCAGATCGCCAACGACATGCGCCGCACCGACGCCCAGAACGCCCGCCGCCGAGCGGCGAAGACCATCCCGAAAACCACGATGGTCACCCTCATCTTCATGGTCCCCGCGACCTTGATCCTCATCGTCTGCGGCATGTTCCTCGGCTCGGACACCGACTTCGGCTCAATCCTGGGGGGCTGACATGCACTCAGCCCCTGCGGCGTTTGAGCAGATCCGAACGAAGTTCGGATGCGGGGTCCGGGGCGAAGCCCCGGGAAACGGTGAAAGGGCGGGGCGGGGAGAAAAGAAGGGAGGCCAACCACCATGGACCGCCAGACGGTGAGCTTCCGCAACCAAGCCCAACGCGCAGCCGCCGCAGCCGCCGCAGCCGCCGCAGCCGCCCAAGCCCAGGCAAACGCAGACGGCGGCACCCCCAAAGCCGGCGCCGCCCTGAGCGGCTTCCGCCCGACAAGGACCCGGCACCCAAGCCCGGCCCTGGTCCAGAGCGGACCCCAACTCACCGGCCAACCCCAGAGCGCCTTCGCCGAAGACGAGCCCGCCCCCAGCCTCCCCATCCAGCTGAACGCCCTCCAGGCCCTGTGCCGCCAGGTCTTCGGCTTCCGCCTGGCGATGATCACGCTGGGCGCCCCCTTCGCCCTGACAAGGGCAGAAGGCAACTTCGGCGAGATCCTCATCGGCTCCGCCGTCGTCTTCAGCCTCATGGGCTCGTACGCCATGCTCCGCGACTGGGAGACCCTCGGCCCCCTCGTCCTGAAGCACAAATGGCTCATGGCCATCGACATGATCTTCGGCGCCGTCCTCCTCCTCACCGCATCCCCGGACTCCCCGCTCGGTTACGCCACCGTCTGCACCCCCCTCCTCGGCGGCCTCCTCTACGGCTGGCGCGGCGCCGGTATCTACACCGCCATCCAGATCCTGCTCCTCGCCGCCGCCTACACCGCCTGGGCCGAACGTATGGACAACCCGGCCAGCACCACCCTGATCAGCGGCTTCTGCGTGGCCGCCGGCATCATCGGCGTCACCCTGCGCAACCTCATGTTCCGCTTCGGCGCCGCCACCCAGGCCCTCAGCGAAGCCACCTCACGCCTCGCCGTCACCGAAGCCGTCGAACAGGAACGCGCCCGCCTCGCCCGCGAGATGCACGACTCCGTCGCCAAGACCCTGCACGGCGTCGCGATGTCCGCCGACGCCCTCGCCGCCGGTGCCGACCGCATGGACCCGCTCACCGTCCGCCACCAGGCCGGCATCGTCGCCCGCAGCGCCCGCCGCGCCGCCGCCGAATCCCGCGAGATCCTCTCCGACCTGCGCCGCAAGACCGACTTCGGCAGGACCGACGACACAGGCACAGGCAACGGAACCGGCACAGGCAACGGCACCCCCGGCGTCGACACCGCCGACGAACTCCGCGCCCGCACCGCGGACTTCACCACCCGCACCGGCGTCCACACCGACCTGGTCACCAAGGACGCCCCCGCACCCCGCCTCCCGCACGCGGTCGCCCGCCAGCTGCTCACCATCGCGAGCGAGGCCCTGGAGAACGCCCACCGCCACGCCCACGCAAGCCACGTCACCGTCGAGTACGGGGTCATCGCCCACGAACTCCTGCGCCTGTCCGTCCAGGACAACGGCCAGGGTCTGCCCCCGGGCACCGACCTCGAAGAACTCCGCAAGGCCGGCCACTTCGGCCTCGTCGGCATGGTCGAACGCGCCGCCGCCATCGGCGCCCGCATCCGCATCGGCCGCGGCAGAGCCAGCGCCGGTACGGAGGTACGCCTCGACATCCCGCTCGGCGCACTCGCCCCGCACACGCCGCACCCCGATCGTCCCCAGCCCCCACAGCTCGCCTGACCTGACCAGAGAGGAGGCCGCTCATGCCGGAAGCAGCGCCGTCCACCGGGCACACACCCCGGGGCACGCCGATTCCCCCCGCCCCGGCCCCGGGGTGTGTGC
>NZ_JAAKZW010000352.1 GCF_011044995.1 Streptomyces mesophilus | reverse complement strand
GTGCGCGGTGGGTGCAGCGGTCCGAAGTGGGCGCCGACGCACGGTTCTTCGGGCTCGGCGGGCGGGCAGCGGGGCCGCGCCTCGCGGACGGCACGTACCGGCTGTGGAACTCCGATCCCGGCGGGTCCTTCGCGCCCGGAGACGATCCGCTGTATCTGACGATGCCGGTGCAGCTGGTGGTCGCGGACGCGGGGACGCATCTGGTCTTCCACGACAACTCGTGGGACGGGTCCGTCACCCTGCGCGAGGGCGAGGAGGGCGCCGGCTCCGGGCATGACCGGCCCGGGACGACCGAACTGCGCGTGGACGGTGGCCCGTTGCGCTGCTGGGTGGTGGTCGGGACGCCGGCCCGGGTGCTGCACGCGTGGGCCGGGCTGACGGGCGCGCCCGCAGTGCCGCCGGCCTGGGCGCTCGGGTATCAGCACGCGCGGTGGGGGTTCGGGTCGGCCACGGAGGTCCGGCGCGTGGTGGCCGGGTACCAGGAGCGGGGATTGCCGCTCGGCGCCGTACATCTGGATATCGATCACTATGACGCGCATCAGGTGTTCACGGTCGATCGCGTGAACTTTCCGGAACTGCCCGCGCTGGCGGACGAGTTGCGGGCGCAGGGGACGCGGCTCGTGTCGATCGTCGACCCCGCGGTGAAGGCCGAGCCGGGCAATGCGCTGTTCGACTCGGGCCGGGCCGAGGATGCGTTCGTACGGGATGCGAGGCGCCGGATCGTACGGGGTGTGGTGTGGCCGGGTGAGTCGGTCTACCCGGACTTCACCGCGCCGCATGTGCGGGCCTGGTGGGGCCGGCAGTACGCCGAGCGGCTCGGGCAGGGGTTCTCCGGGTTCTGGCATGACATGAACGAACCGGTGTCGTTCGCCGCCTTCGGTGACCCGTCGCTGCCGCGGTCGGCGCGGCACGCGCTGGACGGGCGGGGCGGCGATCATCGCGAGGCGCACAACGTCTACGGGCTGTGCATGGCCCGGGCCGCGTACGAGGGGCTGTGCGAACTGCGGCCGCAGGAGCGGCCGTTCCTGTTCTCGCGCTCGGGCTGGGCGGGCTTGCAGCGCTACGGCGGAACCTGGTCCGGGGATGTGGAGACCAGCTGGGCGGGGCTGCGCGCCTCGTTGGCGCTGGTCCTCGGTCTCGGGCTGTGCGGGATTCCGTATTCGGGGCCGGATGTGGGCGGGTTCAGCGGACGGCCGCCCGCGGAGCTGTACCTGCGGTGGTTCCAACTGGGGGCGTGGCTGCCGCTGTTCCGTACGCACTCGGCGATGAACGCCGGCCGGCGTGAGCCCTGGGTGTACGGGGATGAGGTCCTCGCGCATGCGCGGGCGGCGCTGGAGGAGCGGCGGCGGCTGCATCCGTACTTCGTGACGCTGTCCCAGCTCGCGTCGCGCACGGGTGCTCCTTATGTGCGGCCGCTGTGGTGGTCGGCGCCGGAGGACCGGGCGCTGCGGGACTGCGACGATGCGTTCCTGCTGGGGGATGCGCTGCTTGTGGCGCCGGTGTTCGAGCCCGGCGCCGACCGGCGTGCGGTGCGGCTGCCGCGGGGGCGGTGGTACGACACCGTCGGCGAGCGTGCGTATGACGGGCCGGGACAGGTGCTGCTCGACGCTCCCCCGTCCCGGGTCCCGGTGCTCGCACGGGCCGGGACCGTGGTGCCGGTGCGCGGCGAGGACGGGGAGCTCGAGCTGGAGGTGTGGGCGCCGCTGCGGGGGCGTACCGGCGGAGGGCTTGTCGTGCGCGATCCCGGGGACGGCTGGGAGCGTGCCGAAGTCGAGCGCTATGTGACGCGGTGGAAGAACGACCGGGTCATGGTCGTACGGGAGACGGACGCGGGTGTGGAGGAGGTCACGGAGAGGGTGCGGGTGCGGGGGGTGTGAGGGCCGGGTCCTCGATGGGGAACCACAGCTCCGGGCGCTCCCAGGTCACCTTCGGCGGGCTGGGCGGGAGCGTGCCGGTGCGGTGGGCGCCCATCGCACGGTAGAAGCCCTCCGAGGGCGGGTGCGAGACCACGCGTACGCCCGAAAGGCCTGCTGTGCGCGCCTCGTTCAGCATGTGCGTGATCAGGTGACGCCCGGCGCCGTTGCCCTGGGCCGCGTCGGCGACGAAGGCCAGGTCGAGCTCGGGCGGGTCGCAGATGAGCGAGTAGAAGCCGAGTGGCGCGCCTTGCGGGTCCTCGGCGAGGAACACGCGGTGGCGCGCCACGTAGTCGGGCGTCACGCGGTAGCCCTCGAGGATCGAGGCGTACGTCCCTTGGTACGCGCTCGACGCCAGCATCAGGGTGGTGAGGGCTGGTGCGTCGGTCGGCAGGGCACGGCGGATGGTGATCGGATCCATGCGGACGAGTATAGGAGCGTAGTGCGCTAGGGACCCTTACATTTTGCCGGCGCCCTTACGCGTAGCGCCCCTCGAACCAGGCCGCGGCCGCCACCGTGTGCAGCGGGAAGCCGAGGGGGGACGGGGCGCGCAGGAGGGAGCGGGCGGTGGTCTCGTCGGTCGGCGCGAAGGGCGGGAGCTCCGCCGCGGGGCGGGGCGGCAGGACGCCGAAGAGGAGGAGGTGGCCGTCCGCGGAGCTCAGGGCGTCGGCGAGGCGGACGTCGCGGTCGTCGGCCTCGATGCCGGTCTCCTCGCGCAACTCCCGTACCAGCGCGTGCCGCCAGTCCTCGTTGTGGTCGACGAAGCCGCCGGGCAGGGCGAGTTGGCCGCGGGCGGGCTCGATTCCGCGCGTGACGATGAGCAGGCCCATGCCTTCCGTGTCGTGCACGGGCTGCAGTGCGACGGCAACCGGAAGCGGATTGCGGTACGCGACGGCGCCGCAGACGGTGCAGGTTCGGGGCCAGCCGGAGACGTCCGCGTACGGAGCGCCGCAGCTCGAACAGTGGGAGTCCTGGGCGGACTTGGCGGGGGAGGATACAGGCTCGGGCACGGGCGGGACTGTAGCGGAACGCCGACACGCCCGTGCGACCGGCCACCCCTGTCGTCTGACTCGCCCGTCTTGAGCTCACTCTTCCCCGTCTGACTCGCCCGTCTTGGGCTCACTCTCCCCCGTCTGACTCGCCCGTCTTGGGCTCACCCTTCCCATGCGCCCCATCCGGCTGGTAGACGGAGTGGCCATGACTCGTCTTTCGCGTACGCGCACTGTGTGGCGCACCCTCGCCGTCGCCGCTGCCGCCCTGCTCACCGTGACGGCGGTGCCGGCCACGGCCGGTGCCGAGCCGGAGCCCAAGGCACCCGAGGAGTTCGTGGCGCTCGACCGGGTGGACCGGACGATCCTGCACGAGATGCGCTACACGACGGCGCACAACTTCGTCGGTGAGCGCATCGACGGCTACCGCCAGCCGGTCTGCATCCTGACGAAGCCGGCCGCGCTTGCTCTGCGCAAGGCCCAGCGTGGGCTGCTGAAGCAGGGGTACTCGCTGAAGGTGTACGACTGCTACCGGCCGCAGCGGGCGGTGGATCACTTCGTACGGTGGGCCGAGGATCTGGACGACGAGCGGATGAAGGCGGAGTTCTATCCGAACGTCGACAAATCGCGTCTGTTCGCGGACGGTTACATCGCCGCGAAGTCGGGGCACAGCCGGGGTTCCACGGTCGACCTCACCATCGTGAAGCTGCCCGCGCTGCCGACGCGGCCGTTTGTGCCGGGCGAGCCGCTGGTTCCGTGCTTCGCGCCGGTGGGCGAGCGGTTCCCGGACAGTTCGGTGGACATGGGCACGGGTTACGACTGCTTCGACACGCTGTCGCACACGGATTCTCCGCGGATCACGGGGGTGCAGCGGGCGAACCGGGATCTGCTGCGGGGGGCGTTGAGTGAGGTGGGGTTCGTCAACCTGCCTGAGGAGTGGTGGCACTTCACGTACAAGCCGGAGGTGTTTCCCGACACGTACTTCGACTTTCCGGTGAGTCGCAGGTCCGTGGCTGGTCACTGACCGGCGCTGACCAGCCGGAACCGCTCGACGCAAGGCGCTCATCTCCGATGGTGAGCGCCTTCGTCATGCCGCGTTCGAGAAGTGTCGAGTTCATCCGGTCGTCCACCGAATGAGGCCTAGGACCAGCGCAGCCAGCCCACCCATTGCGCCAAGTATCGTGAAGGTGATGGTGACCGCTTCGAACTTACTGACCTTCTCGGATTCCAGACGTCTCGTCGACTCTTCGAGATTATCCAGGCGATGCTGGATCTTCCCGACAGAGATTTCCTTCAGATGCGTTACTTCCCAGAGCAGAGCCGAGTTCTTCTCGGTCTCCTTCTCTATTCTGGTCGACAGATCGCGTTCCTTGGCCGCGCGGTCGTCGAGAATCTTGAGGAGATGGTCCCGGATGTTTTCGTCCGTCACCACCTTGGCGACCTCCTCGCGAATGTCCTGCACTTGCTCTGTCGGCCGAAGCGCGCTGATCCTCTCAAGAATCAACGCCTTGCGCTCCAACAGGATGGGCAGGATCCCCATCTCGAAATGCGCCTCCGCCTCATTGCGGACTACCACCATGCCCGCTTCGGCTGTCATCTTCACCCGGACGACACCGAACCCGTTGGGGTTCTCAATGGCGTGATTCACGCTGGTGAGCGAAACCTGCAGTTCATCGAGAGATTGACCTTCGATCTGTTTGCGCGTCAACCCCAGCCTCTCCAGCTTGGTTCGAAAAGCTGCTCCGATAGTTCTTCGGATTGCCTGGAAAATTTCTGCCCCATGCCATCGGGTCGCCGCCCCATGCCTCGCCCCCCTGCTCACAGCCTTCGAGCCCCAATCGTGGCACCAGGCGCTGCCGGAATCCAGGTTCGTTCAGCGTCAATTGAGGCGGTGACCCATGGCTGGTCTCGGTCTACGTCCAGCAGCGGAGCTGTCGCACGTGGTATGGGATTTGGCGATGGGTGTGGCACCGGGCGTGGAGTTGTTGTCCGGGTCCGAGGACGAGTGCTCGCGGGCCGCCGACGTGCTCGTGTTGCTTGCTCTGGACGGTTCGGACGAGGCTCGGGATGGGCTGCGGGCCCACGTTCGCGGCGGCGAGCATTGGGTCAGTGTTGTGGAGTTGGTCGCGGACCGATGGCCGGACGCCTGGTGGGAGGACCTGGCCGATGTCGCGCGAAAACGTATCGGTCAGGAGCCGGAGCCGCCGTGGCACGTCGAGCCGTGGAAGCGATTCGGGATCGCAGCGCGGCGGCCCGCCTCACGTCCGGTTCCGCCGGACCTGAGCGGGCGTACGGACGGCGAACTGCTCGACCTGTTGGCCAAGGCCCTGCCTGACGACTGCGTTCGGGCCCGGCTCGGCCAGGGCGTCCTCGCCGACCAGCTTGTCCCCGAGGCACTCCCCGTACTGGTGGCCGAGCTCGCCGAGCTACGACGTACCCGTACCTGGTGCGGTCCGGCGGCCACCGCCAGGCGGCTGGCCCGATTCGGGCCCGCGGCCGCCCCAGCGGTGGGAGACCTGCGCCGGCTCTGGCTGCACACTCCGCACTCCTACGAACGGGCCGCTTACCTGGAAGCGCTGGCCGCCATCGATCCGTCGGGCCTGGATTACGCGCACTCCGAATCGCTCTGGGACTGTCAGGAGCAGGCACAGCTTCTCGGTGTCGCCCATGCGCAGGACAACCCCACGACGCTCGCGCACATCGCAGCGCTGCGCGACGACCCGATGGTGTCCACTGACCTGCGGATGGCGGCGTCAGCGCACCACCATAGGGGGCTTGGCCCTTGACGCCAGGTGGGGGCGGTGGGCGTGGAC
>NZ_JAAKZW010000351.1 GCF_011044995.1 Streptomyces mesophilus | reverse complement strand
AACCGCCGCTCAGCCCCGCCGCAGCCGCAGAGCCAGAAACGCGAGCCCCAGACCGATGAGCACCAGCCCCGTCCCCACCGGCAGCACATGCAGCGCCGGATCCGCGCGAGGCCCGGACGCCGCCTGCGCAGGCGCATCCGGATCCGGATCCGCCACCACATCGCGAGCCGCGGCGTCGCGGGGCGCATGCCCGGCGGAGTGGTGCTGAGGGACCGCGCCGGTACGAGGGGGCGTGGGCGTCGGCTCACCGGCGGGAGTGGGGACTCGGGAGGTCGCCACCTCGGAGTCCGCCGCCTCGGACGCGGAGGGCGAAGGGGGAGAAGCGGGCGGGGAGCTCTCACCGGCCGCGGGGGAGTCCGTCGGGGTGCCGACCGCGGAGGGCGAATCCGCCGGGCCCTCCGAGACGCTCGGCGTGGGGCCGCCGGGCGTCGCCGACGCCGAGGCGGACGGGTCCGGCAGGGCCGGAGCGCTGGGCGTGGGCTCCGGCTCGAGGCGCCCGGGCCGCTCACGCCCCTCGCCGGCGCGACTGCCCGCACGGGAGGGATCAGGCTCGGGCGTGGCGGACTGTTCCTGAGGCGCCGCCTGCTGCGCGTACACCGGAGAAACCGGCACCCACGTCAGCAGCAGGAAGAGCGCCAACGCTCCGATCCGTGGAGCCATGAGGTCGACCCCTCCCCGTCCGAGTCGCCAAGAAGCCGGTGATGCCAGCGTCACATGGGGTGACAAATCCGGCATCCCGGCTGATTCCTGGCTACCCGGAACGGGTGGCTGTCATGTCGCACACGGGGACACGCCCCGCTATCGCGTGAGCGTGAGCAGCACCTTCCCCACGTGCCCGCTCTCCTCGAGCACCCGGTGCGCCGCTGCCGCCTCGCTCGCCGGCAGCGTCCGGTCGATCACCGGCCGGACGCGGCCCGCGCCGATCAGCGGCCAGACGTGCTCGCGTACGGCCGCGACGATCGCCGCCTTCTCGCCCAGCGGGCGCGCCCGCAGCGAAGTCGCGGTGATCGCGGCGCGCTTGCTCAGGAGCGCGCTGAGGTTGAGCTCTCCCTTGACGCCGCCCTGCAGACCGATGATGGCGAGCCGCCCGTTCACGGCCAGCGCCTTGATGTTCCGGTCCAGATATTTGGCGCCCATGATGTCGAGAATCACGTCCGCGCCCGCGCCGTCCGTCGCCCGGCGCAGCTCCTCGACGAAGTCCTGCTCGCGGTAGTCGATGAGGATGTCGGCGCCGAGCTCGGCGCAGCGCTCCAGCTTTTCCTTGCCGCCGGCGGTCACCGCGACCTTGGCGCCGATGGCCTTGGCCAGCTGGATCGCCATGGTGCCGATCCCGCTCGCGCCACCGTGGACGAGGAGCGTCTCGCCGGGGCGCAGATGGGCCACCATGAACACGTTGGACCAGACGGTGCAGACGACCTCCGGCAGCGCGGCCGCCTCAACCAGTCCGACGCCGTCCGGGACCGGCAGCAACTGCCCGGCCGGCACGGCCACTTGCTCGGCGTATCCGCCGCCCGCGAGCAGCGCGCAGACCTCGTCGCCCACGGACCAGCCGTTCACGCCGGGGCCGAGGGCGCTGATCCGCCCGGAACATTCGAGGCCCGGATACGGGGACGACCCGGGCGGCGGGTTGTAGAAGCCCTGCCGCTGCAGCAGATCGGCACGGTTGACCGCGCTCGCGGCCACCTCGACGAGGACTTCGCCCTCACCGGGTACGGGATCGGGGACCTCGGCCCACTGGAGCGCCTCGGGTCCGCCGGGTTCGGGGATCGTGATCGCATACATGCGGGCGAGGCTACTCGCCCCGCACGTACGGCGGTTGAGCCAGGCCCGGGCCGTCACTGCCGGGCCCGGGCCGGTTACTGCCAGGCCCGGGCCGGTTACTGCTGAGCCCCGCCGTCTACTGCTGTGGCAGCGGCCGGGTGTCCGGGGGCTGCGGGGCGGACGGTGTGGCCCGGATGATGGTGATCAGGCGGTCCGTCAGCTGCAGCGGAGACGCCGACGGGTCGTCGTAGGCGAGAAGTCTGTGGCCGCGCAGCACGCTGACCACCAGATCCTCGGTCTCCCGCACGCTCTTGCCGACCTCGGCCTTTATCACCGGCCGCTCGACCAGATCGAGCCCCGAGCCCTGCTGGATGAGGTCCTCCATGACCGTGCCCGCGCTGGGGCTGAGCACCGAGAGGCCGAGAAGGCGGCCGGCGGCGCTGGCGCTGGTGATGACGGCGTCGGCGCCGGACTGCCTCAGCAGCGGCGCGTTCTCCTCCTCGCGTACCGCCGCGACGATCTTCGCCGTGCGGTTCAGCTGGCGGGCGGTGAGCGCCACCAGGACGGCCGTGTCGTCGCGCTGGGTGGCGATGACGACCTGGCGTGCCTTCTGCAGTTCGGCGCGGAGCAGCACGTCGCTGCGGGTGGCGTCACCGGCGACACCGACGAAGCCCTCGGCGGTGGCGGCCTCGATCACCTTGTTGCTGGGGTCGACGACCACGATCTGCATCTTCTTCAGACCTGTGGCGCACAGGGTCTGGATCGCCGAGCGGCCCTTGGTGCCGAAGCCGACGACGACGGTGTGGTCACGCAAGGCAGACCTCCAGCGGTTCAGCCGCCACTCCTCCCGGGTGCGTTCCGTGAGGACCTCGAGAGTGGTGCCGACCAGGATGATCAGGAAGAGCACACGCAGGGGTGTGATGACGAGGATGTTGACGAGCCGTGCCATGTCACTGGCGGGGGCGATATCGCCGTAGCCGGTGGTCGAGAGGGTGACGGTCGCGTAGTAGAAGGCGTCGAGCAGATCGACTTCGCCGTCGACGTTGTCGTTGTAGCCGTCATGGTCGAACCAGACGAGCAGAGCGGTCGCGACAAGGATGGACAGCGCCATCGTGACGCGCTTGGCGACCTGCCGCAGCGGGCGTTCGACGACCCGCTTGGGCAGATGGATCCGGCCGTTGGTGAGGCGCTCGTCGGCATTGCGCGCCATCACATCGCTGCCGTGTTGTTTCACGTGAAACAGCCTCCCGGCAAAGGCGCCGAGAGCGCCCAGGGCAGATCGAGAATCTCCAGCTCCTGGCCGGGCTTCGCACCGCCCGGCGGTACCACCGCGAGTCCGTCGGAGGCAGCGATCCCGCGCAGCATGGCGGGCCCGTTGTAGTGCAGCGGTACGGCTTCGTCGCCGCGCAGGACGACGGGGACGAGCCGGGTGTCGTACGGGTGGCCGTGGATCTCGTCCCTGGTGGGTGCGTGATACGGCTCGACCGCCGGGTGCCCGGAGAGCTTGCGCAGCAGGGGCTCGGCGAGGGTGAGCAGTCCGGAGACTGCGGCGAGCGGGTTGCCGGGCAGGCCCACGAGGTGGCGGCCGCCGGGGAGTCGGGCCAGCAGCATGGGGTGGCCGGGGCGCACCTGGACGCCGTCCACCAGGAGCTCGGCGCCGAGGCGCTTCAGCGTGGGGTGGACGTGGTCGACCGGGCCCGAGGCGGTGCCGCCGGTGGTCACGACGAGGTCGGCGGGGGACTCCTTGACGGCCTTGAGTACGGCCTGTGCGTCGTCGCCGAGGCGGCGGACCGCGATGACCTCGGCGCCGAGGCTGCGCAGCCAGGGCGGGAGCATCGGGCCGAGCGCGTCGCGGATGAGGCCTTCCTGGGGGAGTCCCTCGGTGAGCAACTCGTCGCCCAGGATCAGCACTTCGGCCCGGGGCCGGGCGACGGCCACCAGTTCGTCGTAGCCCGCCGCGGCGGCGAGTCCGAGCACGGCCGGGGTGACCAGGGATCCGGCGGGCAGCAACTGGTCACCGCTGCGGCACTCCTGGCCGCGCGGCCGGATGTCCTGGCCGTGCACGACCTCGCGCTGCGGATGCAGTCCGCCCTTGTCGTCGGTGATCCCGTGCTCGCTGCGCAGTACGGCGGTGGCCTCCTGCGGTACGCGGGCGCCGGTGGCGATCCGTACCGCCTCACCGTCGGCGAGCGGGCGGGGGCGGGCGTGACCGGCGAGGATCGCCTCCTCGCGGACGTCCCAGGGGCCGGGGCCCGCGACCGCCCAGCCGTCCATGGCGGAGGTGTCGAAGGAGGGCAGGTCGGTGAGGGCGGTGAGCGGGGTGGCGAGGATCCGGCCGAGTGCCTCGTCGAGAGGGACGGGGCCGGCGTCGCGGCGGGGCGCCCGTCGGGCTGCCTGGGCGGCTCGGGCGCGGGCCTCGGGCCAGGGCGTGGCCCGGGGGTGGTGGTGCTTCTCCTTGTGCCCCGGCTGTGCGGGACCGCCGTGTCCCGGCCGTGCGGGACCACCGTGCGTACCCGGCGTCGACGGAGCCGGCTGTGCTGCCCGGCCCGCCTGACCTGCCGGCTCGGGTGTCCGGCCACCGGGGATCGGGTCGGGGCCCGAACCCGTCTTGCCGGACGCCTCGTTGACGAGCGCGAGGGCCTCGTCGACCTCCGGGTCGCCGTCGTCGACGGCGCCGGCCGGGGCGTATCCGGTCTGCGCGGAGAAGCGCCGGGGCGGTGCGGTGTCCGGCGTACGGCGGCCCGGTCCGGGCGCGGGGTGCCCGGTCACTCCGCGTCCGGCGTGGCGTCGGTCCGGTCGGCCGGCTTGCTGTCGGGCCGGTCCTCGTCGGCCCAGCGGGCGGCGAGGGCGACGGCCTTCTGCGTCGCCTCGGCGACGGCCTGGGGGCCGCCGCCCGCTCGCGCCGCCGCATAGCCGACCAGGAAGGTCGTCAACGGCGCCGCGGGCCTCGCCACACCGTGCGCGGCGTCGCGCGCGAGGTCGAGGAGCAGGGCGGTGTCGACGTCCAGGTCGAGACCCAGTTCGTCCTTGACTGCGGTGATCCATTCATCCAGCACGCGTTCATGCTCCCTGATCCGTGCCCGGGCCGCGGCGATGTCCTCCCAGGTGTCGCAGTCGAACGCGGCACGGGAGCCTTCCGGCTCGGTCACCCGGGTGAGCGCGAGTCCGGTGGTGAGCAGTCTGAGGGGCAGCCCGGTGAAAGAGCCGTGTTCGGCGCGCAGACGATCGAGACCGTGACGCAGCGCACTGCGGCGGTAGACGGCGACGAGGGGCTGGTCGCGGCCGCTGGGGTCGGTGAAGAGGGCGCCGTCGAGCAGGGCCTCGGCCGCCGTTTCGGCCGCGTGGAGTGCGCCGATGAGGAGGTCCACGGCGGGCTCGGCGAGGAAGGGGAGGTCCGAGGAGAGGACGAGGACAGGCCGGTCTTCCGCTGTGCGGTCCGTGTCCGCTGTGCGGCCCGTGTCCGCTGTGCGGTCCGGGTGCCCTGCGTGGTCCGGGTCCTCTGCGTGGTCCGGGTCCCCTGTGCGGTCCAGGTCCCCTGGGTGGCCCAACTCCCCTGTGCGGTCCAGCGCCCCGGCGTGCTCCAGCGCCTCAACTCCCGCCGCCAGCGCGGCAAGCGGACCTCCGCCCGCCGGCTCCTCGCGCGCCCACACCACGGGCCGGAGCGTGGGCCGCGGAGGCGCGACGACGACCGTGGTGCCCGCCGCGGCGCAGGCGGTGAGCACCCGGTCGAGCAGCGCACGCCCGCCCACCTGCACGGCGGGCTTGTCGACTCCCCCGAGGCGCTTGGCCGCACCTCCGGCGAGCACTACGGCGTCATACGTGGTCACCCGACGAGTATGGCCGCGCGTTGGATCTTTGCTACCCCTGCGGAGGGCCTGGGTGCGGCGGGAATTAGGTCACAACCCGGCCCCGCTGCTGCCGGGGGCGCCGGGGGCGCCGGGGGCGACGAATAGGAGCCCCCGGAAACCCCGGGATACCCGCACCAAAAAGCCCAGACC
>NZ_JAAKZW010000350.1 GCF_011044995.1 Streptomyces mesophilus | reverse complement strand
GACCGGCGCCGGTCGGGGGGCAGCCCGGCGCCGGTCGGGGGGCAGCCCGGCGCCGGTCGGGGGGCAGCCCGGCGCCGGTCGGGGGTGAACCGAGCCGCACGCCGGGTGCGGAACCGTCAGGCCGCAGGTCCGCCCGGCACCGGTTCGCGTCGCTCGAGCCAGGCGGCCGGGACCGCGTCGGTGCCGGTGCGGGCGCCCACCACACCTCCTGTGATCGCACAGGTCGTGTCGACGTCGCCGAAGCCTTCGGCCGTGGTCCACAGCGCGGCCACCAGGTCGTCGGGGTGGCGGGCGGCGGACCAGAGCGCGAAGGGGACGGTGTCGTCGGCGCGGATGCGCTGTCCGTTGCCGAGGAGGTCGGCGGCCCGCCACGGTTCCGTCGTGAACGGCACGTCCACGGCCCGTTCGAGTCCGTCGCGCACCGCGCCCTCGGGGGTGGACTCGGCGATCGTACGGAGATCGAGCTCACCGCGTACGGACAGGGCGGCTGCCACCGCGACGGCCACGGCGCCCGCGCCGCCGTCGGGGTGGGCATGGGTGACCTGGGCGGACAACTCGGCCTGTTGGACGACGCGTTGGAGGTCGTGCGCGAACCAGGCGCCGAGCGGGGCGACGCGCATGGCCGCACCGTTGCCGAGCGAGCCCTGCCCCTCGAACAGGTCAGCGGCCAGCCGGCGCCACCCGGCGGGCTCGGTCAGCACCCGCGGCAGGAGCTGGTGCATCCCGTACCCGTAGCCGCGTGCCGGATCGGCGTCGTAGATCAGCGCGAACGACTCGGCGAGCTCCTGCTGCCGTATCTCGCCGTACTGGTCGAGGACCCGCTGGATGCCGAGCGCCATGGCGGTGTCGTCGGTCCAGTGCCAGTCCGGCTCCTCGGGCATCCGCCGGGCCCGTACCTGCTCGTACGCCTCCTTGGGCTTCCGGAACAGCGGGAACCACCGCTCGCCGAACGCGTCCCCGAGCGCGAGGGCTTCGAGGCTGCGGCGGGCGGCGGCGCGATGCGGTGCGGGCGCGTGCTCGGACGTCGTCATGGGCCGATGATGCCCGGCGGGGGCCGCGGAGGGCCCCGAGTTTTCCCCGGGGTCAGTTCTCGGCACCCTGCACGATCGCCTCGCCCACCTCCTCCACCCGTGCCGCCTCCTCGGCGGCGAAGCGCTCCGCGTCCAGCTTCTCCGCGATCTCCTCGTCCTGGGCCATGAGCTGGTCCAGGTTCTGGTTGCCCATCTCGAAGACGCCCATGTCGACGTATGCCTCCTGGAGGCGTTTGCCCCACAGGCCGATGTCGCGGACGCACGGGACGATGCGGGAGAAGAGCAACTGGCGGAACAGGGCGAGGAATTCGGACTGCTCGCTGTACTCCTCGGCCTCCGCCTTCGGGATGCCGAAGTTCTCCAGGACCTCCACGCCGCGCAGCCGGTCGCGCATCAAGTAGCAGCCCTCGATGACGAATTCCTCGCGTTCGCGCAGTTCCGCGTCCGTGAGCTGCTTGTAGTAGTCGCGCAGCGCCATCCGCCCGAAGGCCACGTGGCGGGCCTCGTCCTGCATCACGTACGCGAGGATCTGCTGCGGCAGCGGTTTGTCGGTCGTGTCGCGGATCATGCCGAAGGCGGCGAGCGCCAGGCCCTCGATCAGGACCTGCATGCCCAGATACGGCATGTCCCAGCGCGAGTCGCGCAGGGTGTCGCCGAGGAGGGACTGGAGGTTGTCGTTGATGGGGTAGGCCATGCCCACCTTGTCGTGCAGGAAGCGGCCGAAGATCTCCGCGTGCCGGGCCTCGTCCATGGTCTGGGTCGCCGAGTAGAACTTCGCGTCCAGGTCGGGCACGGATTCGACGATGCGGGCGGCGCAGATCATCGCGCCCTGCTCACCGTGCAGGAACTGGCTGAACTGCCAGGAGGCGAAGTGCTGCCGCAGCTCCCCCTTGTCGCGTTCCGTCAGCTTCGCCCAGTGGCGCGTGCCGTACAGGGACAGGGATTCGTCCGGGGTGCCGAGCGGGTCGTACGGGTCGACTTCGATGTCCCAGTCGATGCGCTTGGCGCCGTCCCACTGCTTGTCCTTGCCCTTCTGGTAGAGCGCGAGCAGGCGCTCACGCCCGTCGTCGTACTCCCAGTTGAAGCGGGCCGCACCCGTCGCGGGGACCTGCCAGATGGGCTCCGCGGGGGGCTGGATATAGCGGTCGTACGTCGACACGGGCGGCTCCTTCGCCTCGCGGACAGGGCCCGGGTGGACCCCGACTCGCCTTGCAGGACCGGATAGTTGGCAGATTCACACGGTGGTAGACGCGCGGTCAACAAGTCGCGCGCAGGGGATTGACGGTCTTGCTGACAAGCAGTCTCATAAGACGTGACCCCCGGTAACCAAGTCACGAGGTGACCACCGCCATGACGACCATGACGGAATCGGGCACGAGCCAGGTCCTCCGGGACGCGCTCGGCCTGCTCAAGGACCGCGAACACGTCGCCGAGCGGCTCCTCGAGTCTTCCGCCAAGCACTCCTTCGACCCGGACAAGGAGCTGGACTGGGACGCTCCGATCGAGGAAGGCAAGTGGTTCTGGCCGCCGGAGCTCGTCTCGCTCTACGACACCCCGCTGTGGAAGCGGATGTCCGAGGAGCAGCGGATGGAACTGGCGCGCTACGAGGCGGCTTCGCTCGCGTCGCTGGGCATCTGGTTCGAGATCATCCTGATGCAGCTGCTCGTGCGCCACATCTACGACAAGCCGATGGACAGCGCCCACGTGCGCTACGCGCTCACGGAGATCGCGGACGAGTGCCGGCACTCGATGATGTTCGCGCGCATGATCAAGAAGGGCGGGGCGAAGGTCTACCCCGTCAGCAAGATCAACCACAATCTGGCGCGCGTCCTCAAGACCGTCTCCACGACGCCAGGTTCCTTCGCCTGCACGCTGCTCGGCGAGGAGATCCTCGACTGGATGCAGCGGCTGACCTTCCCGGACGAGCGGGTGCAGACGATCGTCCGGGGTGTGACGCGGATCCATGTGGTCGAGGAGGCCCGCCATGTGCGCTACGCCCGCGAGGAGTTGCGGCGTCAGATGGTGACCGCGCCGCGCTGGGAGCGGGAGTTGACCCGGCTCAGCTCCGGGAACGCGGCCAAGGTGTTCTCGGTCGCGTTCGTGAACCCGCAGGTCTACACGGATGTCGGCCTCGACCGCCGCGAAGCCCTCGCGCAGGTCAAGGCGAGCGGGCACCGGCGCGAGGTGATGCAGACCGGCGCCAAGCGGCTGACCGACTTCCTCGACGACATCGGAGTGCTTCAGGGCCCCGGGCGCCGACTGTGGAAGAGCTCCGGTCTGCTGGCCTGAGGTGAACCACACAGGGGTGCGGCGGACGCGGGCGGATTACCCTTCGGTCATGTCCCCGGCGTCCGCTCCCCTCGCTGCCTCATCCCCGGCTCCCGCGTACCGGCGCCTGAGCGTCGAGGAGCGCCGCAGCCAGCTGCTCGAAGCGGCGCTCGGACTGTTCGCGCACCGGGCTCCCGAGGAGGTCTCGCTCGACGATGTCGCCGAGGCCGCCGGGGTCTCGCGGCCGCTCGTCTACCGCTACTTCCCGGGCGGCAAGCAGCAGTTGTACGAGGCGGCGCTGCGCTCCGCGGCCGACGAGCTGGAGCAGTGCTTCGACGAGCCGCCCACGGGACCGCTCACCGAGCGCCTAGGCCGGGCACTCGACCGCTATCTCGCGTTCGTCGACTCCCATGACACGGGCTTCGCGGCGCTGCTGCAGGGCGGCAGCGTCGTCTGCACCTCCCGTACGACCGCGATAGTCGACGAGGTCCGGCGCACCGCGGCGGCCAGCATCCTGGCGCATATGCCGGTCACCGCGCCGAGTCCGCGGCTGCACCTGCTCGTACGGACATGGATCTCCGCGGTCGAAGCGGCCTCGCTCATCTGGCTGGACGAGGACAAGCAGCCCCCGGCCGGCGAGCTGCGGGACTGGCTGCTCGATCAGTTCCTCGCGCTGCTGACCGCGACCGCGGCCTCCGACGAGCAGACGGCCACGGTGCTGCGCTCGGCCCTCGCCATGGAAACCACGGACGGTCCGGCGGGCTCGCTCGCCCGCAGGGTGCTGCCCCTGGTGAGCGAGGCGGCCCACCTGTTGTGAGCCGGCGCCGGAGGAGTCGGCGTCCCGGTGCGCGAACTGTGACACTGGCCTGGTGAACCGCGACCCGATCTCCTTCTTCGGCGGCCCGATGGACGGCCGCACCCTCGACGTCCTCACGGGCCCGACCGGCCATCCGCCCAAGCTCTACAAGATCCCGGTCCCGGCCACCGACGACTCCCCCGCCACGACCGTCGTCTACCGGCGGGTGGCCGCGGGACGGCGCGGGGTGCGGCAGCTGTGGCGGTACGAGTACGACGCGGGCGGGAACGCGGAGACGGGGCGTCTGAAGTGGCCGTGGTCCAAGCCGGGGTCCGGGGCGGGTCCCGGGGCGGATCCCGCTGAATGAGTGAGCAGTATGCCCCATACCGCCCAGTTGTAGGCTTTTCAGCCTGCTGACATCGCATGCTCCTCCTGGGGTGGTCGGCGCCCCGCGTCCGGAGGTGATGACGTGTCAGGCAGAGTGCTGCGACTGGTGTGCGCGGCGGCGGTGGTCGCGGCCGGTGTGGTGGTGCCCGCGGGCGGAGCGCGGTCGGCGCCGGAGCCGGGGGCGACGGCGAGTGCCGGGCCGGTGCCGGAGACGGGGGCGCTGGCGAGTGCGGGGCCCGTCCCGGACGCGGGTGCGGCAGCGAGTGCCGTCCCCGAGACGGGTGCGGTGCCAGGCGAACCGGTCCCGGAGACCGACGCGGCGTCGGGTGGGAAGACCGTGGCCGGGCTGCTCACCGAGATGCAGAAGCTGTACCGGTCGGCGGAGCAGGCGACCGAGACGTACAACGCGACGGCCGAACAGCTGAAGAAGCAGACGGCCGAGACGAAGAAGCGAAACGACGAACTCGCCCGCGCCCGGCTCGCGTTGAGCGACAGCCGCATCGCGGCGGGACGGCTCGCGCGGCAGCAGTACCAGGGCAGAAGCGGCTTCGACGGGTACGTACGGCTGCTGCTCGCACCCGACCCGCAGACGGCGCTCGACCAGAAGCATGTGATCGGACGCCTTGCGCGCGAGCGCGTGGAGACGCTGGGGCGGCTGACGTCCGGCGAGCAACAGTCCGACCGGCTCGCGAAGGCCGCGCGACAGGCGCTGGACAAACAACAGGTCTTGGCGGGGCGGCAGAAGAAGCAGCGGGATGCGGTGGTCACCAAGCTCAAGGCTGTGGAGAAGTTGCTGGCTTCGCTGAGTGCGGCGCAGATCGCCGAGGTGCAGAAACTTGAGGCGTCGGGGGCGGCTGCGGCCCAGTCACAGCTCCTGGCGTCGGGCGCGCTGCCGGGTCCGGGAGGTTCGGCGGCGCCTTCCCGGGCTGGGGCGGAGGCGGTGCGGTGGTCTCTGGACCAGGTGGGAAAGCCGTACGCCTCGGGGGCTCGGGGCCCCAAGGCGTTCGACGCCTCCGGGCTCACGTCGGCGGCGTGGGAGCGGGCGGGGGTACGGATTCCGCGGACGGCACACGACCAGTGGGAGAAGCTCCGCAAGGTTCCGCTGCGATCGCTCCGCCCGGGCGACGTGATCGTCTACGGGCCGGACGCGAGCCACGTGGCGCTGTACGCCGGGGACGGCAAGGTGATCGACGCGCCCCGGCCCGGCGCGCGGGTTGCGGTTGTGCCCATCGCGGGCCGGGAGGTGTTGGGGGCGGTTCGGCCGGATGCGGGGGTGCGGTAG
>NZ_JAAKZW010000034.1 GCF_011044995.1 Streptomyces mesophilus | reverse complement strand
GGCGGGGGGACGGCGCCGGGGGGCGCGCTCGCACCGGTCATGCGGTGGCCGCAGACCTCGCACCAGTCGTCGGAACCCGACTGGTGTCCGTTCGGGCAGGTCGGCATGTCGGCGCTTCCCCCTCTCCTTCTACGGCGCTGGGCCGCTGAGTCGGTACCTTTCGGTACGTTCGGTACTCGGCGCGTCACTCAGGGCATACCGCGGGGCGTGCCCAAGAGCCTTACCGTCACGGCCCGTTGCCATGCCGTCGCGCTGTGTTCACTTCTTGACGCGAACCGTCTTGGTCGACCGGGTTTCGAGAGTCATCTCGTCGGCGTCCTCGACCTTCGCCTTCAATCGCACAGTACCTGTCGCGGCATCCTCGACGTCGACCACCTTCGCAAGCAGTTTCGCAGTGTCCTCGTTCCCGGAGGCCGCCGCGAGCTGAACTGCCCTGCCCAGCTTGGCCGTTGCGCCGTCCATATCGCCGGCCTTGCGCGCCTCGAGACCCTGCTGGATGACCTGGGCCAGCTCGGCCTGCCCGGTGTAGTGGGCCACCTGCGGGTTGATCGACGTGGACGCCGCCATGTCGTCGGTCCATACGGCGCGTACCAGCCCCTGCGACAGCGTCTGGACGCTGCCGTCACCCTGCGGCACCACCAGGGAGACCCGGGCCGCCAGCATCTCCTGACCCAGATCGGCGTTCGGGACCTGAACGCAGACGTGATAGTCCCGGGACTCGTCACCCCAGGAGCCGGTCGGATAGTCGCCGGCCCGCGGGCCCGCCTCGGTGCGCCGGCTCGTCAACTCCTCGACGGTCGGGGCGACTTGCTTCACGAACTTGATCTCTGTGCCCACGGGTGTCCAGAGCCGGAGCGCCACATCGGCGACCTCCTTGCCCATGGCCGCCTCCATCATCTGCGTGAAGTCGGCGGCGAGCCCGGCCGGGTCGGCGACGATATCGGCGGTCCCGAGCAGCGCCGAGGCGATCGCGGTGACCTCCTTGACCTCCCAGTCCGTCCCCACGCCACGGGCGTCACAGGTGTAGCGGCCCGCGCAGGCGTCGAGTGCGGCCTTCAGGTCCTCGGGCGACTCATGCTCGTTGCGTCCGTCGGTGAGCAGGATCCCGTGCCGTATGGAGACATCGGCCGAGGCGAGCAGCCGGTCCGCCAGCTTCAGCCAGGTGCCGATCGCCGTACCGCCGCCCGCGCTCAGCTTGCGCAGCGCCTGCTTGGCCTGGTCGCGGGTGGTCGCGTCGGCCACGGCGAGCTGACCGCCGCCCGGATAGACCTCCTTGGCCACATGCGTACCGCCGATGATCGCGAAGTGCACGCCGTCGCGCAGGGTGTCGACCGCCGCGGCCGTGGCGTCGCGGGCATTGCGCATCTTGGTCGGCGGATAGTCCATCGAGCCCGAGCAGTCCACCATGATCGCCACCGCCGCGTCCGGTGTGCTGCCCGTCGCGTACGCGCGCACGGCTGTGCCGCCGACGGTGCCGCCGCCGGTCGAGGTCACGGTGACGATCGCATTGACTTCACGACCGCCCTCGGGCAGGTACTCGTTCTGATAGACGTCCACCGAGAACTGCGGAACGTTCGACTTCGAGAAATTCGCCATGCTGGTGTGCTCCCCCCTCAGCAGCGCCGTGCGGTCCCTGCCCCTCGCGAGCAGGGCTGGGCGGCACTTTGTGCTGACGTAACCGAGTTGTGTGGGTACCGCACCCCCGGCGCGGTGTCCCGTCTCAGGCCGATCCTGCCCCTTGCGGTGCAAGGGAGAACGGCAGTACCGCCACTGTTACGTTGTCGTGGCCCCCGCCGTCCAGAGCGTGACCGACCAGGACCTGCGCGCAGTGCAGCGGACGCTCGGCCGCATCGGCCGGCACGACGGCGGCCATCTCGGCCGCGCCCTCCGCGTAATTCCACAGTCCGTCGGTGCACACCACCACTACACCCGCACGGTCCGGCTTGAAGGAAGCGGTGTGCGGCTCCAGTTCGTACGCGTCGGCGCCGAGCCAGCCCGTGATGGCATGGGCGCGCTCGTCCGCGTACGCCTCCGCCTCGTTCATCAGACCCGCGGCCACCATCTGCGCGGCCCAGGAGTCGTCCTCGGTGAGCCGGGCCGCGGGGGAGGTGCGGTCCTCGGGCACCCAGTACACGCGCGAGTCCCCGACCCAGCCCACCACCAGGAGTCCGCCGGCGATCACCGAGCCCACGATGGTGCAGGCCGGGGCGTTCTGATGGCGGTGCGGGTCGTGCTCGCGGGCGTGCGCGGGGTCCTGCGCAAGGGAGTTGACCGCGTCGGACGCCGCGATGATCGCGTCGTGCATGGCCTGCTGCGGGTGGGTGCCGCGCGGCAGCGAGGCGAGCAGCGACTCGTTGGCGGCCTGTGAGGCCGCGGCCGAGGCCTCGTCGGGCCGGGTCGCCGAGGACACGCCGTCGCAGACGATCGCGACGACCGCGGGCGAACCGTCGGGCAGCGCGGTCGCGGAGACGGCGAACGCGTCCTCGTTGCGGTGATGGCGCAGGCCCCGGTCGCTGACCGCGGCGACCGCGTCCAACTCCCGTTCCATGTGGTCGCGTTCGCGCGGCTGTGCGTGGCCGCAGTGCTCGCAGTAGCCGTCCTGGTCGACCGTGCCCGTACGGCAGGCGACGCAGAGTTTGGTACCGGCCGGGGGAGTGGCCGCCGGGGGCACGACCGTGCGCGGGTCGGGGGCCTGCAGCGCGTACTCGTCAGGGCCCGGCGGGTGGTCGAACCGCACCTCGCCGGTCAGGTCGCCGCCCGAGGAGTCG
This sequence comes from Streptomyces mesophilus, assembly GCF_011044995.1. Classification (GTDB taxonomy): domain Bacteria; phylum Actinomycetota; class Actinomycetes; order Streptomycetales; family Streptomycetaceae; genus Streptomyces; species Streptomyces mesophilus. The sequence continues at coordinate 43,735 of NZ_JAAKZW010000034.1, read as the reverse complement.
GTGCCGCGCAGCTCACCCGGGTGGGAGGTGTCCGTGCTGATGTCCGGGGCCTCGGGCCACTCGACCGGTCCCGCCGGCTCCTCGGCGGGGGAACCGCCTTGTGCGGACGCCCCGTTGATGGCGATCGTCGGGTGGTCCTCGGCGGCGGCCGGCTCGGGGGCGGCCGACAGATCGAACCCGCACGCGCCGCAGTAGAGGTCGCCGGTCTCCAGCGGCTCCTCGCAGCTCGGGCACGACGACATCTCTGCCCCCTCGGTCAGCTGGCGCATCTGCGACATCAATTCACACCCACGTCCGGGGGCGGAAACGGTTGGCCCGCTCCACCAGTTCGATCCTCTCGTCACCACGCTGTGCCAGCCGGGCCAGCATCCGGTACGAGCGTTCGAGGCCGAACCTGAGGCCCCGCTCGTCCAGGGTGCTGCCGAGCAGCAGGGATTCCGACGACTGCGCGGTCCCCTGCGGTGGCGCGGCACCGCGGCTACCGGAGAGTACCCAGTCGAGCGCGGTACCCAGGACCTCGGCCGACAACTGCTCGCGGCGTACGGCGTCGAGCCCGAACTGCTGCAGCGCCTCGACCTGTCCCGCGGCCGCGGTCAGATCGTCGAGCAGCGGTTCGTGCACCGCCTGGTCCCGGAGCCGGGCCCGTACGGCCGCGACCCGCGCCGCCGTGTAGTGAATGGATGCCTCCGGTACGGACTCCAGGGTACGCACCGCACCGCGCCGGTCCCCGGCGGCCAGCTGAACCCGGGCGAGCCCGAAGGCCGTGCTCACGTAGCTGGGATCCGTGGTCCATACGAGGCGGTAGTACTCGGCCGCGTTGTCCAGCTGGTCGAGGACCTCCGCGCAGACGCCGAGCGCCAGCTTGGGGGCGGGTTCGCCCGGGAACGCGTCGTAGATCGCGTCGAAGGACAGCGCCGCCGTCTCGAAGTCGCCGGTGGTGAGCGACACCACACCGCGGTACCAGACCACGCGCCAGTCGTCGGCGTGTGCCCGTTCCAGGTTCTCCAGGAGCTGGGTGGCGGGCGCCTGTTCGTTCATCTCCAGGAGCGCGCGCAGCTCGCGCAGGCGCAGCTCCAGGGAGGTGGCCGGTGCCGCGTGCAGGGCCGTGATCAGCTCGGCCGGAGCCGCTGCCATCAGGCCCGCGAGGAAGCCCGCGTTGGGGTCGCCCGGGTCGACCCGCGGTACGGGCAGCGCCAGGGCGGTCGCGGCGTGCGCGAGCGGCTTGACGATCGAGCCGCGGGACGCGGGGGCGGGCAGGGTGGAGGGCGGTGGGGCGCCGGGGGCCGAGGCGTACTGGCCGGGCGGCACAGGTGCGGGCCCCGTCGGGGACAGGGGCGCGGGCTGTGAGGGGATCGCGGGCATCCCACCCGGGCCGAGCGCCGCGCCCGGGGCGAGCGCCGCGCCCGAGCCGTTGGCGGCCGCCCCCGAACCGTTGGCCGCGCCGAGCGCGGCCGTTCCGTTGCGCCGTGCCTTGCGGCCCACAGGCTCGGCCCGCGTCCCCAGCCTGGAGACCTCGCCGTCCTGCTCGCGGAACAACTCCGTGTCCGTGACGCGCACTTCGGACCCGAACAGCGTGGACAGGGCGGGCCGCGGCCGGCCCGTCTGCAGCGACACGACCTCGCGCAGCACGCCCGTCAGCTGCTCGGCCATCTCCTGAGCCGAGGAGAACCGGCGGGCGGGGTCGGGGTCGGTGGCCCGTACGAGGAGCCGGTAGAAGGACTCGTACTTGCGGAAGACCTCGATGTTGTCCGGGTCGGGCAGCGAGTCCACGAAGACGTTCGTATAGCCCTGGAAGTCGAAGGTCAGGACCGCGAGCGTGCGCGCCACCGTGTACAGGTCGGAGGCGACCGACGGGCCGACCTCGGCGACCTCGGGTGCCTGGTAGCCGACCGTGCCGTAGATCGCCGACTCGTCGTCGTCCATCCGCCGGACCGCGCCCATGTCGATCAGCTTGAGCTGGTCCTCGGTCTGGATCGCGTTGTCGACCTTGAAGTCGCAGTAGAGCAGATTGCGGCTGTGCAGGTGGCCGAGGGCCTCGAGGGCTTCGATGCCGAACGCGCAGGCCTGCTCGACCGGCAGCGGATCGCGCTTGCCCTGGGGCGTACGCCGCTCGTTGGCGATCTCCTTGAGGGACTTGCCGCCCACGTACTCCATGACGATGTAACCGTCGAGGGAGCCGGTGCGCTGGTCGAGATGCTCGACGAAGTTGTAGATACGGACGATGTTGGAGTGCTCGATCTCGGCGAGGAAGCGCCGCTCCGAGATCGCCGCCTCCATCGCGTCCTGGTCGCCGGTGTCGAGCAGGCCCTTGAGGACCACCCAGCGGTCGGAGACCGCGCGGTCGACCGCGAGATAGACCCAGCCGAGTCCGCCGTGCGCGAGACAGCCGACCACCTCGTACTGGCCGTGCACGATGTTGCCGGCCTCCAGCTTCGGCACGAAGGAGTACGGGTGTCCGCACTTCGTGCAGAAGCCCTCCGTGCGTCCGGGCCGCTCACCGCGCGCGCGGCCCACCGGGGCGCCGCAGTCGGAGCGGGAGCAGAATCGCTTCCTCTCCGGAACCTCGGGGTTGTCCTGCACCATCGCGCGCGGATCGGGCCGCGGCACCTGCGGGACCGTGACCAGACCGACGCCAAGCCGGCCGCGCCCCGAGGACCCGCCCGTCGCACCGGTCGACCGTACGGAGACGCTGCGGGTCGACGTACTGCCGCGGGACAGGCTGCGCGAGAGCCGGCCCGAGACGGAGCGGCGCGACTGCGACGAACGCGAGGAGCGGGACGACGAACGGCTGGAGGAGCGCGAACTGGACGAGGAACTGCTGCCCTTGCCGCCCCCGGTGATCCCGGTCGGCGGCGAGGACACCATGCCGTTCGGCGAGACGACAGGGGCGAGCCCGCACATGTCGCAGTACAGCTCGCCGCCGCCCATGTCCTCGTACGAGCCGGTGCAGTTCGGTCGCTGGCACTTGGTGTCCACGGTCAGTCCCCCCTACGGTCCGTCGGCTGTCCCTGGTACGGCACGCGCGGTGCGAGCACCTCGGCCGCCGCATGCTGATAGCGCAGCACCGCCTGCTCGGCCACGCGCAGATCGCAGGGCGCGCTCCACAGCATCCGGCGCGCGGCGTCATAGCGCTCGATGAGCAGCGGGTCCTCGGCGGCTCCGTGCCGGGCCACCTTCGCGCGATACGCGTCGAGCCGGCCGCGCAGCTCGGCGCGTACGGCGAGTGGCTGGGTCACCTTCTCCAACGACTCGCGGGCGCGCAGGAGTTCGGACTCGGCCTTCTGCTCCAGGGATTCGAGCAGCGGCGAGAGCCGGTGCCACTGGGCGCTTCTGCGGTACTCGGCGGCGGTCGCCAGCTGCTCCTGGAGCACGGTGGGCGGTCCGCTGACCGCGGGCACCTCCGATGCGGCGATCTTCGCGAGCACCTCGCCGCGGGCGGCGCGCGCCTCGGCGAGCGTACGGTCCGCGCGCGAGAGCAGATCGCGCAGCTTGCCGAGCCTGAGCTCCGCGTCCTGGCGTACGCCGAGCACCGCGTCGATCTCGCGGCGCACCTCCTCGAGGGCGCGGGCCTCGCGGTCGTAACGCTCGGTGTCGGGTCTGCCGCCGCCGGGCGCCGAGGAGCCCGGCGTGGGCCGCCAGAACGTCAGCGGGTCGGAGACCACCTGGGCGCGCAGCGCCGTCAACTCGCTGGTGATCCGGTCGAGATCGTCGCCCGCCGGGTGCTCGCCCGGGCGTACGCCCACGGACTGGGCGAGCTGGCGGGTGCGGGCCAGCTCGGCAGAGAGCATGTCGATACGGGCGGGCAGCGCGGACCAGACGGCGTCCGCGGCGACGACCATGTCGAGCGAGGAGGCGTACAGACCGTTCATCCGCTCCACGAGCGCGCTCAGCGTGAACTGCTCGGAGAGCCTGGTCGGGCCGGTCAGCGAAGCGGGCGCCCCGGTGGCCGGGGCGCCCCCTGCGAGGGTGACGGACTCGCCGCGCAGGAGCTCGGTGAGCTCCACCAGCTCCTCACGGCTCGGCCAGCGCCGGCGGGCGCGCAGCTCGCGGGCGCTGGTGAGGGCGTCGGTGTAGGCGTCGAAGTACGCCCACAGACGGGTGATCTCCTGCTCCGCGGCGGCCCAGCGCTCCTTGGTGGTGCCGGTCAGTTCGGCACCTTCGAGGAGTCTGCGCCCCGCGTGGTCCTGCAGCGCGAGCAGTGAGGTCTCGATCGCCTCGTGCTCGGCGCCAAGACGTGCCAGCGCACGGTCCACCTCGTCCCGGTCCATGACGGGACCGGCGGCTCCCGTGACGCCCATCCGTGTGTCGCCTCTCTGCTGTGCCGGTGTGGCCGGCCGTCTGTGTTCTGCTCCGCCTCTGCCCCGTCAAATACCCTGTCAGTCGCTGTAGTTGGGGGCCGGCGGCTTGGCCTTGGCGCCGGGGTCACCCAGCGGGACCGCGAGCCACTTCGCGTACGACTTCTTCCAGCCGGCGGGGTCCTTGCGCCACTGGTCGAGTTCGTGGTTGACCCGGCGCACCAGGTCCTCCGCCTTCGGGTCCTTGCTCATCGCGATGCCGTAGTACTCGGTGGCCAGCGGGTCGCCCTTCAGCTCGACCGTCGGATCCTGCGCGGCCTGGCCCGCGGCGAGCGCGCTGTCCGTGACCACGCCGTCCACCTCACCGAGCTGGAGCCTTACCAGGCAGTCGAGTTGGTTGGGGACCACGAGAGGTGTATCGGCACCGTAGTCCTTGTCCTCAAGTGCTCCCTGGGCGGTGGATCCCGCGGCGACACAGAGCTTCTTGTTCTCGAGCGACGCGTCGAAGCCGGTGATCTTCGAGTTGTCCGGGGCCAGGACCTGCTGCCCCGTGGCGAAGTACGCGGTGGAGAAGGCCACATCGGCCTTGCGCTTGCAGCTGATGGTCATGGTGCGCACGATCATGTCGACCTGGCCCGACTTGATCATCGGGATGCGCTGGTTGGTCGGTACGGCACGGAAGACGATGTTGACCTTCTCGTCACCGTTGTCGTCCGTGTACGTGCCGAAGATGGCCTTCGCGATCGCGTTGGCCAGATCGATGTCGAAGCCTTCCAGGTTCCCGTTGTTGGGGTTGCGGTAGCCCCACAGGTAGCTGTTCTGGTCGATGCCGACGACCAGCTTGTTCTTGGGCTTGTCCGTACGGTCGCGGATCTCCTCGATCTTCGGGCCGTCGTCGATGTCGCGGGCCCCCAGGCTCGCGTCCGGCTGTGCTTCGTCACACGCCGGTGCCGCGGGGGCGAGCGCCTGCCGGGCGTCCGCGACGCCCTGGCTCCCCGTACCGGAGGGCCCCTCGCTCACGTGGTGCAGCGGCAGCAGCGCGAAGGCCGCGGTCAGCACACACGCGAGCGCCATGGCGGCCACCCCGCCCCAGCCCCGCAGGCGGGAGAGCGGTCCTGCCACGGCCATCGCCCGGATGCGGGCCGCATACCTCTGGCGGTCTGTAGCGCTCATGATCTCGTCGCCCCCTCTCACCGGTACTCCGACAGCCTGCGCCCGATACCGAGCACGGCACCCGTCGCTCCGAGCACCGCGAGCACGGCGGCGCCGACCGGCAGTCCGGTCATCGCGCCGCGGCCGTCCTCGGCGGCGCTCCTGAAGTCCTGCTGCTCATGCGCGATGGCCTTGTCGAGCGACTTGTCGGCGAGGTCGAAGCAGTCACCGGTGGCCTTGCTCTGGTCCCCGTTCTCACCGATCACGCCGGCAAGGGCCGCATCGTAATTGCCCTGGTTGTCCAGGGTGCGGGCGGCCGTGTGGCGCTTCTTCCACTCGGTCACCGCGAACACGGTCCTGTCCACAGGAGCGTCGCCGGCCTCGTCCTCGGAGAGCTTCCAGGCCGCCCCGAGGGTGCCCTTCGTCTTGTCGCCGAGGGCCGCCATCTGCTTTTGGAACTCCACGTCGTAGAAGTCCTCGCCGGCCTTCGGCTTTCCTTCGGGCACCGTCACGGCACCGCGCGAGACCAGGGTCAGGTTTTCGCTGCTGCGCGCCTGGAGGATGGAGATCCGCGCGTCGTTGAGCGCGTTGAGCGAGCGGACCCCGTCGTCGTACGACCCGGACAGACCGCTGTAGGCGAAGGTGTGCCCGACCGCGAGCCACAGGAGCACCACCGTGCCGGCCGCGGTGGCGACCACCATGCCGTGGTTGAACACCCGGTTCGTGCGCCGGTAGTTGCGCCGCTGCGCCCACACCAGACCGCCGATCGCGACCACGCCGAGCGCGATCGCCCCCCAGGGGTAGGCCTTGGCGTCCGCGTAATCCGCGTTGAGCTGCTTCTTCTCCGCTTCGTAGAGATCCTCGGCGGCGGGCAGCATCTCGTTCTGCATCAGGTCGTTGGCATTGCGCAGATACGCGCCGCCCAGCGGCAGGCCCTGGCGGTTGTACGTACGGGCCGACTCGATGCGTTCGGCGAACTCGGGCAGCAGCTTGTTCAACTTCTCGATGTAGCGGGCGGACTGGCCCGAACCACGGCTGGCCCCCGCCGCCGTGCTCAGCTTCTCCGCCGCCATGTCGAGATCGTCCTGATAGCGCTGGCGCAGCTTCGGCGACTCCTCGTTCGCCGCCAGGAACCCGCTGGCCGCCGCCGTGTTGGCATCGGCGAGCGACCGGTAGATGGCGGCCGCGTCGGAGGACAGCGGCGCACTGCGGTGCAGCACGTCATCCGCGGCCGAGGACCGCTCGGCCATCTGCCAGGCCGTCACCGCCCCGAACGCGATCACCAGAACCGCGATCACGGCCCCGATGATCCGCAGCCGCCCCGGCTCCGTGGTCGACGCGCTGCGCAGCCGGTCGGTCAACTCGGCTCGCGCGCTGCGCCGTTCCGGCATCACCGCAGGTCCCGGCGGTGGCGTCCCCTGAGGCGGCACGGCGGGCAGCGTGGGCGCGGCCGGGCTCGGCGGCGCCGCGCTGCCGCTCGGCAGGTATGTCACGCTTGACCTCCCCCTTGGTCATCCGTGGTCTTCCACGCGCAAGTATGGCCGCAGGGACTGACATCCGCGCCATCGTTTACACGATCTTGTTCGAATCGGTGGAGAGCTGTGCACCAAGTCGGCTGAGAGCTGTGTATCAGGCGCAGCCCGAAGTGCCGCACCGGCCCCCGCCATTAATACGCCGCGAGGAGGGGTTCGGTTCCCTCGCGGGCCCTGCGAATGCCGCCGAAGCGCTCCCCGTACGAGAGCTCCTGTCCCGGATAAGGGAGTTCCTGTCCCGAACGGCACAAAAGTGCCATGGCAGGTAGTCGCCACTCCCGACCCTGGCGCAACTCCCGCCCCAGCCGCACCAATGGTCCTCGAGGCCGGATGCGAAGGCCACGGCGCGTGTGAGGGGTCGGGATGGCAAGACGGACACGTTACGCGGGGGTGGTGGCGGCCATAGCCGTCGCGCTGCTCGCGACCGGGCTGCCCCAGGCGGGGGCGGCACCGGGCGGCGAAGGGGCCGCGGTGAACCCGCGGGACTTCCTGCCGCCCGCCACCAGGACGGTGACGCTTCTGAGCGGCGACAAGGTCTCGCTCACGGGGAGCGGTGAGGGGCTCCAGGTCACGGCGGTGAAGCCGGGCGAGGGGCGGGAGCACATCGCGTTCTCGCGGGCGCGGATCGAGGGGCACGAGTACGTCATCCCCGTGGACGCGACCGACGCGCTGGCCCAAGGGCGCCTTGACCGGGCACTGTTCGACGTCACTTCGCTCGCCGCCGAGGGGTACGACGACGCCTCGCGCACGACGATTCCGCTGATCGCGACGGAGCGGACCGCGCTCGCGGGTGCGGCCCGCGAGGCCACCTTCGGCGGACTCGGTCTGACCGCTCGTACGGTCAAGAAGTCCGAAGCCGCCGAGGTGTGGCGGGACTTCGTCAAGGAAGCGGCCGGCAAGAGCCGCAGCGCCGAGGCCACCAAGCTGTGGCTGGACGCCAAGGTCGAGGCGAGCCTCGATGCGAGCGTGCCGATGACCGGTGCGCCCGAGGCATGGAAGAGCGGCCTCGACGGCAAGGGCGTGCAGGTCGCCGTGCTCGACTCGGGCGCCGATGCCACGCATCCGGACCTCGCGGAACGGGTCGTCGCCCAGAAGGACTTCACCTGGGACGAGAGCCCCGAGGACTTCAACGGCCACGGCACGCATGTGGCCTCGACCGTCGCGGGCGGCGGCCAGGCCTCCGGCGGCCGCTACAAGGGTGTCGCGCCGGGCGCCGAGCTGATCAACGGCAAGGTGCTCGACGGCGGCGGCAGCGGCTACATCTCCTGGATCCTCGACGGCATGCAGTGGGCCAAGGACCAGGGCGCCGACATCGTGTCCATGTCCCTTGGCTCCGACGTGCCGAGCGACGGCACCGACCCGTTGTCCCAGGCGGTCGAGCAGCTGAGCGCCGACGGCGGACCGCTGTTCGTGATCGCCGCGGGCAACGCGGGCAAGCCCGGCACCGTCGGCTCCCCGGGCGCCGCGCCGAGCGCCCTGACGGTCGGCTCGATCACCAAGCAGGGCGGGATGTCGGAGTTCTCCTCCCAGGGCCCCTCGCTGATCGACGCCGGCGTGAAGCCCGAGATCACCGCGCCCGGCAGCGAGATCCTGGCCGCGCGCGCCAAGGGCACCCACGAGGACGCCTCCGGCAACGACAGCTACGTCACCCTGAGCGGTACGTCGATGGCCACCCCGCACGTCGCGGGCGCCGCGGCCATCCTCAAGCAGAAGCACCCCGGATGGGACGCGCAGCAGCTGAAGGCGGCGCTCGTCGGCAGCGCGGACGCGGTGCGCGAGGCCTCCGTGTACGAGCAGGGCGCGGGCCGTGTGGACATCCCGGACGCGCTCGACGCGCGCGTCACGGCGTCCCCGGCCGCCGTCTCCGCGAAGCTGGCCGGCGATGCGGCCGAGGACGTCACGCGTGAGGTGACGTACCGCAACTCCGGTACGAGGGACGTCCGTCTGAGCCTCGATGTCGAGGGCCGGGCACCCGTGAGCCTCGCCGAGCGCCGGCTGACCGTGCCCGCCGGCGGCAGCGCGAAGGCCACGCTCCGTATCGACGCCGACCGCGCCGATGCCGGCCCGCACAGCGCCTGGATCACCGCGCGCGGCAGCGACGGCAGCCGGGTGCGCACCCCCGTCGGCGTCCAGGCCGAGCCCGACAGCGCGACCCTGACGCTCGCGCCGGGCGACCTGCGCGACGGTGTGAGCCGTACGTACACCCACGTCGTGTGGCAGAACGAGCAGACCGGCGCCTCCGACATCGTGGGCTTCACCACCGGCAGCGAGCAGGTCACGCTGCCCAAGGGCAGCTACCGGCTGCTCGCGGACGTCTGGGAGTACCGCAACGCCGGCAACGGCGAGACCACCGCCATGTCCACCGTCACGCTCGCCGAGCACGTGGAGCTCGACGGCGACAAGGCGCTGACCGTCGACGTCTCGGACGCGAAGCCGGTGGACCTCGGCGTCGACGATCCCAAGATGCAGGTGGTGCCGGGCGGTTCCACACAGGGTCTGGTGTCCGACACCGGCACAGGCCCCACGGGACTGCTCACGCCGATCTTCGACGGCCAGTTCAAGGCGTACACCGTGCAGAGCGCGCGGATGGACGGACTGACGTACTTCGCGGGCGGGACCTGGGCGGAGCCGCTCCTTCGCGCCACGACCCTCGGCGACAAGCCGCTGAACATCCGCGTCAACCCGTACTTCTACGCCCGTATCGACTGGGATGTAGAGGGCGAGGTCGCGGACGCCGGCACGGGCAAGGACCTCACCGGGCTCGAACTCACGGACAAGATCGTGCTGTTCACCCCGGAGCGCGAGGCGCCGGGCGCCGAACGCACCCGCCGCTACCAGGCGATCATGGCCGAGAAGCCGGCCGCGGTGATCTTCTCCGGTACGTGGATCGACGGCGAGGAGGGCGACAACCTCCTGGTCACGCAGGAGCCCGGACCGACGCTCCTTCGGGAGCGGCTCGCGGACGGACCGGTGCGGATGGAGATCGTCGGCAAGCGCAACGCCGACGACGTCTACTTCACCTTCCACCACTCCGACGACGGCGTGCCGGGCGGCGCGCGGTGGACGGACCGCAAGCGGGACCTCGCCTCCGTCGCGCACAGCCAGCGCACCACCGGGTATCCCAACGACCCCAAGGGCGTGTACGGCTGGGTCACTTACGAGGGCGTCGTGCTCGCGCAGCAGCAGACGATCGTGCGGGCGCCGCACCGGTTCACCGGGCACTACACACCCGGACTGCCCTGGACGACGGCGACCTTCGAGTACGCCAGCGACGAGGCGGGTGCGCTCGGGGCCCAGTACTCCGCGCCGACCGTGTACGAGGCGGGGAGCAAGGGCGCCGACCACTGGCTGTCCGGGCCGTTCGGGCCCGCGCTCGGAGTCACCACCCTCGAAGGCCGCACGCCCGTCGCACGTGACCGGGACAAGCTGCGGGTGGACGTGCCGATGTTCTCGGACGCGGCCGGACACCGCAGCGACTCGCCGGCCGTGATCGACTCCGGCAGCACCGAACTGCGGGACTCCGACGGCGACTTGATCGGGCGCAACGGCTACGGAGGGCGCGGTCTGTTCGACCTGCCGGCCCGCTCGGACCGGTACACGCTGACCGCGACGGCCGAACGGGACGACCCCTCGTGGTTCCTCGGCACGAAGGTCAGCGACACCTGGACGTTCCGGTCGGGGCGTACGGCCTCGTCGCGGGCGGTGCCGCTGCTCGATGTGCGGTACGACATGTCCGCCATGGACGGCGACAACTCCTTCGTCCCCGAGCGGCCGTTCGGGTTCGGGGTGTCCTTCCCGTACCAGGCGGGGTCGCGCGGGGCGCCGGTCGGCCGGGTCACCGTGGAGTACTCCACGGACGACGGCGCGACCTGGTCGCAGGCCGCCGTCTCCCGCGCCGGCGCCGGCGCCTGGGATGTCGAGGTCCCGGGCCTGGCACAGTCCCGTGTGTCGCTGCGCGTGACGGGCACGGCTTCGGACGGCACGTCCGTCACGGAGACGGTGACGCGGGCGTTCAAGGTGGGCTGCCCTGAGGACTGGTGCTCCTACGCGCCGCCGTGGCCGGGCTGGAACGACTAGGGAAGGAAACGGCTGAGGGGTGCCCTTACGGATATCCGTAAGGGCACCCCTCGCTCCGTCCTCAGGCGCGGAACGCGTCCGCGTGCTCCGCCGCCCACGCGGCGAACGTCCGGGCCGGGCGGCCCGTGACCCGCTGCACGACGTCGGTCACCGTCCGCCCCTCCTCGGGCGTGTTCCCGTACACCATCACCAGGAACTCGATCGTCTCCGCCGGCAGCCCCTGCGCGGCCCACTGCTCCCGCGCCTGCGCCTCGCTCAGCTCCACCAGTTCGATGGCGCGCCCTCGGGCCGCCGCGAGGGCCGACACCTTGTCCTGGAGGGTGAGGACCTGCGGCCCGGTGACCACATACGACTGTCCGGCATGCCCGGGCGAGACCAGTGCCTCGGCCGCCACCGCGCCGATGTCCGCCTCGTGCACCATCGCGCTGAGCCGGCCGACGAAGGGCTCGCGTACCTCGTCGGAGGTGCGGATGGCGTCCGCCCACTCCAGGGCGTTGGACATGAACTCGACCGGCATCACGACCGTCCAGTCGATGCCGGACGCCTTGACCGTCTCCTCCAGCGGCGTCGGGCCGCCGCCGTGCAGCACGGTGATCCGCCGCACGCCCGCCTTCTCGGCGAGCGCCACGATCTGCGGGCCGGTCTCCAGGGGCGCGAACGCGGCGCCGCCGAAGGTGATCAGGTGCACTCCGGTGACGCCCTCGAAGGCCGGGGCCAGGCTGTCCGGGTCGGTGAGGTCGCCCCGTACGACCTCGACACCCTCCGGAAAGGACGTCCGCGCCGGGTCACGGGTCAGGGCGCGTACCCGCACGCCCTTCGCCAGCAGCTGCTCGACGATCTGACGGCCTACGGAACCGCTTGCGCCTGCGACCAGAAAGGTCATGGTTCGAGCTCCTTCGTTCGGTTGATGAGACCAACGTAGAACCCCTTGCGGACAGCTTCTGTCCTAGTTCGGGCGGTGCGAGCAAACAATTCGGAACCGCTTCGAGGGACCGCCGCGAGGGTCCGTCCCGGGCCGCTGCGACGTGGCTCGAGCATGGACCCTCCCGCTCAATCCGTCGATACGGGTTGCGGCACAGGCACCGCAGCGGCGGGCCTGGAGCCGGGCCCCTCGTAGAACTGCCGCACCCGGGCCGCCACTTCGGCCGGCGCCCCCACCTGATCGAGGCCCAGCAACGCCGCCCCCAACACCGGCCGGGCGGTCACCACATGGGCCTCGGCGAGCGGGGCCGCCGCGGCCAGGCGTTCGCGGATCCCCGTGTCCAGGAGTGGGTGCCGGGCCGCCAGCACGCTCCCGCCAAGGACCACCGGCACCGGTGTCGACAGCAGGTCGAGGCGGCGCAGGGCCACCTTCACCATCGCGAGGACCTCGTCGGCCAGATGGTCCACGACCGACCGGGCCACCGCGTCGCCCTCCGCCGCCGTCGCGAAGAGCACCGGCGTCAGCTCATGGCGGCGCGCCGGCGGGATCCGGTCCAAGTGCAGCGCCTCGATCAGCGCGTACATCGTCGGAAGCCCGAAGTGCCCGGGGAGCGTGCGGGCCAGGTCCGTCGGGTCGCCCCGGCCGTCCTCGGCGCGCGCCGCGAACCACAGGGCCTCCTCCGCGAGGCCCCAACCGCCGCCCCAGTCACCGGAGATACGGCCGATCGCGGGGAAGCGGGCGGTGCGGCCGTCCGGGGTCATGCCCACGCAGTTCATGCCCGCGCCGCAGACCACCGCCACGCCGAGCGGCGCGTCCACGCCCGCCCGCAGGATCGCGAAGGTGTCGTTGCGGACCACGGCCGCATCCCCCCAGCCGCGAGCGGCGACGGCCGCGGTCAACTCCCGTTCCTCGACCGGGAGATCGGCGTTCGCCAGGCAGGCGGACACCAGTGACACCGATGTCACGCCGGCCTCGTCCAGGGCCTTCGTGACCGGCACGGACAGGGCGTCCATCGCGGCCTCGACACCCACCCGGGGCGGCTGGAACCCTCCGCCGCGTGCGGTCCCGAGGACCGTGCCGTCCTCGCCGACCACCGCGACATCGGTCTTGCTGTTGCCCGCGTCGATGGCGAGCACACTTGCCGTCAGGCCCACGCGAGATGCTCCCGGTTGTGTGCGATCAGCCGGTCCGTGAGGCCTTCGGCCGCGTCGTACTGGCCGATGAGGGGATGGGAGAGGAGCGCCTTGAACACCCGGTCGCGGCCGCCGTGCAGGGCGGCTTCGAGGGCCAGATCCTCGTACGCGGTGACATGCGCGATCAGGCCCGAGTACAGCGGGTCGAGCTTCGGCACCGCGAGTGGCGTGGCACCGTCGCGGCCCACCCGGGCCTGCACCTCGATCACCGCGTCGTCCGGCAGGAAGGGCAGCGTCCCGTTGTTGTACGTGTTGACCACCTGGTGCGGCGAACCGCCCCCGCCGAGCAGCGAGGCCGCGAGGTCCACGGCCGCCTCCGAGTAGTAGGCGCCGCCGCGCTTGGCGAGCAGCTCGGGCTTCTCGTCGAGCGCCGGGTCGCCGTACATCGCGAGCAACTGCCGTTCCATCTCGGCGACTTCGGCCGCCCGGGACGGTTTGGTCCCCAGCTCCCGTACGACCTCGTCGTGCGCGTAGAAGTAGCGCAGATAGTACGAGGGCACGACGCCGAGGCGGTCGAGGACCGAGCGCGGCAGCTTCAGCATGTCCGCGAGCTCGTCGCCGCCCTCGGCCAGGATCTTCGGCAGCACGTTCTCGCCCTCGGGGCCCCCGATGCGTACACCGAACTCCCAGGTGAGGTGGTTCAGGCCCACATGGTCCAGATGGACTTGGGAGGGCGTGACGCCGAGCGCCGAGGCCCAGCGCCGCTGGAACCCGATCGCCACATTGCACAGCCCGACCGCCTTGTGGCCGGCCTGGAGCAGGGCGCGGGTCACGATCCCCACCGGGTTGGTGAAGTCGATGATCCAGGCGTCCGGGTTGGTGCGGCGGACGCGTTCGGCGATGTCGAGCACCACCGGCACGGTTCGCAGCGCCTTCGCGAGGCCGCCCGCGCCCGTGGTCTCCTGGCCGACACAGCCGCATTCCAGCGGCCAGGTCTCGTCCTGGTTGCGGGCCGCCTGCCCGCCGACGCGCAGCTGGAGCAGCACCGCGTCGGCGCCCTCGACGCCCGCGTCCAGGTCGGAGGTGGTGACGATCCGGCCGGGATGACCCAGCTTGGCGAAGATCCGGCGCGCGAGGCCCCCGACCAGCTCCAGACGCTCGGCAGCCGGGTCGACCAGCACGAGCTCCTCGATCGGCAGGACCTCCCTCAACCGGGCGAATCCATCGATCAGTTCGGGGGTGTACGTGGAGCCGCCCCCCACTACTGCGAGCTTCACAGCATTCAGCCTTTCACTCCGGTCAAGGTGACGCCCTCGACGAATGCCTTCTGGGCGAAGAAGAAGAGGAAGATCACGGGCGCCATGACGAGAACGGTCGCCGCCATGGTGAGGTTCCAGTCCGTCTGGTGCGCGCCCTTGAAGGACTCCAGGCCGTAACTGAGGGTCCACGCGGCCGGGTTCTCGGAGGCGTAGATCTGCGGTCCGAAGTAGTCGTTCCACGAGTAGAAGAAGTGGAAGAGCGCGGCCGCCGAGATGGCGGGCTTGCACATCGGCACCACCACACGGATCAGCGTCCGGAACTCGCCGCAGCCGTCGATCTTCGCGGCCTCCGTGTACTCACGCGGGATCGTGAGCAGGAACTGCCGGAGCAGGAAGATCGTGAAGGCGTTGCCGAAGCCCATCGGGATGATCAGCGGCCACAGCGTGCCCGCCAGATCGAGCTGCTTGGCCCAGAACAGGTACATCGGCACGATGACCACCTGCGGCGGCAGCATCATCGCCGCGATCACGGCCATCATCATCACGTTGCGCCCGCGGAAGCGGAACTTGGCGAGCGCGTACGCGACCGGCAGGCTGCTGCAGATCGCGAGCAGGGTGCCGAGGCCCGCGTACAGGAGGGTGTTCTTCCACCAGGTCAGAAAGCCCGGCGTCTCCCAGACCGTGCCGAAGTTGCCCCACTCCCAGGTCTTCGGCCACAGATCGCGGGTGAGCGCCTGGTCGTCGCTCATCACCGCGGTCAGGAAGACGAAGACGAACGGGAGCAGGAAGAACAGCCCGACCGCGATCGCGAGCGAGTGCACGGCGACCCACTCAAGTGCCGCTTTGCGCTTGGCCGTTCGGTGCGCCGGGGTTTCGGTACGGGGCGTGGGCGCCGGTGCCTTCACGGGGGCGAGGGTCGTGTCGGTCATCTCAGTCCTCCGCCGAAAGGAAGCCGCTGCGCCGGCGCATCAACAGGGCCGTGAACGCCATGGCGAGCACGAAGAGCACGAGCGCCACCACACAGGCCGCGCCGGTGTCGAAGCGCTGGAATCCCAGGTTGTAGATCACCTGCGGCACCGTGAGCGTGGACTTCTCCGGGTAGCCGGGCTCGAACTGCTGCCCCGAACCGCCGATCACGCCGCTCGCGACCTTCGCGGCGACCAGCGGCTCCGTGTAGTACTGCATCGTCGCGATCACGCCGCAGACCACCGAGAACAGCACGATCGGCGAGATGTTCGGCAGCGTCACGTACCGGAAGCGGTGCCAGGCGTTCGCGCCGTCGAGATCCGCCGCCTCGTACTGCTCCTTCGGTACGTCGAGCAGCGCGGCCATGAAGATGACCATGAGGTCGCCGACGCACCACAGCGCCAGGATGGTCAGCGAAGGCTTCGACCAGGACGGGTCGTTGAACCACTGCGGGCCCTCGATCCCGATCGTGTCGAGGAGCGTGTTCACCGGTCCCGTACCCGGGTTGAGCAGGAAGACGAAGGACATCGTCGCCGCGACCGGCGGGGCCAGGAACGGCAGGAAGAACAGGGTGCGGAAGAAGCCCGCGCCCGTCTTGATCTTCGTGATGAGCAGGCCGACGCCCAGGCCGAAGACCACCCGCAGCGAGACCATGACGACCATCAGCCACAGGGTGTTGCGCAGGGCCGGCCAGAAGAACGGGTTGTCCTGGAGGACGTACGCCCAGTTCTTCAGGCCCACCCAGGTCGGGGCCGTGAACCCGTCGTACTTCATGAAGGAGAAGTAGACGGTGGAGAGCAGGGGGTAGAGGAAGAAGACCGTGAGGCCGATGAGCCAGGGGGAGAGGAAGCCGAGGGTACGCAGTGCTTGCTTGGCGCGCTTCGCGCGCGGGGCAGCACGCCTGCGCTTCGCCCTCAGCCCGTACGGGACGGTGCTCATCTGCGTCAGCCGGCCTGCTCGTTGTCCTTGTCGACCTGCTGGTCGTTGTTCCCCAGCAGCGCGTCCATGTCCTTCTCCGTGCCCTTCTCGTACTTCAGCGCGTAGTCCTGCAACGTCAGCAGGAACGCGCCGCCGTTGACCGACGAGGGGGCGTGGGAGGACCCCGGGTGCTGGGCGATGTCGACGAACGTGCGGTAGACCGGGTCGTTGTTGAGCTTCGGCGACTTGATGGCCTCCTGTGTGGAGGGCACGTTGTGGATCGCGTTGGCGAAGGAGACCACCGCGTCGGTGTCCGTGGACAGGTACTTCACCAGCTCCCAGGCGGCGTTCTTCTTCGCGCTGGTGTTGGCGATGCCGAGGATCGTGCCGGACAGATAGCCCTTGCCGTAGTCGGCGACCTGGTCGTCCGGGACCGGGAACGGTGCCGCGCCGATCTCGAAGTCCAGGTCCGCGTCGGCGGCCATCTTGCCGCGCCACTCACCGTCCAGCTGCATCGCGACCTGGCCGGTGTGGAAGGGGTGCTTGGGGCCCCACTCGTCACCGAGCGAGGTGCGGAACTTGTTCAGCTTCGCGGCGCCGCCCAGGTCGTCGACCAGGTTCTTCTGCCACTTCAGCATGGCCTTCACGGCCGGGTCCTTGGCGGTGTTGGACTTGCCCGCGCCGTCCAGGTACTGCACGCCGAACTGCGAACCGTAGTGCTCGACGGTCGTCTCGTAGCCGAGGTAGCTGGGCATGAAGCCGAGCCGCTCGAAGCCGTCGCCCTTGGTCTTGGTGAGCTTCTTGACCACCTTGTCGAACTCGGAGAGCGTCTTCGGCGGCTCGGTGATGCCGGCCTCCTCGAACGCGTCCTTGTTGTAGTAGAGCCCGTACGCGTCCCCGAGCAGCGGCACCGCGCAGCGCTTGCCGTTGTGCTCGGTGTACTTGGCCATCTGCGGCAGGAAGGTCTTCGCCGGGTCGATCTTCGCCTTGTCGAGGAAGGGCTTCAGATCGGCGAAGGCGTTGGAGGAGCAGAAGCGGCCCACGTTGTCCGTGGTGAAGGACGAGACGACGTCGGGGGCGTTCGAACCACCGGCCCTGAGCGCCTGGTTGATCTTGTCGTCGGTCAGTCCCTTGACGACCTTGACCTTGATGTTCGGGTGCGCCTTCTCGAACGCCTTCACGTTCTCGGCGATCGCCTTCACCTCGCTGGGCGCGGTCCAGCCGTGCCAGAAGGTCAGCGTGGTCTTGGCGTCCGGGTCGTCGTTCGCTCCGTTGTCGGACGAGCCGACGCAGGCGGAGGCGAGCAGGGATATCGAGGCCACCGCTGCGGCAGCGGTGATCTTCCGGTTTTTGGGCATGACGGTGTCTCCCAGGGCAGGGCTGAGTGCCGGAGGTGTGGGTGCTGTGCTGTGGAGCGGGGTGCTGTGGGGTGCTGCAGTGTGCTCTGTGCTCTGTGCTCTGTGCTCTGTGGTCAGCGGGCGGTGTCGAAGACCTCGTCGCGGGTGTCGGCGAGCGCGCTCTCCAACGCCCCGCGCAGAACGGGCTGTTGCTGCACCTCGCCGAGCACGAGCTGCGGCCGTGACGCGGCCAGCTCGGCGAGTTCGGCCTGGATCAGCGCACGCAGCGCCTCACCGCCGGCGGTCATCAACCCGCCGGACAGGACGATGAGTTCGGGGTCGAGCACGGCCACGACCGAGGACAGACCGGTGGCGATCCGGTGAGCCGTTTGGTGCAGCAGTTCGGCGTGGCGTGCGTCGGTGGGGTCGGCGGACGCGCGGGTCAGGAGCTCGGCCGCGGCCCGTGCGTGCGGGGTGCGCTCGGAAGCCCCTTCGATGCCGAGCGATTTGGCGATACGGGGGACGGCCTGCGCACCGGCCAGCTCCTGGTAGCCGCCGCTGCCGGTCTTGGCGACCTGGCGTACCAGCGGCGTGCCGGGCACGGGCAGGAAGCCGAGCTCGCCGGCGCCGCCGGTCCAGCCGCGGTGCAGGCGGCCGTTGATGACGAGGGCGGCGCCGATGCCCTCCTCGTTCCACAGGAGCACGAAGTTCTCGTGCTCCCGCGCCGCGCCGAGCCGCTGCTCGGCGACGGCCGCGAGATTCACGTCGTTCTCGTACTCGACGGGCATCGGCAGCGCGGCCGCGAGCTCGTCGAGGAGGTCGGGGGAGTGCCAGCCCGGCAGGTGGTGGGCGTAGCGAAGGCGGCCGGTGTTGGGGTCGAAGGCGCCGGGGGTGCCGATGACGACGCGGTGCAGGTCCGAGCGGGCGAGTCCGGCGGCCTTCACGGCGCCGTCGAGGGCCTTGAGCACCTGCTGCCGCACCCCGCCCGGTTCGGAACGGCCGGCGCGGCCGGGGGTGGCCAGCTCGAACTGCCCGACGGTGGCGCCGGTGATGTCGGCGATCCCGGCGAGGATCCGGCCGGGGGTGACATCGAGTCCGGCGACGTGGGCGGCGCCCGCGTGCACGGCGTACAGCTGGGCGTTGGGGCCCGGGCGGCCCTCGCTCGTGCCGGTCTGCACGACGAGGCCCGAGGCCTCGAGCCGTGCGAGGAGCTGGGACGCGGTGGGCTTGGACAGGCCGGTCAGCTTGCCGATCTTCGTACGGGACAGCGGGCCGTGCTCCAGGAGCAGATCGAGTGCGGCACGGTCGTTCATCGCCCGCAGCACGCGCGGAGTCCCCGGTGTGGTCCCGGCCATGGTGCCCCCTCGTACAGCCCTGCTCGTGACGGCAGGGACGGTACCCGGCTGTCTGTTAGGAAGGTTTCCTATTGCTTATGGGGAAGTTAGCAGCGCAGGGCCGGGGGACGTCAAGGGTCGCGGCCGGCGGGGAGACCAACTCGTTACGGCGACTCGTTACGGCGACTCGTTACGGCAACTCGTTACGGCAACTCGTTACGGGCAACGCGAAAGGGGCCGCGCCTTCCGGCACGGCCCCTTCGGTTGCTGCGAGTTACTTGGCCAAGTTGGCCGGCGGAGCGATCGGCGTCGCCGCGACCGACTGCGGCGACGTGGGCGACGCATAGGCGGACGGCGCCGCGACACCCGCGGCCGGGTCGGGACCCGCGTCGTCCACGGCGACCGGCGGCACCCCGCCCACGATCCTGATCCCGGCCGCGTCGAAGGCCTGCTTGATCCGCCAGCGCAGCTCCCGCTCGACCCCGAGCGCCTTGCCCGGCATGGTCTTCGCGGAGACCCGTACGACCATCGAGTCCAGATACACGGCATCGAGCCCGAGCACCTCGACCGGCCCCCAGAGCCGCTCGTTCCAGGGCTCGTCCTTCGCCAGCTCCTCGCCGACCTCGACCAGCGTGGCGCGTACCTTCTCCAGGTCCTCGTCCGGCCGCACCGACACATCGACCATGGCGGTGGCCCAGCCCTGCGACAGGTTCCCGATCCGCTTGACCTCGCCGTTGCGCACGTACCAGATCTCGCCGTTGTCACCGCGCAGCTTGGTCACCCGCAGGCCGACCTCGATGACCTCGCCGGAGGCCACGCCCGCGTCGATGGAGTCACCGACCCCGTACTGATCCTCGATGATCATGAAGACGCCGGACAGGAAGTCGGTCACGAGGTTGCGCGCACCGAAGCCGAGCGCCACACCCGCGACACCCGCCGAGGCGAGCAGCGGCGCGAGATCGATCTCGAACGCGCCGAGGATCATCAGCGCCGCGGTCCCGAGGATCACGAAGGACGCCACCGACCGCAGCACGGAGCCGATCGCCTCGGACCGCTGCCGCCGCCGCTCGGCGTTCACCAGGAGACCGCCGAGCGCGGTGCCGTCGAGGGCCGGGGTGGCGCGGTTCATCCGTTCTATGAACTTGGTGATCGCCTTGCGGATGAAATGCCGCAGCACGGTCGCGATCACCACGATCAGCAGCACCCGCAGCCCGACGGCCAGCCAGGTCGACCAGTTCTCCTCCACCCAGCCGGCGGCGTTCTCCGCCTTCTCCTGGGCGTCCTGGATCGACGGTGGCGCGCTGGGGTCGGCGGCCGCGAGAGCGGACAAGAGCACGGCAGGAACCTCCACGTATAGCGGTCTGCCCGCCGGACAGCGTCGGCGGTGTGCGCGGGCAGACCAATAACACTAACGGGGCATTGCGCCTGGATCGTTGCCATGCGGAGGGGAGAGACGTGCCTCACCTGGGGATGTACTCGGTGTGGTCGAAAACACTCCGAGCCCGTTACCGGGACATGGTGGCGCTTCGACCAGCCATGAGGGGAGACTGGCTACAGATCGTCCCGGCGCGAGCCACGCGCCGCCGGCGTATTAGGAGGCATCGGTGCCGCATGTCCTGGTCCTCAACGCGTCGTACGAGCCGCTCGGCGTCGTACCGCTCCGCCGCGCGCTCATCCTCGTGCTTGAGAACAAGGCCATGTGCCTCGAGGAATCCGGCGCTTTCCTGCACAGTGCCACGCGCACCATCCCAGCCCCCAGCGTCGTCCGGCTGAAGCGCTTCGTCCGGGTCCCCTATCGGGGGCCCGTTCCGCTCACCCGGCGCGCTCTGTTCGCCCGTGACGGCGGACGCTGTGTCTACTGCGGTGGCGTCGCAACCAGCGTCGACCACGTGATCCCCAAAAGCCGCGGCGGCCGCCACGCCTGGGACAACGTGGTGGCGTCCTGCCGGCGCTGCAACCACGTCAAAGCGGACCGCCACCTGGTCGAGATCGGCTGGCGGCTGCGCCACAAACCGGCCCCGCCCACCGGTCTCGCCTGGCGCATCATCGGCACCGGGCATAGGGATCCGCGCTGGCTGCCGTACCTGCAGCCCTATGGCGCGGACGATGCGATGGCCCGGATCGACGGCATCTCTGCCTGATCTTCGATCCGGGTTTTTGTGTGCCCTCTCCCGGCACGGAGAGGGCACACACATGCTGTACGGAGAGGGCACACGTCCTCGTCTACTCGTAGCGCAGCTCCGCCGGATGCAGCGCCCGCCGCAGCAACGGCAGGGTGCAGGCGGTGGCCAGCAGGCACGCGGCGTACACACCGACCGGCACGAGCAGCGACGAGAGCAGCGGCAGCGGCCGTCCCATCAGGCCGCCGTACGCGACGTAGAGGGCCACTCCGCCGACGCCCGCGACCAGCATCGCGGGGGCGAGCGGCAGCGCGGTCTCCAGGAGCACCGCCCGGCGCAGCACCGCCTGCGGGACTCCCGCCGCGGACTGCGCGGCGAGCGCGCGGCGCCGGGTGATCAGCGACTCCGCGGTCCCCGTGAGCAGGGCGAGCAGCGCGATGACGGTGGCGACAAGGAGGGCGGCGGCGATCAGGTTGATGCCGCTGGAGTAGTAGCCGTCGTCGTTGGCGCCGTAAGCATCGACCTCGCTCAGGATCAGGGCGCGGACCCCGACGAGGATCACGCCGGCCACGGTGACCAGGAGCAGGGTGCCGTGGATACGGGCCGAGGCCCAGGGGTCGGCCTTGAGCCGGCCGGCCGCGATCAGCACATCGGGCCGCTGGGCGCGCTTGAGCAGGGCGCCGCCCATCGACCGGGCGAAGGCGGACGCGGACGCCACCGCGCCGACGCCCACGAGGACGACGGCCACCAGGGCGAGCACCGGGAAGACCGCGCTCACGAGGTCCGCCTGCAGGCCGACCTGCACTGTCACGTACGCGCCTGCCGTGCACAGCACGAACACCACGTAGAAGCCGCGGCTGCGCTGCTTGCGTGCCCGGCGCACCACCCCGAGCGGTGATGTCACGACGCGGTGAAGCACCAGGACGCTCAGGAGCGTGACGGCCAGCGGGACGGCGAGGACCACGGCGAGGGCGGCGGGCCAGGCCACGGCCACGTCGCTGGGCCAGTGCAGCACGCGGCCCGACTGGAGCCGTCCGAACAGGGCGTGCACGCCGAGGAAGAGCAGCAGCCCCGCCACCGCCCCGGCCAGACAGGTCAGCCCGGCCTCGACGGCCGCGAGCGAACGGACCTGCCGGGGCGTGGCGCCCGCGAGCCGCAGGTTCGCGAACCTGCGGTCGCGATGGACGGCGCCGACCCGCGTGGTCTGGGCCAGGAAGCCGAGCACCGGCACGAGCAGCATGGCGATGGCGAAGGCGAAACCGGGGCGCACACCGGGGTCGTTCAGAACGGCGATGCTGTAGCGGTCCGCCACGGGCATCGCCTCGGTGCCGCTCTGCAAGCGGGTGTCCCAGGTGATCGACGCCACCAGGATCGCCATGAGCGCGAACACCGTGGCCAACAGCGACGCGAGCCCGGTCAGCCCGATCCGCCACCACTCCCGGCGGTTGGAACCGCGCAGCAGAGTCGCCGCGAGCCGGGTGTTGCCGAGCAGCCCCGCTCGCACGGGTTTCATCAGGAGGTCGCGTACGGGGGTGAGTTCAGTCATTGCCGCGCACCTCCGCCCTGCTGAAGTGCTCCGCGGCCCACGGCTCGTCGGCCTTCACCACACCGTCGCGCAGCACCACTTCACGGTCCGCGTACGCGGCCACCTGGGCGTCATGGGTGATGAGCACGACCGCGCAGCCGCTCTCGCGGGCCGACTGCACCAGGGTGGTCATCACCTGCTCCCCGGTCAGCGTGTCCAGGGCGCCCGTCGGCTCGTCGGCGAAGACCACCTTCGGCCCGGTCACCAACGCCCGTGCCAGGGAGACGCGTTGCGCCTGTCCGCCGCTCATCTCGCCGGGCCGCAGCCGGGCCTGCCCGTACACCCCGAACTTCCCGAGCCAGTCGGCGGCCTGCTGATGCGCGGCGGCCCGGCGTACCCCCGCGAGCAGCAGCGGCAGCGCGACGTTGTCCATAGCCGACAGCTCGGGGATCAACTGGCCGAACTGGAAGAGGATCCCGAAGTCGGTCCGGCGCAGCTCGGTCCGCTGCGCCTCGGACAGGTTCTCCACCTGCTTCCCGTCATAGCGCACGCTGCCCGAGTCGGGCGTGACGATCCCCGCGAGGCAGTGCAGGAGCGTCGACTTGCCGCTTCCGCTCGCGCCGGTGACGGCGAGGATCTCGCCGGCGCCGAGGGTGAGCGAGGCGCCGCGCAGGGCGTCGGTCCTTCCGTACGCCTTCTCGAGTCCGCGTGCGGTGATCAAGGGCGCTGTCGATGGGGTCATACGTTCCTGATCTCCTCGGTGAGAGCGGCGAGCCGGCCGGCGGTGGTGGTCATCCAGCGCAGATCGGCGTCGAGATGGCTGAGCGCGTAATCGGCGGAGAGCACCGTCGCGAGATCCGCCCCCGGTGCGGTCTTCAGGGCCGTCAGCTCCCGCATCCGCGCCATGTGGGCGGTGCGCTGGGCGCGCAGATACGCGGCCGGGTCGGCCGGTTCGCCGGCCGCCTCGGCGAGGATCGCGACGACGACCTTGGCGAAGATGTCGTTGGTGACGAACGGGGCGGGCGGTGCGATCTCGCCCAGCCAGTGGGCGAGTTCGACGGAGCCCTTGTCGGTCGAGCGGTAGTGCGTGCGCTCCGGACCGCCGTCGGCGTCCGTGCCCTCGACCTCCGCGAGACCGTCCCGTACGAGCCGCTGGAGCGTTGTGTAGACCTGCCCGTACGCCAGCGGACGCGCCTGCGGGAAGCGCTCGTCATGGCGTCGCTTGAGGTCGTAGCCGTGACTCGGGCCCGCGGTGAGCAGGCCGAGCAGGACGTGGCGGGTGCTCATGGCTCCACTATGTACCGGCTATATGTACTCAGTGAATAGCTGGCGGGCGGGAAGCGCGAAGTGAGAGACGGCGTTCCGCTCATGTCCGGGACAAACAAGGGCGATTCGGGGTGAGGCGTCGGCTACTCGGCGGCCGCGTACGCCTCCACCGACCACAGCGACACCCCGTACTCGGTGGCCCGCTCATCCATCTGCACCCGCACGAAGCGCGCATCCCGCGCATCGAGCCCCACCGCCTCGCGCCCGCCCCGCCCCTCGCGCACGGTCGCGGCCGTACGCCAGACGCGGCCGTCGGAGGAGACCTGGATCCGGTAGCGGGAGGCGTGGGCGTCCTGCCAGGTGAGGACCACCTGGCCGACGCGGGCCGGCGAGGCGAGTTCCATCTGCCACCACTGGCCGTCCTCGACGAGCGAGGACCAACGGGTCCCCGGATCACCGTCGTTGGCGTCCGCCGCGGGGAAGTCGGGGGTCTCGTCGCCCGAGGACGTGGCCTTCGCGGTGCGGGCCAGATCCTGGCCGGCCACGCGAGGATGCGCCCGTACGGTCAACGTCCTGGTCTGCGAGCCGAACTTCACCGGAATCTCGTACGTCCCCGAGGGTGTGCCGGCCGGCACCTTGATCTCCACCGGCACGTCCCGCCGAGTGCCCCGCGGCAGTGTCGAGGAGACCGGGGTGCGCACCTCGACGCCGGCCGGGGGCTCCGCCGTGACCCGGCCGCTCACCGCGTCCGGGCGCCGGGAGGTGAGACGGGCCGCGATGCGCTGGGGAGCGCCGCCGATCTCCACGTCGAGTTCGCCGCGGGAGAGCTCCAGGGCGGCGGACGGGCCGTCGGCGTACCAGGGGACGAGGTGTTCCACCCGGCCCGCCTCGCCCTGCCAGAGCACACGCAGCGAGTCCACGTGCTCCTGGGGAAGCCCGCGCGCCTCCGTCCAGCCGCTCGGTGACACCTCGCCGAGCGAACGCCAGCCCTTGCCCGGGACATGGGCCTGCAGGGTGCCGCGCGTACCCGGCACCGTCATGACGGTCACCGCGTCGAGCGGGCGCGGCCGGGAGAGGTCCAGGCGGTCCTTGTCCGGGCGCTCCACCGGGGCCTTGGAGTCCTTCGCGTCCTTGCGCGGGGTCGCGCGGTCGGCGCCGGTCCAGGCCGCGGCCTCCTCCTGGGCCCGGCCGAGGAACGCGTCGAGCACACCCTCGCCGACCGTCACCTGCCCGGACTTCAGGGCGGTGCGCAGGGACTCGAGCCGCCGCGCCGAGCGCCAGGCGTCCTCGCCCTGTCCGCGCGCCTGCGCGAGCAGCAGCTCGACGGCCAGTTCGCCGGCCTCGCCGTAGCGCCCCAACTGCTCGGTCCACGGCCGCACTTCGCGCCCGAGATCCGTGTCGCCGAGGCGGCCGGGGGTCTGCCGCATGACGGAGAACGCTGCGGAGAGCCGGCGGGCCGCCTCGTCGAGGCGACGCTCGTCCGCCGTGGAGCGCGCCTGGAAGAACTCCTCGATCAGCGGCCGCAGATACGCCGACTCCCGGCCGCCGAGCACGGACGAGGCGTCATGGCCGGCCAGGGCGGCCACCGCCTCGCGCTCCTCGGTGTCGGTGCCCGCGAGGTCGGCGATCGCCGCCCGCCAGGACTCCCCGGGCCGGTACGCCCTCGGGTTCCACGCGTAGTCGGCGGCCGTGAACAGCGGGATGCGCGAGGCCGTGGGCTGCTGCATCGCATTGGCGAGCAGCGCCGCCGAACCGGTGGCGACAGCGGGTTCGCGTCCGGTGTACGGGCCGAGGAAAATCCGGTCCTCGGCGTAGTCGTTGACCGGGTAGTTGTCCATGGTCACCAGGTCATGGCCGTTGAACACCCGGCGTGCGCCGGCCAGTTCACGCCCGGTGATGGTCTTCGGTACGACACCGACACCGGTCCAGGCGACCTGCACCCCGTCGTTCAGCTCCTTCGCGAGCCGGTCGCGGTAGTCGGTCGAGCCCTCCTGGTAGTACTCGGTGGGCATCAAGGTCAGCGGAGCCGCCTGGGGGTGGCGCCCGGCCAGATGCTTCGCGACCGCGTTCGCCACGCGGGCCTGTGCCTTCGCCGCGGCCTCGGGTCCTGAACCGAAGGCGTCGGCGTCCTCGTCGCAGTGCCACTCGCTGTACGAGACGTCCTGGAAGTGGAGTTGGAAGGCCCGGGCGCCGAGCGCCCACATCGAGTCGATCTTCTTGATGAGCGCCTTGAGGTCGCCGTCCGATGACAGACACATCGCCTGGCCGGGCGCGACCGCCCACGCGAGCGTCACATGGTTGGCGCGGGCGCGCTCGGCCAGCTTCCTGAACTCCGCGCGCTGCGCCGCCGGATAGGGCTCGCGCCACTTCGCCTGCCGGTAGAGGTCGTCGCCGGGCGCGTACACGTACCGGTTCTGCTTGGTGCGGCCCATGAAGTCGAGCTGTTCCAGGCGCTCCTGGGCGGTCCACGGGGTGCCGTAGAAGCCCTCGGTGGTGCCCCGCACCGCCGAAGCCGGCCAGTCCCGTACGCGCACCCCCGCGAACTGCCCGTCCACCACGAGCTGCCGCAGGGTCTGTACGGCGTGGAAGAGGCCGTCCTCGCCGACGCCCGCGAGCGCCACCGTGTCCCGGCCGTCGACCCGGCCGACCCCGATGCGATAGCCGCCGGACGGCAGATCGCCGCGCTCGGCCACCTTCAGGGCCCGCAGCGCGCCGTCCGTTCCGGAACGGGGCGAGCGCGAGGGCAGAGCGGCGGGCGGGGTGGTGCGCCCCTGCTCCTGGCCGGCGCGCACGAGCAGCCCCGGCCCTGACACCTCGGCCGCGTCACGCACCTCGCTGATCTGCCGCGCGCCGGCGTCCCGCAGCAGGGTGCGCAGCGCCTCGACCGCATACGGATCGGCGGCTTCGTCCACGAGCAGGAACACCCGCTCGCCCACGGGCACGGGAGCTCCGGCGGACCGCAACGACTGCGGACGGGGCCATACGGAAGGGAGCGCCCCGTCGTTCTCGCGCTCGGGTGCGGTGAGACCCGGCTCGGGCGGCTCGGCGTAGGCACCCGGCGCACCGCCGAGCAGACCCCCGATGACCGCGGCAGCGAGCGCGGCCGCACGCTTACGACCCCGGACCAGCACGGCTTCTCCCGCCCTTCTCCTTGGTTCCCACACGACCCCGACAGCCGCTTCGCACGGCCCTCGACGCGGGGATTCCGGATGGTGTCGAGCCCACCACCGCAGTGGTGACAGTGTCAATGCGAGTGGCCGTTGTGCCGGTTTTGCCCCGCCGGGTTTTTCCGTTCTGTCGCAGTCGGCGCTCATGGGCTGGTCAACTCGCCGTCGATCCGCAGAATGTGAGCAGCGCCACGTTCGGCGCATGGCACCGAAAACGCTGGGTAGGGCTGTCCGTCTGCCGATCACACCGGCCGGGTACGACCCGAGCGGTGGATCGACGGGGACCGTCCCCCACACAAGGAGGCTCTGGGTGAGCGCTCAGCTGTTGTTCGACGCCCTGTCCAAACACGCGGAACTGCCGGACCTGCCGGACCTGTCGCGGGTCTCCGACCCGGACTCCGTGCTCTACGGCTCGTTCTCCGTGGAAGCCCCCCTCACCAGCGAACCACCCCTGGCCGACGAGGCGCCGCTGACCAGCGAGCCGCCGCTCGCCGACGAGGCCCCGTTGACCAGCGAACCCACCGCGTTCGGCACGGCCTCCTTCCTCTGAACCCCCGCACCTCTTCGTATCCGGCCGCATACGACCGAAGGGGAGCCGATGTCCCTGGCCCAGCTCGCAGTGCTGTACGGCATCGACTCCTTCTACGAGCCCGCGCCCGGTGAGCGCCGGCCGGTGTCCCCGGCGGCGCTACGGGCGGCGCTCACGGCGTTCGGCGTGGACACCTCCACTGGCGCGGCGATCGACGGCGCGGTCTTCGAGGCGCAGCAACGGCGGCAGAAGCGCGCTCTGCCCGACACCGTCGTCGCCGGTTCGCAGGCCTTCGGATCGCTGCCGCACGGCACACGGATGGTGCTCACCCCCGAGGAGGGCGGTGAGTCCCTCGAGTGGTCCTGGTCCGGCGAGCTGCCCCAACTCCCGTACGGCGTCCATCGGTTGTACGCGGAGACCCCCGACGGCCGCCGCGCCTCCGCCAGTCACCTGATCGTCGCCCCCGGCCGCGCCCCCGCACCGCCGGGGCGCAGTCACGGCCTGCTCGTCCAGCTCTACTCCCTGCTCTCGCAGCGCTCCTGGGGGATGGGCGACCTCGGCGACCTCGCCGAGCTCGCCGCATGGTCGGGCCGCGACCTGGGCGTCGACTTCCTCCAGGTCAACCCCCTGCACGCCGCCGTCCCCGGCGCGCCCGGCGGCTCCACGGACCCCTCCCCGTACCGGCCCTCATCGCGGCGCTTCCCCGACCCCGTCCATCTGCGGATCGAGGACATACCGGAGTACGCCCATCTCGCACCCGAGGACCGCGAACGGGCCGCGGCTCTGGCTCAACAGGCCGCGCAATTACGGGAGTCGGTGCTCGGCAAGGGCGCGCTGATCGACCGGGACGCCGTGTGGGATCTCAAGTCCCAGGCCCTGGAACTGATCCGGGCCGTACCGCTCGGACCGGGACGGCGCGCCGCGTACTGTGCGTTCCTGGCCGAGGGCGGCGCCGACCTGGAGCGGCACGCCACCTGGTACGCCCTCGCCGAACGCCACGGACCCGACTGGCGCGCCTGGCCCGAAGAGCTCCGCGACCCCGGGTCGGCCGCCACCGCACGGGCCGCGCACGAGCTGATGGACCGCATCGACTACCACAGCCGCCTGATCTGGCTCACCGACACCCAGCTCGGCGCCGCCGCCGCTGCCGCACGCGACGCGGGCATGGCGCTCGGCCTCATCCACGACCTCGCCGTCGGCGTGCACCCCGACGGCGCGGACACCTGGGCGCACGGGGACCTGTACGCGGCCGGCACCTCGGTCGGCGCACCACCGGACGCCTTCAACTCCCGCGGCCAGGACTGGGGTCTGCCGCCCTGGCGCCCCGACCGGCTCGCGCAGTGCGGCTACGCGCCGTTCCGCGCGCTCCTGCGCGGGCTGTTCGCGCACGCGGGAGCCCTCCGTATCGACCACGTCATGGGTCTGTTCCGGCTCTGGTGGATCCCCGAGGGCCACCCGCCCACCGACGGCGCGTACGTCCGCTACGACGCCGAGGCGCTGCTCGCGCTGCTCGTCCTCGAAGCGCACCGGGCGGGCGCCGTCGTCATCGGCGAGGACCTCGGCACGGTCGAGCGCGGCGTACGGGAGGAGCTGGCCGCGCGCGGCATCCTCGGCACCTCGGTGCTCTGGTTCGAGCGCGACTGGGACCACGGCAGCCGCCCCCTGCCGCCCGAGCGCTGGCGCGCGGACTGCCTGGCCACGGTCACCACCCACGATCTGCCGTCCACGGCGGCCAAGCTCACGGGCGACCACGTCCGTCTCCGTCACCGCCTCGGCCTGCTCTCCGGGCCGCTCGACGCCGAGCTCGCGGCCGAGGCCGCGGACGTCCGCGAATGGCTGGCGCTCGCCGCCGAGCTCGGACTGCCGGCCGAAGGCCCCGAGGAGACCGATGTCCAGGCCCTCTACCGGCTGCTGCGCCGCACGCCCGCCCGTCTGACCGGCATCTGGCTGCCGGACGCGGTGGGGGACCGGCGGCCGCAGAACGTGCCCGGCACCTGGGCGGAGTACCCGAACTGGCGTATCCCGGTCACCGGGCCGGACGGCCGGGTGGTCACCCTGGAGGAGCTGGCGGCCTCGGCGCGGCTGCACGCGTTCATGGCGGCGGTGCGGGCCGAGTCGTGACCCTGGTGGCCGCCCCGTACGCGCGCGGGTGGGGTACCCCGACGCGCGCGGGTGGGCACCCCGGGCGCGCGCGCCCCGAACCCATTCGCTAGGTTGGCACCGTGGACAAGAAGAACGCCCTGCGCGCCGGCGCCGTAGCAGCCGGTACGACGCTGATGATGCTGCTGATGTCGTCCCCCGCGCTCGCGCTGACCCGCGACGACGGTGACGACCCGGGTTCCGGTCTCTCCGTGGTGGAGACCCTCGGACTGTTCGTCGTGGCCCCGGTCGCCCTGTTCCTGGTCATCGCCGGCCTGGTCATGGTCACGGACAAGTCCCGCAAGCAGCAGGGCTGACCCGAAACCTTCGAGAGCGCCTCCCGGTTCCGCCTCCGCGCGGAACCAGGAGGCGCTTTCGCGTGCCCGCGCACCGGCTCCCCGAACGTTCAGTTCAGCTTCATAGAACCATCGATTCTTTTCGATGGACCTAAGTAGCGCCCTCCTGCCACTGTAGATCCCGAACGCACACGACAAGCGCCCCCACCAGGGCAGTTGGGCAAGGGATACCGATGGCAGTCCTCGACCGAGTACGCACCCCCGAGGCGACCGCGACGCCGACGAAGCCGAAGGGGCGCGTGGCCGGTACCGCGACGCTCGGGCTGCTGCTCGCGCTCGTCGCGACGGTCGTCTGGTCGGGAAGCTTCATCGGCGCGCGGGCCCTCGCCGACACGGTGCCTCCGATCCAGCACGCCTACTGGCGCTGGATCGTCGCCCTGACCGCCGCCGCCCCCTTCGCGGCCCGGCACGCCTGGCGCGAGCGGCACATCATCGTCAAGCACTGGCGCTTCGTCGGACTCGCCTCACTGCTCGGCATCACCGTCTACAACACCCTCGTCTACCAGGCAGGCATCTCCACCTCGGCCGGGAACATGGGCATGATCATGGCCGCGTCGCCGGTCGTGATGACGGTCTACGAGAAGCTCGGCGGCGCACGGCTCGGCGCCCGGCGCGTGGCCGGCATGCTGATCGCCTGCGTCGGCGTCCTGCTCCTGGTCAGCAAGGGCAAGCTCGCCCCGGACTTCGCCCCCGGGGACCTGTGGATGCTGGCCGCGGCCCTCAGCTTCGCCTCGTACAGCGCACTGCTTCGCCGCCGTCCGGCCGAACTGGGCTCTCTGGCCTTCCTGTTCACGAGCTTCGCGCTCGGCGCCGTGATCCTGTCGCCCGCCTTCGTCGCCAGCCTGGTCCTGCAGGGCGGCTTCACGCCGACCGTCGGCTCCGTCTCGCCGCTCCTGTACGCCGGAGTCTTCTCCTCCGCGATCGCCTTCTTCACCTGGAACAAGGCGATCTCGCTGATCGGCGCCGGCCGCGCGGGGCTCGTCTACTACCTGCAGCCCGTCTTCGTCGCGATCCTCTCCTACGCGATCCTGGGCGAGCCGACCGGCCCGATGCAGATCCTGTGCATGGTCCTGATCCTGGGCGGCGTGGTCCTCGGTTCGGTCGGCCGGAGTGTCAGGGCCCGCAAGTAACGTGCCGGGCATGACGATTCGCCGGATCACCCCCGATGTCCGCACCCAGGACCCCGACAAGAGCCGAGCGTTCTATGCGACGCTCGGCCTTGCCGAGGTCATGGACCTGGGCTGGGCCGTCATCATGGCCTCGCCCTCCAATCCCACCGCCCAGGTCGTCCTGATCACCGAGGACGCCTCCGCCCCGGTGGTCCCCGACATGAGCATCGAGCTGCCGGACGGCGCGGCCGTCGACGCCGCGTACGCGGCGATGCGCGCGGCCGGCGCGGAGATCGTCCATCCGCTGCAGAACGAAGCGTGGGGCGTACGGCGCTTCTTCGTCCGGGATCCGGACGGCAAGGTCGTGAATGTGGTGACCCACCACAAGTGAGTCGGGAGCCGCGGGGATAAGTTGCGGGACATGACCGAGTGGGACATCAAGAAGCTGCAGATCCTGCGCACCCTCAGCGAGCGCGGCACCGTCACCGCGACCGCGCAGGCGCTCCTGATGACCCCTTCGGCCGTCTCGCAGCAGCTGGCCAATCTGGCCAAGCAGGTCGGCGTACCGCTGCTCGAGGCGCAGGGCCGGCGGGTGCGCCTGACCGACGCGGCGCATCTGGTGCTGCGGCACGCGGACGCCGTCTTCGCCCAACTGGAGCGCGCCGACGCCGAGTTGGCCGGCTATGTGCGCGGCGAGGCCGGCGAGGTGCGGATCGGTGCGTTCTCGACCGCGGTGCCCGCTCTGGTCGTACCGGCCGTACGGCAGCTGCGTGAGGACGCGCCCGCTCTGGACGTACGGGTGCGGGAGGCGGAGGCCGCCGAGGCGTACGAGCTGCTCTCCACCGGCGAGGTCGATCTCGCCCTGTCACTGGCCGCGCATGCGCCGACCGCCCGGGACCCGAAGTTCACCCGGGTCCCGCTGCTCGCCGATCCGCTCGACGTGGCGCTGCCCGAGGACCACCGGCTCGCGGGGCGCAAGAGCGTGCGTCTCGCCGACCTGTCCGGTGAGGCCTGGATCTTCGGCGGCAGCGGGCCCTGGTCGCAGATCACCACGGCGGCCTGCGAGGCAGCCGGTTTTGTCCCCGAGCAGGCGCACAGCGCGGCGGGCTGGACCGCGATCCTCGCCATGGTCTCGGCCGGTATGGGGGTCGCCCTGGTGCCGCGGATGGCGGCGTCCACGGCGGACGGCGTGGTCCGCGTGAGCATCGGCGGGGACCAGCCCCGGCGCCATGTCGTGGCCGCCGTACGCAAGGGCGCGGAGTCCGGGCCCGCGCTGGCGCGGGTGCTCGACGCGCTCAAGGAGGCGGCGCACAGAGAGTGACGCGTGTCCGTCACTCACCGTGATCGTGGAGTCGGACGGGCGCGCGGACCCGGATCGGTCACCTCCGGCCGTCCGGCACCGGCGGGGCCGCGGCTCAACCCGGCCCATTTCGCGGGGTGTTCACGGGCTCCCGGATTTCGTTGCGGTATACCGGCGAGCGCCCCGCGGTGCCCCTCGGGCCCTGCGGACGGCCGCCCCGTCATGGGCCCGTCACCCGCTCAGATCACACACCGCGAACCTTTGGTCACCGTGTGCAAACACTGATGCGTGGTCGCCATGGCCACCCCGCCACGCTTCACAGCACACACCAAGGAAACCTGATGCACGCACTTCTCAAGAAGGCCGCCGTAGCCCTCCCCGCCGCCGCCCTGATGGTGGCGCTCGCTCCGACGGCGGCCTCCGCCGACGAGCCGCTCGGCGTCCGGTGCACCGGCGGCAACGCTCAGCTCAGCGCCAAGCCGGGTCTGACGATCATCGGCTCCAAGCAGCAGACGTGGACCGGTGAGGGTGTCACGACCGGCTGCAAGAACGTCGGTTCCGGCAAGGCGGTCACCTCCGCCATCGTCTTCTTCGAGGGCAACGGCAAGGGTGCGTGCGTGCCCGAGTTCGGTATCCCCAACGCCGACCTGAACGGCCGCATCACGTGGAACGGCGGCGGCCCCGACGTCGAGAACAAGGTCAGCAACGTCACCGGCACCTCCAAGCTCACCTGGACCGGCGCCAACTTCACCGGCGTCGTGACCGACGGCCCGTTCAAGGGCAAGAAGGTCAACGCCACGGCCAGCTGGGACTTCGACCTCATCGCCGCTGCCGGCGGCTGCTTCCTCGGCGGCTACACGAACGCCATCGGTACCTGGGACTCCCTGAACATCGGCTGATCTCCGAGCCGAGACGCAGAGGCCTGGCGCCGGTCGTCCGACCGGCGCCAGGCCTCTGCGCGTTCCCAACTCGCGTGAACGGGGGAGCCGTTGGCGTGCGCAGACGTCAACGGCTTAATTCTGTTGGCCCTTTGGGCGCGCGGAAACCGACGGCCGGTGGTCCGATGATCGCAAGCATGACTACGTTGCGAAGTCATGAAACTACACACAGTGATAGTCCGGGCGCGGGTGACTGATCTGCCGCGCTCCGGGAGGAGAGCACCATGGCAGATAACGCAGTCCGCTCCAGACGGCGGACAGGAAGGCTCCGACCCCCTTGGCGCGCCACCGCGCTCGGAGTCGCCGCCGTACTGGCCGCAGGAGGGCTGTCCCTGACGACGGCCGCGCCCGCTGCGGCGGCCGAGATCGGCAGTGAGCCCTTCTCGGGCGAGCGGGTCAAGGACGAGTCGCTCTGGTACGCGGGCCCGTACCTCAAGGGCGACCCGACCGGCTGGGCCTGTCTCACCGCCGCGCCCATGACCCCCGTGGACAAGGGCGACGGCACGGCAGGGCCCGCAGGACCCGTCGGCGATGCGACGGTCGCTCCGCTGCGCGGCTGCCAGACCCACCCGGGCATGCCCACCACGCCGGACAAGCCCGGCCAGGGCGCGCTGCGGCTGACCTCGAACAAGAAGATGCAGAACGGGTACGTGATGACCACGCGTACCTTCGACGCGCGAGCCGGTCTGCGCTGGACCGTCGACTTCGCGATGTACAAACCGGCGACCGCACAGGCCGCCGACGGCCTCGCCCTGATGCTCATGGACGGCAGCAAGCCGCTGCCCGAGCACGCGGGCAAGAACGGCGCCGGTCTCGGCTACTCCAAGCTGCCGGGCGGCTACCTCGGCATCGGCTTCGACGTCTACGGCAACTTCACCCGCGACTGGATGCCGGACTACCACAAGGGCGGTCCCGCCGCCGCCAAGCCCAACTCCGTCACCATCCGCGGCGCCGAGAAGGATGCCGCGGGCGCGGCTCTCAACAACCCCTTCGTCGCCTCGTACCAGTCGGGCCGCCGCTTCGCGCTCTCGGAGGCGAAGACCCGCGAGGAGGCCAAGCGCACCGCCATCGTCGAGCTGTCGCACGAGGGCGTCATGCGCGTCCAGGTCGACTTCCACGACGGTACGCCGCTGCGTGAGGTCATCCCGCCGGTCGACCTCGACACCATCGAGGGCCAGCCGCCCGTCCCGGACAAGCTGCGCATCGGCTTCTCCGCGTCCACCGGCGCCTCGACCCAGATCCACGAGATCTGGAACGGCAAGATCGAGACCCTGGACCCGAACCTGTTCACGAAGGTCGTGCCGGACGGCACCGTGAAGGCCGGCGAGCCGGCCAAGTTCACGATGACGACCAGCAACGACAAGCTGGGCGGTCCGACCACGGGCCCGATCACGACCACGCAGACCTTCCCCGCCGGCATCGTGCCCAAGACCGCGTCGGGCGACGGCTGGGACTGCAAGGTCGAGGGCCAGACGGTCACCTGCACACGTCCGGGCCCGGTGCTCAAGCCCGGTGAGTCGGCTCCGCCGGTCACCGTGACCACCGATGTCGCACCCACGGTCAAGGGCGAGCAGCCGATCATCTCGGACGCCACGACGCCGAACGACATGAACACCAAGCCGGACACCAACAAGGTCGACGTCATCCCGGCCAAGGGTCCGGACCTGACGGTCGTCACCAAGCCCCGCGGCGAGGTGCAGGCCGGCGAGCCGGCCGAGTACCAGATCGACGTCACCAACAAGCCCCAGGCCGGGCCGACCCGTACCGGCGACACCATCGCCCTGGTCCGCAGCTTCCCCGAGGGGATCAAGCCCGTGTCCGCCGCGGGTGACGGCTGGGACTGCAAGGTCGAGGGCCAGGAGGTCAAGTGCACCAGGCCCGGTGACAAGCCGGTGCTCAAGCCCGGTGAGTCGGCCCCGCCGATCATCGTGAAGACCGAGGTCGCCGACGACGCCTCCGGTGACCTGACCGGTGCCACGGTCGTCGCGACGCCGGACATGCCGAACCCGACTCCGGTCAAGGACACCACCACGGTCAAGCCGGCCGTCAAGGACCCGAACCTGACGGTGGTCACCAAGCCCGACGGCGATGTCGTCGCCGGCAAGCCCGCGAACTTCGTGATCGCGGTGGCCGACGCGCCCGACGCCGGACCCACCACGGGCCCGACCACGGTCGAGCGGACCTTCCCCGACGGCATCAAGCCGGTCACGGCGTCGGGCGACGGCTGGACCTGCAAGATCGAGGGCCAGAAGGTCACCTGCACCCGGCCCGACACCCTGAAGCCGGGCGAGCAGTTCCCGCCGATCCACGTCGCCACCGAGGTCGACAAGGGCGCCAAGGGCGACCTGACCGGCACCACCGGTGCGAGCACCCCGGGCGCCGAGCCCAAGGCGCCGGTCAAGGACACCGTCACGGTCACCCCGGTCTCCACGAAGGAGCCCGACCTGTCCGTGGCCACCAAGCCCGAGGGCGAGGTGGTGGCCGGCAAGCCGGCCACGTTCCTGGTCGACGTCAGCAACGCCGCCGACGCCGGTCCGACGCATGACACGGTCACCGTCACGGAGACGTTCCCCGAGGGCGTCACCCCGAGGACCGCGGTCGGCCCCGGCTGGGAGTGCAAGATCGCCGGCCAGACGGTCACCTGCACCCGTCCCGGTACGGGCGCCGACGCCCTGCAGCCCGGCAGCCAGTACCCGTCGATCAAGGTCACGACCGAGGTCGCGGAAGGCGCCGAGGGCACGCTTGAGGGCCAGGCCGGAGTTGTCACCGATGGTGACAAGACCACCGACCCGGTCAAGCACACCTTCGAGATCACCCCGAACGACGGTGCGGGCGGTCCCGGCGTCCACTGCTACGGCGGCCTCGCGTCGCTCAGCATCAAGCCGGGTCTGACCATGGGCGACAAGCTCCAGAGCTTCACCGGCTCCGGCACCAGCGCCGGCTGCAAGTCGGTCGACTCCAAGCGGACCCCCGCCTATGTGGAGGTCAACTTCGAGGGGTCCGGCAAGGGTTCGTGTCTGCCCTCGCTCGGCCTCCCGAACGCCGAGATGACCGGCACCATGACCTGGCTGATCAACGGCCGTACGGTCCAGAGCACGGTCATGGGCACCTCGAAGCTGACGCTCACGGGCGCCAACTTCGACGGCATCGTCACCGCGGGCCAGTACAAGGGCATGAAGGTGCACGCCACCGCGGACTGGGACATCGCGTCCAACCTGGTGACGGCCGTCCCCGCCTGCTTCCTCGGCGGGTACACGGACGCCACGGGCACCTGGAACAGCGTGAGCGTCGGCTGATCCACCGCCCCTGACCGGTCTCCGGTCTCCCGTACGCGGGAGGCCGGAGCCGGCCGGACAACGCAGCGCCCGGCCCCTCTTGGAGGGACCGGGCGCTGTGCTGTGCGCTAGGCGATCAGGACGCGGCCCGCGCGTCCGCCGCCTGCGCCTTCAGGGCCCGCTCGACACCCGCGCGCGACTCCGAGACGAGCCGGCCGAGCGCCGCGTTGGGCTCGGCCTCGGCGACCCAGGCGTCCGTGGCGTCCAGCGTCGCCTGCTCGACCTGGAACGCCGGGTAGAGGCCCACCGCGATCTGCTGCGCCATCTCGTGCGAGCGCGACGCCCACACATCCTTGACCGCCGCGAAGAACTTCCCCGTGTACGGGGCGAGCAGCTCCCGCTGGTCGCTCTGCACGAAGCCCCCGATCACCGCTTCCTGGAGCGCGTTGGGCAGCTTGTCCGAGTCGACGACCGAAGCCCACGCCTCGGCCTTCGCCTCAGGCGTCGGACGCGAGGCCCGCGCGCTGGCGGCGTGCCGCTCGCCGGCCGCGGTCTTGTCGCGCGCGTACTCGGCGGCGATCTCCGCCTCCTCGTACCGCCCGGTGGCCGCGAGCCGCTGCACGAACGCCCAGCGCAGCTCGGTGTCGACCGCGAGGCCCTCGACCGTCTCGGTGCCCTCCAACAGGCCCCCCAGCAGATCCAGTTGCTCCTCGGTACGGGCCGTCGCCGCGAATGCCCGCGCCCACGCCAGCTGGTGGTCGCTGCCCGGTTCGGCGGACCGCAGGTGCGTGAGGGCCGCCTCGGTCCAGCGGGCGAGCCCGGCCTCGCGGAAGTCCGGTGCCGCGTACAGGTCGAGCGCCAGCTTGACCTGCCGGTGCAGCGACTGCACCACGCCGATGTCGGACTCCTTGCCGACGCCGGAGAGCACCAGGGACAGGTAGTCGCGGGTCGGCAGCTCGCCGTCGCGGGTCATGTCCCAGGCCGAGGCCCAGCACAGGGCGCGCGGCAGCGAGGCCTCGAAGTCGCCCAGGTGCTGGGTGACATGGCGAAGGGACTCGGGGTCGAGACGGACCTTCGCGTACGACAGGTCGTCGTCGTTGAGCAGGATCACCGCGGGACGGTGGCGGCCGACGAGCTCGGGCACCTCGGTGATCTCGCCGTCGACGTCCAGCTCGATGCGGTCGGAGCGGACCAGCTTGCCGGACGCGTCATCGAGGTCGTACAGGCCGATCGCGATCCGGTGCGGACGCAGGGTGGGCTCACCCTTGGCGCCGGCGGGCAGCGCGGGGGCCTCCTGGCGTACGGCGAAGGCGGTGATGTTCCCGTTCGCGTCGGTCTCGATCTGCGGCCGCAGGATGTTGATGCCCGCGGTCTGCAGCCACAGCTTCGACCAGGCGCTCAGGTCGCGTCCGCTGGTCTCCTCCAGGGCGCCGAGCAGATCGCTGAGCCGGGTGTTCCCGAACGCGTGGCGCTTGAAGTACGCCTGCACTCCGGTGAAGAACTCGTCCATCCCGACGTACGCGACCAGCTGCTTGAGCACGCTGGCGCCCTTGGCGTACGTGATCCCGTCGAAGTTCACGAGCACGTCGTCGAGGTCGCGGATGTCCGCCATGATCGGGTGGGTCGAGGGCAGCTGGTCCTGCCGGTACGCCCAGGTCTTCATGGAGTTGGCGAACGTGGTCCACGAGTGCGGCCACTTCGAGCCCTCCGCGTACGCCTGGCAGGCGATGGAGGTGTACGTGGCGAAGGACTCGTTGAGCCAGAGGTCGTTCCACCACTCCATGGTCACGAGGTCGCCGAACCACATGTGGGCGAGCTCGTGCAGGATCGTCTCGGCCCGCACCTCGTACGCGGCGTCCGTCACCTTGGAGCGGAACACGTACTGGTCGCGGATGGTCACCGCGCCCGCGTTCTCCATCGCGCCCGCGTTGAACTCGGGCACGAAGAGCTGGTCGTACTTCTCGAAGGGGTACGCGTAGTCGAACTTCTCCTGGAACCAGTCGAAGCCCTGCCGCGTGACGTCGAAGATCGCGTCGGCGTCGAGGAACTCGGCGAGCGAGGGCCGGCAGTAGATGCCCAGCGGCACGGACTGTCCGTCGCGCTCGTAGGTCGCGTGCACCGCGTGGTACGGGCCCACGATCAGCGCCGTGATGTACGTGGAGATCCGCGGCGTCGGCGCGAACGTCCAGACGTCGTCCTTGGGCTCCGGCGTCGGGGAGTTCGAGATGACGGTCCAGCCGCTGGGCGCCTTCACCGTGAACTGGAAGGTGGCCTTGAGGTCCGGCTGCTCGAAGTTCGCGAACACCCGGCGGGCGTCCGGCACCTCGAACTGCGTGTACAGATACGCCTGGTCGTCGACCGGGTCGACGAACCGGTGCAGTCCCTCACCGGTGTTGGTGTACGCGCAGTCGGCGACGACCTTGAGGACGTTCCCGCCCTGCTGCAGATGCTTCAGCGCGATCCGCGAGTCACGGAAGACGGCGGCCACGTCCAGCGACTTGCCGTTCAGGACCACCTCGTGGACGGCGTCGGCGACGAGGTCGATGAAGGACTCGGCGTTCTGCTCGGCGCACTCGAAACGCACCGTCGTCACCGACGGGTACGTGCCGCCCTCCTGCGCTCCGGAGAGGTCGAGATCGATCTCGTACGAGTCAACGGTGAGCAGCTTGGCCCGCTGCTGCGCCTCTTCACGGGTCAGATTGGTGCCTGGCACGCGGTCATCTCCTAGGTATCCGACTTTTCGGCCATCCTTCCACGCGGATACGGGGGTGGGCATCGCGTTATCGCCGTACGCGAAAAGGGCGGTCACCACACTGGGTGACCGCCTCTTTCGAACCGCTCTGTGCTACTTGGCGCCGAGCTCCTCGGCGACCAGCTCCGCGATCTGGACGGCGTTGAGCGCCGCGCCCTTGCGGAGGTTGTCACCGGAGAGGAAGAGCGAGAGGGCGTTCTCGGCGGTCTCGTCGCTCCGGATGCGGCCGACGTACGAGACGTCCTGCCCTGCGGCCTGCAGCGGGGTCGGGATCTCGGAGAGTTCGACGCCGGGGGCGGAGCCGAGGATCTCGGTGGCGCGCTCGGGGGAGAGGGGGCGCTCGAAGCGGAGGTTCACCTGGAGCGAGTGGCCGGAGAAGACCGGGACGCGTACGCAGGTGCCGGAGACCTTGAGCTCCGGGATCTCGAGGATCTTGCGGGACTCGTTGCGGAGCTTCTGCTCCTCGTCGGTCTCGTTCAGACCGTCGTCGACGATGCTGCCGGCGAGCGGAAGCACGTTGAAGGCGATGGGGCGCTTGTAGACGTCCGGCTCGGGGAAGTCCACGGCGGAGCCGTCGTGCGTGAGCTTGTCGGCCTCGGCGGCGACCTTCTGCACCTGGCCGTGCAGCTCGGCCACGCCGGCGAGACCGGAGCCGGAGACGGCCTGGTAGGTGGTGGCGATCAGCGCGGTGAGGCCCGCCTCCTCGTGCAGCGGCTTGAGGACCGGCATCGCGGCCATCGTCGTGCAGTTCGGGTTGGCGATGATGCCCTTGGGGCGGTTCGCGATCGCGTGCGGGTTGACCTCGGACACGACGAGCGGGACCTCGGGGTCCTTGCGCCAGGCGCTGGAGTTGTCGATCACGACGGCGCCCTGTCCGGCGACCTTCTCGGCGAGGGCCTTGGAGGTGGCGCCGCCCGCGGAGAAGAGCACGATGTCCAGGCCGGAGTAGTCGGCCGTGGCGGCGTCCTCGATCGTGACGCCGTCGAGGGTCTTGCCGGCGCTGCGGGCGGAGGCGAACAGACGCAGCTCGTCCACCGGGAACTTTCGCTCCACGAGGATCCTGCGCATGACTGTGCCGACCTGACCGGTGGCTCCGACGATTCCGACCCTCACGGTGACTCCTTCTGCTGTGGCGCTCTGGCTCCGTGCGCCTGCCCTGGGGACGGTCCCATCATGCGGTGACGTGGGGCACTCGTGTCCAATCGTTTGCCCAGGAAGCGAGACGGGGTGCGCGGTCCGGCGGACATCTCCGCCGGACCGCGCACCGGGCTCAGGCGCGGTCGTACTGCGCCTGCACCAGCTCCCTGGCCTCCTCACGGGTGGCCACCGAGGGCGGCGAACCCTCGAGCGGCTTGCCCGCCGACTCCTTCAGGGTCGCCACCGCGATGATGCCGACCACGGCGAAGGCCATCACGTAGTACGCGGGCATCAGATCGTTCCCGGTCGCGCTGACCAGCGCCTCCACGGCCAGCGGCGCGGTACCGCCGAACAGGGACACGGAGATGTTGAAGGCGATCGCGAGCGCGCCGTACCGCAGCGCCGTGGGGAACAGCGCGGGCAGCACCGAGGACATCGTGGCGAGCAGGCAGAGCAGCGGCAGACCGAGCAGCATGAGGCCCGCGAAGACCGAGATCCAGTGACCGGTGCCGATCAGGAGGAAGGCCGGCACGGGCAGCACCAGGAAGCCGATCGACCCCGCGAGCAGCAGCGGCTTGCGGCCGATGCTGTCGGAGAGCCGCCCGACCGCGTTGATCAGCGCCATCAGGATCAGCATCACGATCACGATCGCCATCAGGCCGGCGGTCCCCGAGTAGCCGACGGTGTTCTGCAGATACGTCGGCATGTACGAAAGCAGGATGTAGTCCGCGACGTTGTACGCGGCGACCAGCGCGATACACACGGCGATCGCGGGCCACAGACCGGCGAACCGCTGGAGGAACGGCACCCGCTCCTGCGGACCGCCGCCCGCCGAGGACTCGTCCTCCATCTGCTGGAACGCCGGGGTCTCCTCCAGCCTCATCCGCAGATAGAGACCGACCAGACCCATCGGGGCGGCGACCATGAACGGGATGCGCCAGCCCCAGTCGAGCATCTGCGCGTCGCTCAGCACGGTCTGCAGGACGGTGACGAGCACGGCCGCGAACGTGTAGCCGATCAGCGTGCCGAACTCCAGGAAGCTGCCGAAGAACCCGCGCCGCTTGTCCGGGGCGTACTCGGCGATGAAGGTGGCCGCGCCGCCGTACTCACCACCGGTGGAGAAGCCCTGCACCATACGGAAGAAGATCAGCAGCGCCGGCGCCCACAGGCCCACCGTGGCGTAACCAGGGAGCACGCCGATCGCGAAGGTCGCGGTCGACATCATGATCATCGTCAGGGCGAGGACCTTCTTGCGGCCGATCCGGTCGCCGAGCGGGCCGAACACCATGCCGCCGAGCGGGCGGACGAGGAAGGCCGCGGCGAACGTCGCCAGGGACGAGAGGACCTGCGCGGTGTCGTTCCCGGACGGGAAGAAGACCTTGCCGATGGTGACGGCGAGATACGCGTAGACGCCGAAGTCGAACCACTCCATGGCGTTGCCGAGCATCGTCGCCTTCACGGCGCGCTTCACCGCCGGCTCGGGCGTCACGGTGACATCGGTCTCGCGCAGCTTGGGGTTGCGGCGGCGCAGGGCCGCGCGGCGCAGGAAGTGATGGCTCGAGCCGGGGTTCGAGTGGAGCGGCTGCTCCTCGGCTTCGGGTGGGGTGTCCACCGGTGCAGACATGCGGGTGCTCCAGCAAGGGTTATTCGGCGCTTATCTGCCCAGGCTGAGGCATCCGAAAGGCCGTACGCTCCCGGCAAAAGCCCCTGGTGAGCAGGACGTCCGTCCTTGATCACCAGGGGCTTTGGTCCACCGGTCCGCGGGTGTGCGGACTTCGGTGCTACACCGACAGCTCCCATTTGCCCGCGATCCGCACCTGTAGGAAGCCGGGGCCCGCGGCGCGGAACTTTCCCGGTCCCACTTGGAGGCGGTCCACCGGCTCGAACGAGGCGTCGAGCCGCCAGACCGCGCCGATCGCCCCGCCGTCCCCCTTGAAGACCAGATCCGCTCCGGGACCGGAGTAGTACACGAGCGTGTAACCACGCCCCTCGATCTTGCGGTCGAAGGGCTCGGCGGACTGCGCGGCGGCCGGGGTGAGCTTCCAGGCCGTCTCACCCGGGGTGCGCACGCTGATGTAGCACTCGCCGTTCTGCACCCAGACCGGTCCGGTGACGGGCCGCCGCCCGTTGCCGGCCTGTGCGGTGATCGCCGTACGCCCGCCGGTCTGGATCGAGTTCACCACCAGGGGAGTCTCGTCCCTGGAGGTGCGCTCCAGCGTCAGCATCATGGGCGCACCCGTGTGCCGGAACACCGCGCGGCCCACGCCCGCGACCGGGCCCTGCAACGGCGGCGCGTGCTCCAGCGGCAGCGGGCGCAGGCTCCAGTCGCCCGCCCCCTTGATCCGTATCCGTATCTCCGTCTGCCCCTCGCGGAACGCGACGACCCGGCCGGTGTCCCCGTCCTGGGAGCCCTCGAGGAAGGTCTCGGCCTCGTCGTACTCGTCGAGCAGCTCGGTCCGGTATCCCCAGCTGTCCTCGGAGACGATCGTGTAGTCGAGCAGACAGGGCCGTCCCGGGGTCGGGTTGACCAGCGTCACCGTCTGCTCGCCGCGCCCCTCGTACATCCCGGTCCGCTGGGCGATGACCGGATCCGGGGTGGGCACCGGGCGGGCGCGCAGCGACCAGGCGCCGTCCGCCTCGATGAGCAGGATCAGCGGGCCCTCGGTGAGCGGGAAGGTCTGGTTCAGGCGGCCTACCTCGTACATCAGCATGTCGCGCTTGTCCTCGTGCACGGTGCCGGCCGGTGAGGTGTAGATCGACATGGAGCCGCCGTCGTCGTCACCGTCCTCGTCGCCGGCGAAGCTCACGTCGAGATCCGCGAGCATTCCGCGGTACGTGAGGACCTCGGGGCCGCGTCCCTGCAGGCCCTCGCCGAGCTCACGGGCCACCGACACGGGGCGGATCTGCACAGTCCAGTCGTTGTCGGCGTCGACCCGCAGCCGCAGCGGACGGTTGCCCTTGTGGTGGACGGCGGCGCTGCCGCGCAGGTCCACGAGCGTGGTGTTGAAGAGGAGATCGTCGTCCTTGTTGCGGCGGTTGAGCGTGTAGACGCAGGTGTAGCCCTCGCCCTGGTGCCACAGCTCGACCAGGACCGGCCCCTCGGGCAGCCCGTCCACCGACACGACGCCCTGCCCGCGCCCGCGCTGCACGTACACGGGGAACTCCGGGCCGAAGGAGACGGGGCGGGCGTCCTGGGG